>JBQTKI010000031.1:0-9755 GCA_052386275.1 Gammaproteobacteria bacterium
CGGGTGAGCGGCCGCGACGCCCGCCTGACGCACGGCGGGCGGCGGGATCTGGACTCCAATCTGGGCGCATGCCGAGAGGAGAAAAGAAACGATCAGCAGGACTCTGCGCATCCTGCTATTCGGCCACGTCCAGCCTCGCTTGCCAACCGGCATCGCGCGCCGCCGCTTCTGCCTCCGCATCGAGCGGCTCGCCCACGATTGCGGCGTCCACCACCTGCAGCACCGCCATCGGCATCGCCGATGCGGGCTGCATGTCGCCTTCGCGTGCGGGTGCAGCCGCCAGTACCTGTACGCGCCAGTCATCGCCCGCGCGGCAGGCGAGGCCCGCGAGCGGCGCTTCTTGCTGCACGTGGAATGTCCGGCAATACGCGCCGCCGCGGTCGCGGAAGCTGATGCCGACCTGCGGGGCGCCGGTGCCGAGGCTGCCGGCGAGCTGCCGCGTCAGCGTCGCATCGAGCTCGCCGCGAGCGATGAGGCCCGCGGCCGTCTCTTCGAAGAGCGCGCCGGAGCCGCGCAGCGCGAACACGCCCACCATCACGCCGAGCGTGACCGAGGCGGCGATCGCGGCCCACTGGGGCACGCCCCAGGCGCCGGGCGGCGCCTTGCGCGCACGGCGTGCATCACGCTCTGCGCGCAACTCCACGACCGGCGCAGCGACCGGATCGGCAGCGAGGCTCGCGAGCTTCGCCGGCATGGGCTCCTCGAGCACTCCCTGGTAAGCCGCCTTGACGCGTGCGGCGAGTGCACGATGCCGCAGGACGGCGCGGTGAACTTCCGGATCGGAGACCATCGCGGCCTCGACCTCGGCGCGCGTGACGAGGTCGAGCTCGCCATCGGCATAGGCCATCAGCGTTTCGTTGGAGAACTTCATGTTTCCTCCCCGAGCATCGCCGCGAGCGCGGCGCGGCCGCGCGCGAGGCGGCTCATCAGCGTGCCGACCGGAATCCCGAGCAGATCGGCCGCGTCCCTGTAAGACTGGCCCTCGACCAGCACCAGCGCGACCGCGAGTCGCTGCTCCTCCGGCAGCCGCTCCATCGCGGCCTGCACCGAGAGCGCGATGTCGCGCGACGCCGCCGAGGCATCGCCGACGTTGGCGCCAGCTTCTTCCGGAGCATGTACGCGATCGCGCCGGCGGCGCGCGCGAATTTCGTCGATCCAGGCGTTCTTCATGATTCCGAACATCCAGCTATCGAGCCTCGCCTCCGGCCGCCATTGGGCGGCGCGGGCCAGCGCCTTCTCCACCGCCGTCTGCACCAGGTCGTCCGCGTCCGGGACGTTCCTCGTAATCACCCGGGCGAACCGCCGTAGCCGAGGCAGCAGCTCGCCCAGCTGGCTACGCAGTTCATCTTGCGGCGTAGGCGTACTCATGAAGTTGTACGTCCGGCGTGGCCGGAATATTCCCCCTGGATGAAACCGATGGCCCGGAACGTATTCCCATCAGGGACCGCGCGGGCGGATGCTAGCATTTCCCGGTCGCGACCCGGCCGAGGAGTGATTAGATGAAACGATTGGGCAGGGCCTGGATCGGCGTGTTTGCGGCTGGCGCGGCGGCGATGGCCTCCGCGCAGGTCGGCGTGCCGCTGCCGCAATTGCCGCTGCCGCCGCTGCCAGGCACCGTGACCGATACGCTACGCACGGCGCAGTCGCAGCTCACGGAGCTGCGCAAGCTTCGCGTGCGCGAACTGCTGCGCCGCGAGCGCGCGACGGTCGAGGCGGACCCGGACGGCCATCCGATCCTGCGCCGCCAGGTGGGCGCGTTGTCGCCGACGGCGGAGGCGCTCGAACGTGCCCGCGCCGCGGGCTTCACCGTGCTTTCCGAACGGGCGCTCGATGGCCTTGGCCTGCACCTGGTCCTGCTGCAGGCGCCGCAGGGCATGTCGACGCGCCGCGCGCTCAAGCGCATGCGCGAACTCGATCCGGAAGGCGAGTACGATTTCCATCATCTCTATCTGGAAAGCGGCGCCGCGCAGGAATCCCCCGCCGCATCGCCGCCGCCTTCCGCGGCGCAGGCGGCGCCGATACCGGCGGCGTCGCGCATCGGCCTGATCGACAGCGGCGTGGACGGCGCGCATCCTGCGCTCGTGGGCCTCACGATCCATCGCTACGGCTGCGACGGCCGGCTGCTGCCCGCCACGCACGGTACGGCGGTCGCGTCGCTGCTGGCCGGAAGCTATGGCGAGTTTCGCGGCGTGCAGTCGGGCGCCGTGCTGTATGCCGCGGACGTGTTCTGCGGCCATGGCGGCGGCTCGATCGCGCTGGTGGCCGTCGCGCTCGACTGGATGGCGCGCGAGCGCGTGCCGGTCGTCAACATCAGCCTGGTCGGCGCAAAAAGCGCGCTGATGACCGGCATCGTGCGCGCGATGGTCAAGCGCGGGCACCTGCTGGTCGCCGCGGTCGGCAACGACGGGCCCTCGGCGCCGCCATTGTTCCCCGCGGCCTATCCGGAGGTCGTGGGAGTCACGGCGGTGGACGCGAATGACCGCGTGCTGCCCGAGGCCTGCCGCGGCGAGCAGGTGGATTTCGCGGCGCCGGGGGCGGGCATCTTCGCCGCGCAGCCGGGCGCCGGCTTTTCGCAAGTGCGCGGAACCTCCTTCGCGACACCCGTCGTCGCCGGGCTGCTGGCGAAATCGCTCGCGCAGCCGGATCCGGGAGCTGCGAAGTCCGCGATCGAGGCGCTTGCTGCGACCGCAGTCGACCTCGGCCGGGATGGGCAGGACTCGATCTATGGGCGGGGCTTGGTCGGGGGCGATTACCGGCCGGGTCAGCCGGCCACGGAATAAACCGCCCGTCCCAGTCGTACTTGCTTCTGAGAACCGCGGATGGTCCGCGGGGGTCACAGGAGTAAGTCCATGAAATACCGTAACTTTCTGGCAAGTGCCGCCGTGGCCGCCGTGCTGGCCACTGCGGGTGTGGCGAACGCCCAGGTTCTGGGCGGGAACGTCACCGGGGGCCTCGGGGGCTCGATCACGGGCAACCTGGGCGGTGGGCTCGGCAATGTCGGGGCGACCGGTGGCGGCACCGTGAACGGCACGCTCGGTGCCGGTACCGATGCACTCGGCCGCACGCGCGAGATCGGTTCGCGCGTGAAGGACAAGGCAAAGGACCGCGCGGGCGAAGCGCGCGACCGTGCCGAGTCGACCGCGGCCGGCGCGCAGGCGACGGCGAGCGGCGCGCTCGGCGCGAGCGTGGATGCCGCCGCCGAGGCGACGCATGCAGTTTCCGCGAGCGCGGAGTTCGCGGGCGAGGCCGGCTCGAACGTCGACGTTTCCCCGGAAATGCCGTCGATGCCGGAGCCGCAGCAGCGTCACGAGGCGCGTGCGGATGGTTCGGTCACAGGCGCCGTGAACGCCGCGACGCAGCCGGTCGAAGGCGATGCGATGGCCATCGGCCAGGGTTCGGGCAGCGCCTCGGCTTCGCGCAGCGAGCCGGTCGCGAACGAAGAGCCGGCTGAGCGTCCGCGGCGCCGCGTCAAGGCCGATGCCAAGGCCGATGCCAAGGCTGATGCCAAGGGCAACGTGCAGACCTCGGGCGACGGCAGGGCCTCTGCCAACGCCAACGCAGCGGTCGATGCGAGCGCTTCCGTCGAGAAGTAATCGCGGCGGCTCAGGCAATGGGCGGCGGGAGAGCGATCTCCCGCCGCCTTTTCCGTTACTTAGGCCCGCGCTTGCGGGCCGGGCCGGTCGAGGGTGTAATCTGGACGCGTGGACAAGCCGTAGGAGGGCCCTGCCGATGCACGACGAGCTGACCACGCTGCCCGGGATCGGTCCCGCCATCGCCGCCGATCTCAGGCACCTGGGCATTCACTCGATCAAAGACCTCGCCGAATCGAACCCCGAACAACTCTTCCAGCGACTCCAGAAAATCACCGGTCACGAGCAGGAACCCTGCCTGCTCTACGCGTTCCGCTGCGCGACCTACGCTGCGCGCACGCCGGAGCCGCAGCCGGAGCTCTTGAAGTGGTGGAACTGGAAGGACCGCAGGATCGACGACTGATTAATCGTCGTCCTCTTCCGAGGGCGACTCCGCGTTCGAATACACCGCGATGAGCTCGAGATCACCGTCGCGGACCATGCCGACGTTCGGGCAATAGGTTTTGAACGACTCGTGACCAGGCTCGAGCGGCGTGGTCTCGGTGATCTCGACGCAGTTCTGGAACACGCCTGCGGGAACCTCGACCTCGAAGTCCATGGACGTGTGCTCGGCGCGGTCCTGCGCGTTCGCCGCGATCTCCTGGTAGTAACTTGCGCCGAGCAGGAACGCGCGATCCGGCATGATGATGCCCGGGCGCGCGCCGGCGCGGCCGGCGAGCCAGGCATCCGGCAAGGGCTTGCCGTCGCCGTCGAACACGTCCTCGCCGAAGTAGTAGACGTCGTTCATCGGCGCGCAGGACGCGAAGTAGTTGCGTGAGATCTCCTCGAGCTCGCCGGCCGCGGTCTCGTATTCCTCGACCACGCGCGCGCGCACCGAGATCTTCCTGCCATTGTGATGGAAACGGATATCGCGGGTCTGCGGCAGCACGGTGATCCAGAGTTCCACGAGCTCGTCGCACTCGCCCGCCTGCAGGCAGCGCAGGTTGCTGAGGTAGAGCTGGCGGTTCGGGACGAGCTGGAAGAAAGCATTGTGACCCTGCGACTGAAAATCGCAGGCTGCGATCGGGAACTGGTCGGTAAAGCCGTCGGCCTTCGCGAATGCGGCGGCCAGCGGGGCCGCGGCGGCGAGCAGCAGGGCGGCGGGGCGTGCAGGACCGACATGACAGACTCCCTGGGCGTGAAAAGCGAGGATTGCGTCACATTGGACGCGCGCGGCGCGATAATCCCCCGGCGCGCGAAGGATTCCGCCGGCAAGGGCGTCCAATCCGACAATGGCTGACCTCGTGCACGTTGACCGGGCCGTGGCCCGCCGGATACTGGGCGGCGACGAAGCGGCGTTCCAGGAGCTCTTCGAGAGCTTCTTCCCGCGCCTGTACCGTTTCGCGCTCGCGCGGCTCCACGGCGACGCCGAGACCGCGCGCGACGTCGTGCAGCAGACCTTCTGCAACGCGATCGAGAGCCTCGATCGCTATCGTGGCGAGGCCGCGCTCTACACCTGGTTCTGCCAGATATGCCGCAACGTGCTGGCCGACCACTTCCGCAGGAAGGGACTCGGCGCGCCGCGCATGGTGCTGCTCGAGGACCAGCCGAACGTGCGCGCGATCCTCGAGGCACTTACGGCGCCCGCGACGGATGAGCCCGAGACCGGCGCCTGGCAGGCGC
Organism: Gammaproteobacteria bacterium; assembly: GCA_052386275.1. Classification (GTDB taxonomy): domain Bacteria; phylum Pseudomonadota; class Gammaproteobacteria; order Steroidobacterales; family Steroidobacteraceae; genus SCUD01. The sequence goes on from JBQTKI010000031.1 coordinate 5,253, forward strand.
AGGTGCACCGCATCGTCGAGGCGACGCTGGACTCGTTGCCCGGCCGCTATGGCGACGTCCTGGAATGGAAGTACCTCGACGGCCTGTCGGTGCGCGAAATCGCCGCGCGCCTCCACGTCGGCGAAAAGGCGGCCGAGTCGCTGCTGGGGCGCGCCCGCGACGCGTTTCGTGAGGCGCTCGGCGACCTGATCGGAGTGGCGGAAGACCTGACAGCACCGCCTGTTCCCCAACCGGGATGAACCGCATGGACAAGTCACAGGACCTGGTCGAATCGCTGATCCGCGCTGCCGGCAGGCGCGCGCAGCCGCCCGAAGACGCGCGCCAGGAAGTGCTCGCGGCTGCGACCGCGGCATTCCGCAGGAAGACCACCCGGCGCCGCGAGACGATGTGGATGCTGTGGGCCGGTGCCGCGGCCGTGCTCGTGTTCGCGGTCGCGCTGATGTTCCAGTGGTCGCGGCCGGGCGCCGAGCGCGGAGAGCTCGCGCGCATCGAGCGCGCGATCGGCGGCGTCGAGCGCGCGACCGGCGACGTTTGGCAGCATGTCGGTGAATCTTCCGCGCCGCTCACGAGCGGCATGAAGCTGCGCACGCAGGCCGGCGCGCGCGCCGGACTCGCGCTCGCGGGCGGCGCATCGCTGCGGCTCGCTGCCGACACGGAAATCATGCTGGACTCGCCGGGCAGCCTGTACCTCGGGCGCGGCACCGTATACCTCGACCATCGCGGCAGCGTCGGCACCGGCTACCGGATCGAGACGCCGGCCGGCATCGCGCGCGACCTCGGCACGCAGTTCGAACTCTCCGTCGCGGATGGGACGCTCAGGCTGCGCGTGCGCGAGGGACTCGTGGAAATCGAGCGCGCGGGGCAGACGCTGCGCGGCTCCGCGGGCGAACAGCTCGAGATCAACGCCTTGGGCGGCGTCCTGCGTTCGCCGATCGCGCCGGATGCCGCCGCCTGGCATTGGGCCGAAGCCCTCGCGCCGGCGCCCGACATCGACGGCCGGCCGGCAATCGAGCTCCTGGCCTGGGTCGCGCGCGAAACCGGCAGGACGCTGCATTTCGCCGACCCGGCGGTGCGGCTGCGCGCGGAGCGCGTGGTGCTGCACGGCAACATCCGCCACCTCGTCCCGCTCGAGGCGCTCGACGTCATGCTGGCGACGACCGACCTCGAGTACGCGCTGAACGAAGGTAGAATCGAGGTTCGCACCCGGGCGACGCACTAGGTTTCCCATGACCAGGCTGCTTCTGCTCCTCGCGTGCGTCGCGGCCGCGAGCGCGGCCGAGGCGGCGCCATTCGCAGGACAGAGCCTCCAGCAGGCACTGGAACAATTGCGCGCGCAGGGCCTGCCGCTCTTCTACAGCAGCGACCTGGTCACGCCGGACATGCGCGTGGAGCGGGAACCGGTCGCGACCGACCTGCGCGCGATCCTCGAGGAAATCCTGGCGCCGCACGGACTCGCGACCGCGCCGGCACGCGGCGGCGGCCTCTTGCTGGTGCGCGCGGAATCGCGGGAGGCGGCGCGTGCGGCGGCCATCCGGCCGGTCACGACGCCGCTATCCGAAGTCATCGTCAGCGCGAGCCACTACCAGTTCGGCGACGAGATCCCGTCGGAGCCCACGGTGTTCACCGCGGCCGACCTCGAGCAGCTCCCGGACATGGGCGACGACCCGGTGCGCGCGGTCTCGCGGCTGCCGGGCGTCGCGCGCGCCGACTTCAGCAGCCGCACGCACCTGCGCGGCGGCAGCTCGTCCGAGACACTCGTGCTGTTCGACGACCTGCGGCTGTACAACCCGTACCACTTCAAGGACTTCTTCGGCCTGTTCAGCACGATCGACCCGGGCATCGTCGGCGACGTGAGCGTCTATACGGGCGGCTTTCCGGTCAACTACGGCGACCGCAGCAGCGGAGTGATCGCCTTCCGGCCTGAGCCGCCCGAGGACGAGTTCTACGGCCGCGCACTGCTCAGCCTGTTCAGTGCGGGAGCGTCGGCCGGCGGCACCTTCGATGGCGGCAACGGCGAGTGGCTCGCCTCGGCGCGGCGCGGCAACATGGACCTGATCTTCAGCCTCACCGCCGACGAGATCGGCGAGCCCGACTACTACGACCTGCACGCCCGCGTCAGCCGGCGTTTCGGCGAAAAGTTCTCGCTGTCCGCGAACTACCTCGCCTTCGACGACAAGCTCGTGGCATTCGACAGCGACCAGGAGGAAAGCGCGCAGGCGACCTACCGCGACGAGTACTTCTGGCTGCGACTCGATGCCGGCGATTCCGAGGGCAGCGGCGGGCGCGTGCTGGCGTCGCGCACCCGCCTCTCAAGCGCGCGCTCCGGGACCGCGGGCCTGCCGGGTATTGCGAGTGGCACGCTGCTGGACCAGCGCCGCTTCACTATCGACGCAGTGCAGGCGGACGGCTGGTGGCGGCCGCGCGATGGTGTGATGCTGCAGACGGGCGCCGAATGGCGCGGGCAGAGCGGCCGTTACCTCTACCAGGACCAGGCGCAGTTTGAGCTCCTGTTCGATACGCCGGGCGCGCCGACTGAGACTTCGCGCACGCGCGACATTGCGCTCACGCGCGAGGGCGACCAGCTCGGCGCCTATGTCAACCTGCGCCTCGAGCTGTCGCCGCGGCTGACCACGGATCTCGGCTTGCGCTGGGACCGCGAGACGCTCTCGGCTGGCGAGGAATCCGACCTCTCGCCGCGCGCGGTACTGCTGTGGCAGCCGCGCGAACGCACGCGCCTGAGGCTGTCATGGGGACGCTTCGCCCAGGCGCAGGGCATCGACGAACTGCCGGTGTCGGACGGCCAGACGACGTTCGCGCCGCCACAACACTCGACGCACCTGGTCGCGAGCCTTGAGCAGAACCTGACGGCGGCGCTGGAGTTGCGGCTCGAGGCCTACCGCAAGGACTACGACGACCTGCAACCGCGCTACGAGAACCTGCTGAATACGCTCGTGGTCCTGCCGGAACTCAAGCCGGACCGGATCGCGATCGCACCCGACTCGGCGCGGGCGACGGGATTCGAGGCGAGCCTGTTCTGGAACGCGCGTCCGTGGACCGGCTGGCTCAGTTACACCTTGTCGCAAGTCGAGGATCGCGTCGCAGGCACCGATATTGCGCGCAGCTGGGATCAGCGGCACTACCTGAGCGCCGGCCTCGGTTATCGCGGCGAGCGATGGGAGTGCACGGTGGCTGCCACCTGGCACAGCGGCTGGCCGACCACGGACGTCGAACTCGAGACGCTCGATCCGGAGGCGATCGTCGCAATCGGGCCGCGCAATGCGCGGCAGATCGGCGACTACTTCCGCATCGACGCGCGCGCCGCGCGGCGTTTCGAGTTCGAAGGCGGCAGCGAGCTGTCCGTGTTCTTCGAGGTCACGAACCTGCTGGGACGGCCGAACGATTGCTGCCTGGAGTACCAGCTCGAGGACGAAGAGATCCCCGGCGAGGTATTCCTCGACGTCGCGACCGTCAACTCGCTGCCGCTCGTTCCCTCGATCGGCGTGCTCTGGCGCTTCTGAGCGCGCCTCAGCCGGCGGGCGCCGCGGCCTCTTCGGCGGCAGGCGCCGCGCCAGGCGCCGGCGGCGTGTCCGTGTTCCACGCATCCCGGATCAGCATCCACTTGCCGTCCTTCTTGCGCAGCACCGAGAGGAATTTTCCGGTGTCGACGGTTGCGCCGGCGGCATCGGTCACCGTAAAGGTGCCGCTCTGCCAGGCGACGTCGCCGGACATGTCGACCGTACTCTCGGCCGAGATGTTGAGGCTCATGCCTGCGCTCCTGGTGTTCGCGATGTCGCCCTCGAGGAAGGTCCGGATGGCGTCGCGGCCCACCGCCATCGGCGCGCCCGGCGCGAGCACGACGGCGTCGTCGGCATAGAGCGCGGCGACCGCAGCGGCATCGCCTGCGGCGTACTGGTCGTTCCACGCCTGATTGACGGCCTTGATGGCATCCATCTCGGCGGCCAGGTCCGGCGCCTTCTGGCAGCCCGCGAGCGCGAACAGACCTGCCGCAACGATTGCAGCGGACTTCAGGATTCCCACGATTGCCCCCCTTGAATTCGTTCTCATCGGCCGCCGGCCCCGGCGGTCGGGTAGCATCCTACTCCTCCGCCGGGGGATGCGCATGCGCGACCTGACCCAGGGCCCGATTTCCGGCCATCTGCTCACCATGGCCGCGCCGATCGCGGCCGGGATGATCGCGCAGACGCTCTACCTTCTGATCGACCTCTGGTTCGTCGCGCAGCTCGGCGAGGCCGCGCTCGCGGGCGTCGGCGCCGCCGGGCTTGCGATGTTCGTGGTCATGGCGGCGACCCAGGCGCTCGCCGTCGGCGCCATGGCGCTGATCGCGCAGGCGGTGGGGCGCAAGGATCCCGAGGACGCCAACCGCGTGTTCAACCAGTCCCTGGTGCTCGCCGGGATCTGCGCCATTGCGACGCTCGCCGGCGGTTACGCGCTGACCCCGTGCTACATGAGCATCGTCGGCGCCGATGCCGCGACCGCGGCGGC
>JBQTKI010000032.1:0-7539 GCA_052386275.1 Gammaproteobacteria bacterium
TCGTTCAGGCGGTAGCGCTTGCCCTCCGGGCTCGCGAACGAAATCGTGCGGCGCACGGCCTCGATCAGGTTCTGCTGCCCGAGGATCACGTTGTCCCAGGTCGGGCACAGCGAATCCTCGAAGTCCGCCATGAATACGTTGGCGCCCGAGTTGAGCGCGTTGATGACCATCTTGCGCTCGGTGGGGCCGGTGATCTCGACCCGCCGGTCCCGGAGATCCGCAGGGATCGCGCCGACCCGCCAGTCGGCGTCGCGAATCGCGCGCGTCCCGGAGAGGAAGTCGGGCAGCTCGCCCGCGTCAAATCGCCGCTGCCGCTCCACGCGGCGGGCCAGCAGCGATTCGACGGACGCGGCGAACTGCGCGGCCAGGCGCTCGACGAACGCGACCGCCGCGGGGCTCAGGACATCCGGCGATTGCGGGCGGATCACGCTCGCCATCAACGCGACCGATGGCGGGCGATCAGCATCGCGAGTTCGAGCGCCTGCTCGTAGTTGAGGCGCGGGTCCACGGTCGTGCGGTAGGCGCGCGCCAGGTCCACGTCGGCCAGTCCGCGGGCGCCGCCGGTGCACTCGGTGACGTCGTCGCCGGTCAGCTCGAAATGGACGCCCCCCAGGGTCGAGCCGCAGTCTTCGTGCACGCGGAAGGCGGCCTCGACCTCCGCCAGGATATTCTCGAAGCGGCGTGTCTTGACGCCCTGCGGCGTGGTCTCGGTGTTGCCGTGCATCGGGTCGCACACCCACAGCACCTGGCGGCCCGTGTCGCGCACCGCGCGGATCGCCGTGGGCAGCGCCTGCTCGACGCGCGCGGCGCCGAAGCGGTGCACCAGCGTCAGCCGGCCCGGCTCGTTGTCCGAGTTGAGAACGCGGACGAGTTCCGCCAGCGTGCCCGCGTCCATGCCCTCGCCCACCTTGACTGCGATCGGGTTGGCGATGCCGCGGAAGAACTCGACATGCGCGCCGCCCGGCTGCGCGGTGCGCATGCCGATCCACGGCATGTGCGTCGAGAGGTTGTACCAGCGCTCGCGGCGCTTCAGGAAGCGCGTCTGTGACTGCTCGTAGTGCAGGTGCAGGCCCTCATGGCTCGCGTAAAACCGCACCTGCCCCGCTTCGTGCACCGGCGATCCGGAGATGGTCTCGTAGAAGTCGAGCGAGTCCCGGATCGAGTCGATGATGCGCTGGTAGGCGTCCTTCAGCTTGGCGTGCTTGAGGAAGTCGAGATTCCAGTACTCGGGGTGGTGCAGGTCGGCAAAGCCGCCGTCCACCAGCGCGCGCACGAAATTGAGCGTGAGTGCCGCGCGCTCGTAGCCGCGCAGCAGGAGTTCCGGGTCGGGCTCCCGTGCCACGGCGCTCCACTCGGGATGGTTGACGAGATCGCCCCGGTAGGACGGCAGCGTCACGCCGTCGCGCGTCTCGGTGTCGGCCGAGCGCGGCTTCGCGTACTGCCCGGCGATGCGTCCGACGCGTATCACCGGCTTCTTGAGCCCGTGCAGCAGCACCACGCTCATCTGCAGCAGGATCTTGAGCTTGCGGGTAATCGTGTCCGACTCGCAGTCCGCGAAGTTCTCCGCGCAGTCGCCGCCCTGCAGCAGGAAGCGTTCGCCGCGCTGCGCCGCCGCGAGTTCCTGGCGCAGCTGGTCCACCTCCCAGGACACCACGACCGGCGGCAGGCGCGAGAGCTCCGCCAGCACGCGCGCGAGCCGCGCCGGTTCGGCGTAACGCGGTTGCTGCAGCGCCGGCAGGCGCTGCCAGCCGTCAGGGCTCCAGGGCGCTGTTTTCGGCACGGCTTTCATGCTGACGATCATCGTACACGGATTCGCCGCAGTGCAAAAACCAGCCTCGTCGGGAGTGGTTTATGTGCAGCGGAATAGGCAGAATGCGCCACCTCTTGGCTCGGGAATTTCCATGAAGACCCCGGAGATCCTGTCGGGACTCGGTCTGTCGGCCGTCAACGAGGGCGCCTGGTCAGGAAGCTGGCACGCGGAGCGCAGCTCGCCGCTGATTGATTCCGTGAATCCGGCGACCGGCGAACGCATCGCCCAGCTGCGCGCCGCCGGCCCGGAGGACTACGAGCGCGTGATCGCAAGCGCGGCGCAGGCCTTCCAGGCCTGGCGCAGCGAGCCCGCGCCGCGCCGCGGCGAGGCCGTGCGCCACGTGGGCGATGCGCTGCGCGCTGCGAAGGACCTGCTCGGCAGCCTCGTGAGCCTCGAGATGGGCAAGATCAAGGCCGAGGGCGACGGCGAGGTGCAGGAGATGATCGACATCGCCGACTTCGCCGTCGGCCAGTCGCGCATGCTCTATGGACTCGCGATGCAGTCGGAGCGGCCGCTGCACCGCATGGTCGAGCAGTGGCATCCGCTCGGCGTGGTCGGGATCATCTCCGCCTTCAACTTCCCGGTGGCGGTCTGGTCGTGGAACGCCTTCCTCGCGGCCATCTGCGGCGATATCTCGGTCTGGAAGCCCTCGCACCACACGCCGCTCTGCGCTCTCGCGGTGCAGCGCATCTGCAACGGGGTCATGGAGCGCCTGCGGCTGCCGCCGATCTTCCAGCTCCTGATTCCGGCCGACAATTCGCTCGCGTCGCGCCTGGTCGAGGACCGTCGCGTCGCGCTCGTGAGCTTCACGGGCTCGACGCCGGTCGGGCGCCAGGTCGGGCAGAAGGTCGCGGCGCGCCTGGGCCGGAGCTTGCTCGAGCTCGGTGGCAACAACGCCATCATCGTCGACGAGTTCGCGAACCTGGACCTCGCCGTGCCGGCGATCGTGTTCGGCTCGGTCGGCACCGCCGGCCAGCGTTGCACCACGACGCGCCGCCTGCTCGTGCACCGGTCGAAGATCGCGGAGCTGGAGCGCCGGCTGGTCGCCAGCTACCGCCAGGTGCGCATCGGCAACCCGCTCGACTCCGAAGTGCTGATGGGCCCGCTGGTGGACGGCTCAGCCGTGCGCCGCTACGAATCGGCCATCGCGGACGCGCGCGCCCAGGGCGGCGAGGTCCTGTGCGGCGGCCGTGTGCTGCCGGGGCCGGGATTTTTCGTCGAGCCGACCATCGTGCGCGCAAAGAACGACATGGCGGTGGTGAAGCACGAGACCTTCGCGCCCATCCTGTACCTGATCCCGTACGCGACGCTCGAGGAGGCGATCGCGATGCACAACGACACCGACTACGGGTTGTCGTCGGCGATCTTCACTGACCGGCTGCAGCACGCCGAGCGCTTCCTGTCGGCCGCCGGCAGCGATTGCGGCATCGCAAACGTCAATATCGGCACCTCGGGCGCCGAGATCGGCGGTGCCTTCGGCGGCGAGAAGGACACGGGCGGAGGCCGCGAAGCCGGTTCCGATTCCTGGAAGGCCTACATGCGCCGGCAGACCAACACGATCAACTGGTCGAGCGAGTTGCCGCTCGCCCAGGGGATCAGGTTCGACCTGGGCTGAGCGCGCGCACCGCGTCGCGGTACAGGATCCGCACGTAGCGCTCGGCCGTGATGAACGGCCACGACAGCCTGCCGTCGTAGTCCGCGAATGGCATCTCCGCGAGCACCTCCTCGAGCGTCCGGCCCGCCTTCACGCGCTCGCGCATGCGGTCGCGCGTCGTCACCAGCAGCGCCCGGTATTCCTCAAGGCCCTTGCGGTCGGTCACCTTGCCATGGCCGGGTATGACGCGCGTATTCTCGTCCGCCAGCGCCAGCATCATTTCCACCCCGGCGATCACGCCGTCCACCGAGCCGCCGGAGTCCAGGTCCACGAACGGGTACATGGCGTGGAACATCAGATCGCCCGTGTGGATCGCATTCGCCCTGCGGAAGTGGATGAAAGTGTCGCCGTCGGTGTGCGCGCTCCCGACGTGGATGCCGCGCAGCTCGTCGTGGTTCACGTGCAGCGACAGGTTATGGCTGAAGGTCACGACCGGCAGTGCGGCTGCCGGCGACGGCGGGGTCCTGCGCTGGAGGAACTCGCTGAACTGCTCGGCGCTCATGCGCGCGCGCACGTTTTCGTGGGCGACGATCACCGAGCCTCTGGTGGCGAGGTTCTCGTTGCCGCCGGTGTGGTCGCCGTGCCAGTGCGTGTTGATCACGAATCGCGGTGTCGTCGCCTGAATCTTCGCGAGCGCCTCCTCGACCTTCGGCGTCAGATTCGCGTACTGGTCGTCGATCAGGAACACGCCGTCGGGTCCCGCCGACACCCCGATGTTGCCGCCGCTGCCGTACAGCACCCACACACCGGGCGCTACCGCTTCTGCGGTGACCGTCGGATCCGGCTGGTTCTGGGCGCCCGCGGCGGCGGCGGCGAGCGCGAGTGCGGCGGCAACGAGGAGCTTCGGCATGGGACCTCCCGGTTCTGTCACATCGGCCCTGCTATGATAAATGCCTGACACGAGGGATTTCCGGATGCCGATGATTCGCCGCCGCGCAGGCTGGTTGGCCGCCCTGGCCGCGACGCTCTTGCCGCCGCTCGCACTGGCGGCCGGCGAGGCTCCGTCGACCGCCACGGGGCCCGCGGTGCTGGTCGAAATCAAGGACGCCATCGGTCCAGCGACCAAAGACCATTTTCTCTCGGCATTGAAGCATGCCGAGGACGTGGATGCCGTCGTGCTGGTGCTGCAGCTCGATACCCCGGGCGGCCTCGATGCGGCCATGCGCGACATGATCCAGGGCATCCTCGCTTCCGACGTGCCGGTCGTCACCTTCGTCGGGCCGTCCGGCGCGCGCGCGGCGAGCGCCGGCACTTTCATCCTCTACGCCAGCCACATCGCCGCGATGGCGCCGGGCACCAACCTCGGCGCCGCGACGCCGGTGCCAATCGGCGGCTCGCCGCCGTCCGAGGACCAGGACCGCGAAGACGACGCGAAGGATGGCGAAAACGAGGACCAGGCGCCGGCCGGCACCGCATCCGACCGCAAAGCGGTCAACGACGCGATCGCCTACATCAGGAGCCTCGCTGACCTGCGCGGGCGCGATCCGGAGTTCGCCGAAGCCGCGGTACGCGAAGCCGCGAGCCTGCCGGCGCAGCAGGCGCTGGCGCGCGGCGTCATCGACCTGATCGCCACCGACGTGCCCGCGCTCCTGGCGGCGCTCGACGGGCGCGAGGTCAAGGTCGGCGCTGAGACCCGCAAGCTCGCGACCACCGGCGCGGTGGTCGAGCGCATCGAGATGAACTGGCGCAGCTCGCTGCTCGCGGTCTTGACCAACCCGCTGGTGGCCTACGGCCTGCTGATCATCGGCCTCTACGGCCTCATGTTCGAGGGCTACAACCCGGGCGCGGTGCTGCCCGGCGTGATCGGCGCGATCTGCCTGCTGCTCGGCCTTTACGCGCTGCAGGTGCTGTCGGTCAACTTCGCCGGCCTCGCGCTCGTGGTGCTGGGCGTCGGCATGATGGTGGCCGAGTTCTTCGTGCCGAGCTTCGGCGCGCTGGGCTTTGGCGGCCTGGTCGCCTTCGTGATCGGCTCGGTCGTGCTGATGGACATGGACACGCCCGGGTTCGAGGCCAGCCGCGGGCTGGTGGGCGGGATCGCGACCTTCGCGGGCGCCGCGATGCTCGGGACCATGTGGCTGGCGCTGCGCTCGCGGCGCCGGCCGGTCGTGACCGGCGCCGAGCAGCTGATCGGCGCCGTGGCCGAGGTGGTCGAGGACTTCCAGGGCCAGGGGAAAGTGCAGATCTACGGCGAGCTCTGGAACGCCACAAGCGCCGGCGCGCTCGCGCGCGGTCAGCGCGTGCGGATCGAGCGGGTGGACGGACTGACCCTGACCGTGACGCCGGACAAGTGACAGGAGAGTGACCATGCTTGCTTCGCCGATTTTCTGGGGCGTGATTGGGCTGCTGGGCCTGGTGCTGGTATTCAGCGCCATCAACATCCTGCGCGAGTACGAGCGCGGCGTGATCTTCTTTCTCGGTCGTTTCGACGGGATCAAGGGACCGGGCCTGATCATCGTGTGGCCATTCATCCAGCAGATGGTGCGCGTGGACCTGCGTACCATCGTGCTCGACGTGCCGAAGCAGGACGTCATTTCGCGCGACAACGTCTCGGTCAAGGTCAACGCCGTCGTCTATTTCCGGATCGTGGACCCGGGCAAGGCGATCATCCAGGTCGCGAACCCGTTCGAGGCGACGAGCCAGCTCGCCCAGACCACGCTGCGCTCGGTACTGGGCCAGCATGAACTCGACGAAATGCTGTCTGAGCGCGAGCGCCTGAACGCGGACGTGCAGAAGATTCTGGACTCCTCGACCGATGCCTGGGGCATCAAGGTCTCGCACGTCGAGATCAAGCACATCGACCTCGACGAGACCATGATCCGCGCGATCGCCAAACAGGCCGAGGCCGAACGCACGCGGCGCGCCAAGGTCATTCACGCCGAGGGCGAGAAGCAGGCCGCGGCGATGCTGGTGGAGGCCGCGCAGCTGCTCGGCGCCGACCCGCGCGCGATCCAGCTGCGCTACATGCAAACGCTGACCGAAATCGGCAGCGACAAGAGCACGACCATCGTATTCCCGCTGCCGATGGACCTGATCACGCCGCTGCTGAAGAAGTCCGGGTCCTGAGCATTCACCGGCCGGGCAGGCGCAGCGTGACGCGGGCGCCACCCAGGCGCCCGTCGCCGATCTCGAGCGTGCCGGAATAGGCGGCCGCGATCTCGCGCGCAACCGCGAGCCCGATCCCCTGCCCCGCCACGCTCTCATCGGCGCGCACTCCACGCTCGAGCACGTGCTGCCGCTCTCCCGGCGGGATGCCGCGGCCGTCGTCCTCGACGTCGATGGCGAGCCCGGGCCGGCGCCATTCGGCCGAGGTCCAGGGCGTCACGCGCACCGCGATCTCGCCCCGGCAGTATTTCCAGGCGTTGTCCATCACGTTGCCGGCGAGCTCCAGGAAGTCGCCGGCGTCGATCGGGTAGGCGGTGCCGGGCGCGATCGCGAGCGTGGCGCGCACCGGCTTCTCCACGTAGACCTTGGCGAGCGCTGCGCGCAGCTGCTCGAGCGGCTGCTGCACTGCGAGGTCGGTCACGGTCGCGCCGCTGCCGCCGAACACGGCGCGCTTGAGCTGGTGCTGGACGATGTCCTGCATGCGGTCGAGTTGCGGCGCCAGCGTGGCCGGCTGCGTCTGCCCGCGCTCGAGGAGGCTGCGCATCGCCGCGAGCGGCGTCTTGAGGCTGTGCGCGAGGTTGCCAAGCGTCGTGCGATAGCGCTCGAGCCGCTTGCGCTCACCGGTCAGGAGCGCGTTCAGGTTCCCGGTGACGCCCGCGAGTTCGCGCGGCCAATCGGCGCCGAGGCGTTCCCGCCGGCCGGCCTCGATGTCCACGATCTCGGTCTCGAGCCGGCGCAGCGGGCCGAGCGCGATGCGCTGTGCCAGCGCAAGTCCCCCGAGCAGCAGGAGCGCGAGCAGCACCGAGCCGGTGGCGAGCCAGGCGCGCACGCGCGCGATCTCGGCGTACCAGGGTTCGAGACTCTCGGCGGCACGCCCGACGCAGTCGCGCGGGGCGCCGGCCCCCCGGTCCCCCCCGATGGCCGGCGCGGGGGCGAGCCCCCCCGCGCCCGCCGCGCGGCGGGCGGGGTCGCA
>JBQTKI010000033.1:0-2662 GCA_052386275.1 Gammaproteobacteria bacterium
TGCTGGCAAACGGAGAGTGAGGAACATGGCGATCAACGTCGGCATCAATGGTTACGGCCGCATCGGCCGCAACATCCTGCGCGCCCTGTATGAGGGCAAGCGCAACGGCGAAATGCGCATCGTCGCGGTCAACGATCTCGGCGACGCGAAGACCAATGCGCACCTGACGCGGCGCGACACGGCGCACGGCCCGTTCAATGGCACCGTGGCCGTGGACGGCGACTCCATGGTCGTGAACGGCGACCGCATCCGCGTACTCGCGGAACGCGACCCGGCGAAACTGCCCTGGGGCCAGTTGGGCGTGGACTTCGTGATCGAGAGCACCGGGCTCTTCGCCAGCAAGGAGAAGGCCTCGAAACATCTCGCCGGTGGCGCGAAGAAGGTCGTGGTTTCGGCGCCCGCGGACGGCGTGGATGCGACCATCGTGTACGGCGTGAATCACCAGACGCTCCGCAAGGACATGACGGTCATCTCGAATGCGTCCTGCACCACGAACTGCCTGGCGCCGCTCGTCAAGCCGCTGCACGACACGCTCGGCGTCCTGTCCGGGATCATGACCACGATCCACGCCTACACCAACGACCAGGTGCTGACCGACGTCTATCACTCGGACCTGCGCCGCGCGCGCTCGGCGACCATGTCCATGATCCCGACCAAGACCGGCGCGGCGGCATCGGTGGGACTCGTGCTGCCGGAACTGAAGGGCAAGCTCGACGGATTCTCTGTTCGCGTGCCGACGATCAACGTCTCCTTCGTTGATCTGACCTTCACCGCGGGCCGCCCGACCACCGCGCAGGAAGTGAACGGCATCCTGAAGAAGGCTTCCGAGGGCAGTCTCAAGGGCATCCTCGACTACACCGAGGAGCCGCTGGTGTCCGTGGATTTCAACCACAACCCTGCCTCCGGCACGGTGGATGCGCCGCTCACCAAGGTGCTGGGCGGCACGCTCGTCAAGGTCTGCGCCTGGTATGACAACGAGTGGGGCTTCTCCAACCGCATGATCGACACCACGCTCGCCTGGGCCCGCGCCTCGTGATGCGGATGGCTGACCTCGACCTCGCGGGCAAGCGTGTGCTGATCCGCGAAGACCTGAACGTCCCGGTCGAGGACGGCCGCGTCACGAGCGATGCGCGCATCCGCGCGGCTGTGCCCACGATCCGCCTCGCGCTCGACCAGGGCGCCCGCGTGCTCGTCATGTCGCACCTCGGCCGGCCGAAGGAGGGCGAGCGCGATCCCGCGGAGTCGCTCGCGCCGGTGGCGAAGGCCCTTTCGGGACTGCTGCGCCGACCGGTGCGCTTCGTCGAGGACTGGCTGGGCGGCGTCGAGGCCGCGCCCGGCGAGGTCGTGCTGCTCGAGAACGTGCGCTTCAACAAGGGCGAGAAGAAGGACGACCCGGGACTCGCGAAGAAGATGGCCGCGCTCTGCGACGTGTTCGTGATGGACGCCTTTGGCACGGCGCATCGCGCGGAGGCGAGCACGCATGGGGTGGCACTCGCCGCGCCCGTGGCCTGCGCGGGGCCGCTGCTGGTCGCCGAGCTCGAGGCGCTAGCGCGCGCGCTGCACAAGCCGGCGCGCCCGCTGGTCGCGGTCGTGGGCGGCTCCAAGGTCTCGACCAAGCTCGCGGTTCTCGAGAACCTGCTCGAGAAAGTGGACGCGCTCGTGGTCGGCGGGGGCATCGCCAATACCTTCCTGGCGGCGACCGGCCTGCCGGTCGGCAAGTCGCTGCACGAGCCAGACATGCTCGACATCGCGAAGCGCCTGCTGGCACGCGCCAAAGAACGCGGCGTGGCGCTGCCTCTCCCGACCGACGTCGTAGTCGCAACCGAGCTTTCTGCCACGGCGAAGGCGACCGTGAAGCCCGCCGCGGCGGTCGGCGCCGGCGAGATGATCCTCGACATCGGCCCGGCCTCGTCAGCCGTAATCGCCGCGACCGTGGCGAAGGCCGGCACCGTGATCTGGAACGGGCCGGTGGGCGTGTTCGAGCACGATCAGTTCGGCGAGTGCACGAAGACTCTCACGCTCGCGATCGCGCAGAGCAAGGCATTCTCGATCGCCGGCGGCGGGGATACACTGGCCGCGATCGGGAAGTACGGCGTGGTAGACGAGATCTCCTATATCTCCACTGGCGGCGGCGCCTTCCTCGAGTTCGTCGAGGGCAAGACACTCCCGGCCGTCGCGGCGCTCGAACGCCGCGCGGCGGCGTAGGAGCCGCCCGCAAGCGAGGCCTCATGCCGAGAAGAACCAAGATCGTCGCGACCCTGGGGCCCGCCACCGACAACGACGCCGCGCTCGCGGACCTGATGACGGCGGGCGTGGACCTGGTGCGGGTCAATTTCTCGCACGGCAGCTTCGATGACCACGCGCGACGCATAGACGGCGCGCGTTCGGCGGCATCGCGGGCCCGGCGCGTGGTCGGTATCCTGGGCGACCTGCGCGGTCCCAAGGTCCGTATCGAACGCTTCGCCGCCGGCAGCGTGACGCTCGCCGAAGGCGACAGCTTCGCGCTCGACTCGAAACTCGATCCGTATTCCGGTACGACGAAAGTCGTCGGTGTCGCCTACGAGCGCCTGCCGAAGGACGTGCGCAAGGGCGACACGCTCCTGCTGAACGACGGGCTGATCTCGCTCGAGGTCACGGGCGTCGAGGGCACGCGCGTGCACAC
>JBQTKI010000034.1:0-52479 GCA_052386275.1 Gammaproteobacteria bacterium
AGCACGCCGAATTCGTCGCCGCCGAGGCGCGCGAGCGTGTCGCGCCAGCGCACCTTGGACTTCAGCAATGCGCCGATCTGGCCGAGCAGCGCATCGCCTGCCGAGTGCCCGCAGGTGTCGTTGACGATCTTGAACTGGTCGATGTCGATGTAGCAGAGCGCGTAGGAGGTCTCGCGCGCCTTGGCGCTCTTGAGCGCGCGCTCGAGGCGGGTCTCGAACTCGCGCCGGTTGACCAAGCCCGTGAGCACGTCGTGGCTCGCATGGTAGGACAGCCGCCGGTTGAGCTCCCGCGACTCCGACACGTCGTGGAACACCAGCACGCCGCCCGTGACCGTGCCGCTGCCGTCGCGGATCGGCGAGGCGGTGCTCTCAATGTAAAGCTCGTTGCCGTCCTTGCGGATCAACAGCATCGGCCGCACCGACTTGATCGAACGGATGCGGCGTACCGCGACTGCGAGCGGATTTTCGAGCGGCTCGCAGGTCTCTTC
Source organism: Gammaproteobacteria bacterium (assembly GCA_052386275.1). GTDB lineage: Bacteria > Pseudomonadota > Gammaproteobacteria > Steroidobacterales > Steroidobacteraceae > SCUD01. Next base: position 489 of record JBQTKI010000034.1, read on the forward strand.
GTGGAACGAGCGGAAGATCTCGTCGATGGTGCGGCCGAGGCTGTCCTCGAGCCGCCAGCCGGTCAGCTCCTCGGCCACCGGGTTCAGGTATTCGACGCGCCCGTGCGCGTCGCAGGTGATCACGCCGTCGCCGATCGACTGCAGCGTGATCTGGGCGCTTTCCTTCTCGCGGAACAGGGCCTCCTCGTAAAGCTTGCGCTCGGTGATGTCGAGCTCGACGCCGATCAGCCGGCGCAGGCGGCCCTGGTCGTCCACGCGCGCGACCGCGCGGCCGATGACCCAGCGCCACTCACCGTCGGTGTGCTTGAGCCGGTGGACGCTTTCGAACATCGGGGTCTTGCCGGCGATGTGGTCACGCATCGAGGCGGAGACGCGCGCGAGGTCCTCGGGGTGCACCATGCGGTGCCAGTCCGGCGAGGTGATGACGTCGCCCTCGGCGAAGCCGAGCATCGCCTTCCAGCGCGGCGAGAACCAGGTGTGGTTGATCTGCGCGTCGTAGTCCCACAGGCCGTCGTTCGCGCAGGGCAGCGCCATCTCCTGGCGCTCCTGCATGTCGGCGAGGCGGTCGGCCAGCGACAGCTTCTCGAGACCGCAGGCGAGGCTGGTGCCGACGAGCTTCAACAGCAGGTGCAGGTTGACGTCCCAGCCGTCGCGCGGCGTGGACGAGGCGAAGGCGAGGAAGCCGCGCACCGTGCCTTGCACCGCGAACGCGATCAGGAGCAGCGAGCGGATGTCGAGCCCGGCCAGGCGCTCTGCGTCGCCGGCCTGCTCGGGGCGCACGTTGACGGTGTCTCTGATCTCGAGGATGCGCACGTGCTCGAGCCGCGAGCGGATCCAGGGCAGCGACTCGAGCGGCTCGCCCTTCAGGATCTCGGGGCGGCACTGCGCGAACGGGCCCTTGGAGGCCGCGATCGAGTCGATGCGCTCGCCGTGACCGTCGAGCAGCGCGAGAAACACGGCATCGGTGTTGGTGGCCTCGCGCAGGATCTCGAGGCTCTGGCGGATCACCGCGTCGGCGTTGCCGGCGCTGATGCTCTGGAAGTCGACCGCGACCTTGGTGCAGGCGAGATCGATGCCGAGCGGCGGACGGTCCGGACGCGTCTGCCACAGCTTCGACGAAAGCACGTCGGAAGCCGTGAAATCGGGACTCGATTCGCCTTGCACCGTCGGCACCCGGATGGAATCCCCCTGATCTCGGGGCAGTCTCTCGCCCCGCGCGTGCCAGCCGTAGGAACCAGTTAACGATTCCGACCCTTCGGCCGAACCGCTGGTTGCGGGGCATTTTGTCAGAAACGTTTAGGAATGCAAGCTAAGCGTCTGTATTTGCTATAATCCTGACGCCTGCGCGGGCTCATCCCGCGCGCGAAACGAATCCCGTGGGGTCGATTTTCGGATTGCCCTGGGCGTCTCGCTGCACTTTCCAGCGCCGGTAATTCCACAGCCAGTCGGCCGGCTGCTCGCGCGTGAGCGCCTCGACCGCGGCCGCATAGCGCTCGAGCAGCGCACCCTCGGCAAGCTCCTCCCCCGCCGCCGCCAGCGGCACGAATTCCACCTGGTAGCGGCCCCGCGAGATGCGCCGCATCGCGAGGTAGAACACCGGCAGGTCGGCCGCGCGCGCGATCGCCTCGGGCCCGACGAAGAATGCGGTGTCGAGGCCCATGAAGCGGGTGAAGTAGCGCACGCCCGACGAGGTCGGCGCCTGGTCCGCGACAATCGCAACGATGCGCGCCGGCCCGCGGTGGCGCATCACGCGTATCAGGAGCCGCTTGGCGGCGATCATCTCGGCCCCGAAGCGTGAACGGACGGTCAGCATCAGGCGGTCGCCGAAGAGCCCCTTCAGCGGCTTGTAGGCAGCGTGGATCGGGTGGCCCAGGACGGACAGCTTGAGCAGCGTCCACTCCCAATTGCAGTTGTGCGAGGTCACGACCATGATCGACTGGCCCGCGGCCAGCGCCGCGCGCGCAGCGTCGTCACCCTCGAAGGTCACACGCCGGTCGATCTCCTCGCGCGAAATCGTCGCCGCCTTTACCACCTCGACCGCGACCTGACAGAAGTTGCGGTAGAACTCGCTGCGCGTGTCGCGCAGCCACCCGACGCTGCGGTCCGGGAAGCAGGCCGCGAGCTGCATGTCAATGATGGCGCGACGGTGCATGACCACGTACTCGCCAAGCCAGGCCAGGAAGCGACCGAACCCGTACCAGGCCTGCAATGGGAGCGACGAGAGTGCGCGCACCCACCACGGCACGCGCGGGAATGGCTGGCGGTTCTCGAGGTCGGCGCGCCGGCGGCGCGACCTCTGGTTCCGGGACTTGTGGATTCGCGATGGGTGCTGCATCGCGCCCTAGTCCTTCGCTTTCAGCTCGAGCGCCTGGGCGACCTCGCGCCAGGACACGAGTTTGAAGTTCTGCCGCTGCCCCGCCGGTTCGTTGCGGCCATCCTGCACGACCAGCAGGCCCTCGGGAAAGTCCGGCCCCAGGGACGCACTCGTGACGTCGAGCCCGTCCGTGTCAGTGGTGCCGTCGATCGGAACATTATCGCCGCCGGCCACGGAGAACAGGCCCAGGAATGCGTTATCGCCTTCGCGGCGATAAACCGCATAGCTGTTGGCGCCCTGGTTGGACACCACGACGTAGCCCGATCCGGACTGCCCACGCCAGATGGCGACGCCCTCCAGGTCCGCGACCAGGCCATTGGCGCCGCCCACGCGGTCGATTTGCCTGCGCCTGGAGCCGCCGCCGGCGTCGGCATCGTACTTCCACAACCCGACGTCTTCCTCGGAGACGTAGAGTTCGCCGAGTTCGTCGTCCGCGACACAGCCCTCGGCCTGGCTGCCAACCACGAACTCGCGAACCACGCGCGCAGCGATCTCCTGGGCGTCGGCGTACAACCTCCACTGGCGGATTCGGCCGCTACCGGCGTCATTGACGAAAACGTAGAACTGGCCGTCCGCAGCCGCGTACAGGCAGAGGCCGTAGGGCTCGCGCAATCCGGTCGGCACGCCCGCGCCCGCCGGTTTGAGGCGCCTGACCTGGGGATCGAGGAGGTAGAACCGGATGGTGTTGTCGGTCCGGTTGCTCGCTGCAACCAGCACGACCTTGCGATCGCCCAGCGGGAAATCATCGCGCAGGTCCACGTTGTTGAGCCGGCCATCGGCAAGCGATTGCAGTTCCCGCCCGGTGAGGTCGTAAAGATGCAGTCCGCGTCGCTTGTCGGTGCCGATCACGAGGCTCTGCGCGGCGTCGTCGGGGTTCACCCAGATGGCCGGATCGTCCGCAGCGTCGCCCTGCGTCGCCACGGGCTCGGTCTCCGCGAGCGCGGCGACGGGCCGCACGATGGCCGTTGGGCGTGCGGCCGTGGCTGGCCACGCCAACAGCCGGTGCGGCTGTGCGCAGCTGGCGGTCGCCACGAGCAGCACCAGCATGGGGAATGAGCGGGCCATCGGGCGAATCATGGTATATGACCCGAATGTGACAGTCGCGGACAATCGCGCGACAATCCGCCGGTTGCACGGACGGTGACCATGACCGGCAAGCAGCAGCAGATCGGCCACTACGTCGGCGGGCGCCGCGTCGCGGGCGGCTCCGGCCGCACGCTTCCGGTCTACAATCCGGCGCTCGGCGTCGCGACCACCGAGGTCGCGCTGGCGAGCGCCGACGAGACCCGCGCCGCCATCGCCAATGCGCGCGCAGCGCTCCCCGGCTGGTCGGCGGTGCCGGCGCTGCGGCGCGCGCGCGTGCTGTTCAAGTTCCGCGACTTGGTCGAGAAGCATGCCGGGGACCTGGCGGGCGTCCTGACGCGCGAGCACGGCAAGGTGCTGTCGGACGCGCGCGGCGAGGTCACGCGCGGCCTCGAGATCGTCGAGTTCGCCTGCGGCATCCCGCACCTCCTGAAGGGCGAGTTCAGCGACTCGGTCGGCGGCGGCATCGACAGCTGGTCGCTGCGCCAGCCGGTCGGCGTTTGTGCCGGCATCACACCGTTCAATTTCCCGGCGATGGTGCCGAGGTGGATGTTTCCGATCGCGATCGCCTGCGGCAACACCTTCGTACTGAAGCCTTCCGAGAAGGACCCCGGCTGTCCGATCCTGCTCGCGGAACTCCTCACCCAGGCGGGCGCGCCCGCGGGCGTCTTGAACGTCATCAACGGCGACCGCGAGGCGGTAGACACGCTCCTGACCGACCCCGGCGTGGATGCGGTGAGTTTCGTCGGCTCGACGCCGGTCGCCGAGCACGTGTATCGAACCGGCTCCAACCACGGCAAGCGCGTGCAGGCGCTCGGCGGCGCCAAGAATCACATGGTCGTGATGCCGGACGCCGATGTCGCGGTCGCGGCGCATGCGCTCGCGGGCGCGGCCTACGGCTCGGCCGGCGAACGCTGCATGGCGGTCTCCTGTGCCGTCGCCGTGGGTGAGGCCGGCGACCGCCTGATCGAGGCGCTGAAACCCGAACTCGCCGCGATCCGTGTGCTGCCGGGCACCGCGGAAGGCGCCGACATGGGCCCACTGGTCACACGCGAGCATCTCGAGCGTGTACTGGGCTATGTCGAGGTCGGCGTCAAGGAAGGTGCTGCACTCGTCGTGGACGGCCGAGGATTCAAGGTGCCGGGCCACGAGCGGGGCTTTTTCATGGGCCCGGTGCTGTTCGACCGGGTCACGCCCGCGATGCGCGTATGGCGCGAGGAGATCTTCGGGCCGGTGCTGATCGTCGTGCGGGTGCCGACGCTCGACGCCGCACTCGAACTCGTCGCTTCGCACGAGTACGGTAACGGCACCGCGATCTTCACCCGCGACGGCGGCACGGCGCGCGAATTCTGCCGGCGCGTGACCGCCGGCATGGTGGGCATCAACGTGCCGATCCCGGTGCCGATGGCATTCCACAGCTTCGGCGGCTGGAAGCGCTCGCTGTTCGGGCCGCTGCACATGCACGGGCCGGACGGCGTGCGCTTCTACACGCGGCTCAAGACCATTACCGCGCGCTGGCCCGAGGGGTCAAAAGGCGCCGAGTTCACGATGCCGACGATGAGGTGACGGCCGTGCATGGCCTGATGATGCAGCTGCCGCTCACGATCACCTCGATCATGCGGCACGCCGACCGGGTCAACGGAGCCTGCGAAGTCGTCTCCGTCACCGCCGAAAACCCGCGCCACCGCTGCACGCTCGCCGACGTCTTCCGCCGCGTGCGCCAGCTTGCGAACGCCCTCGTCAGGGCCGGCGTGCGATCGGGCGACCGCATTGCGACGCTCGCCTGGAACGACTACCGGCACCTGGAGCTCTACTACGCGGTCTCCTGCATCGGTGCAGTGCTGCACACGGTCAACCCACGGTTGTTTCCCGAGCAGATCGTTTACATCGTCAATCACGCGCGCGACCGCTTCCTGTTCGCGGACATCACGCTCCGCCCGCTGGTCGAAAAGCTGCGCCCATCCTTCACGGGCGTCGAGCGCGTGATTCACCTTGGCGCCGAGGAGTACGACCGTTTCATCGCGGACGAGCCCGACACTTTCGACTGGCCGGAGCTCGATGAGCGGACGGCAAGCTCGCTCTGCTACACCTCGGGCACGACGGGCAACCCCAAGGGCGTGCTCTACGACCACCGCTCGACGGTACTGCACAGCTACGGTTCGGCGCTCGTGGACACGATCGGCTTGAGCCGCAACGACACCGTGCTGGTCGTGGTGCCGATGTTCCACGCCAATGCCTGGGGCCTGCCCTACAGCATGCCGATGGTCGGTTCCAGGTTCGTGTTCCCGGGGCCGAAGATGGGCGACGGCGCGACGCTTGCCGCTTTGATCCAGGAGGAGAAGGTCACGCTCGGCTGCGGCGTGCCGACGGTCTGGCAGAACCTGCTCGCGCACACGCGCGAACAAGGCATTGTGCTCGCTTCGCTCGAACGCGTGCTGACGGGCGGTTCCGCCTGCCCGCTGACGGTCATGGACGAATTCCACGACCGGCACGGCGTCTGGACCATCCACGCCTGGGGCATGACCGAGATGAGCCCGCTCGGCTCCACCAACGTGAAGCCGCGCGATTACGATCGCCTCCCGCCCGCCGAGCGCGACGCGATCCGCAGCAAGCCGGGTCGGCCGGCCTACGGCGTGGAGATCAAGGTCGTGGACCAGGCCGGACGGGAACTGCCCTGGGACGGAAAGTCGTCGGGCATGCTGAAGGTGCGCGGGCCGTGGGTCTGCAGCGACTACTACGAACTCGGCGAGAAGAGCGCGGCGCACGACGCGGACGGCTGGTTCGCGACCGGCGACTTCGCGAACATCTCGCCCGACGGCCAGATCCAGATCACCGATCGCGCGAAGGACGTCATCAAGTCCGGCGGCGAGTGGATCAGCTCGATCGACCTCGAGTGCGTCGCCGCGGGCCACCCGAAGGTCCAGCAGGCCGCGGTGATCGGCGTGCCGCACCCGAAATGGGACGAGCGGCCGCTGCTCGTTGTCGTGCCGCGCCCGGGCGAGTCGCCGACCAAGCAGGAACTGCTGTCGTGGCTCGACGGCCGCGTCGCCAAGTGGTGGATCCCGGACGACGTCGCTTTCGTCGAGAAGATTCCACTGACCGCCACCGGCAAGATTTCCAAGCTGGAGTTGCGCCAGCAGTTCAAAGACTTCCGCTTCGGCTGATCACCAGATTCCGCTGCTTGACGCGGCGTTGATTTCGTGGTGATATCACATCAATATCAACCGAGTTCGGGAGAAACCTCATGGCCGCAACTCGAAGCCTAGCCACGACTGAACGCGAGCGCGAGGCCTGGAACGGCTGGGTCGTCCTGTTCCTGGTCGTGCTCTGGTTCGTGGCGGCGGTCGCGCTCTTGGTCTCCATCCCTCAGGCCGTCGCCGCGGCCAGGGCGCCTGACGTCATCGGCATCCGCGTCATCGGCACCCTTCTGATGATCGGCACCGGCGTGTTTTTGAGCTGCGGCTTCTTCACGCTGCAGCCGAACGAAGCCCGCGTGCTGATCCTGTTCGGCTCCTACAAGGGCACGGTGCGCAAGAGCGGCTTCCACTGGGCCAATCCGCTTTATTCGCGCAACCGCGGTAGCGTGCCGATGCCGGCCGCCGCGGCACCGCCGTCGCTTCGGCAGCGTGTGGCGCAAGCGTCCGGCGGCGTCGTGTACCGGCCAGTGAAGGCCAAGCTCTCGCTGCGCGTGCACAACTTCAGCAGCGAGAAGCTGAAGGTCAACGACAAGCGCGGCAACCCGGTCGAAATCGCCGCGGTCGTCGTCTGGCGCGTGGAGAACACGGCGCAGGCCGCGTTTGACGTCGAGGACTACGAGAGCTACGTGCAAGTGCAAAGCGAGTCCGCCATCCGCAGCATCGCGAGTCTGTACGCTTACGATCACGGCGAGGAGCACGAGGTCACGCTTCGCGGCGGCGGCGACAACGTCGCGCATGCGCTTAACAAGGAGCTCGAGGCCCGTCTGGCCAAAGCCGGCGTCGTCGTCGAGGAAGCGCGGCTCACGCATCTGGCATATGCGCCCGAAATCGCGCCCGCGATGTTGCGACGCCAGCAGGCCGAGGCAGTCATCGCGGCGCGCGAGAAGATCGTGCTCGGCGCCGTGAGCATGGTCGAGATGGCGCTCAAGGAGCTTGCGCGCAAGGACGTCGTGAAGCTCGACGAGGAGCGCAAAGCCGCGATGGTCAGCAATCTGCTCGTTGTGCTGTGCGGCACCGAGGAAGCGGCGCCCGTCATCAACACCGGCACGCTGTACACCTGATTTGTGGCGGAAGAGCGCAAGCCGTTTCTGCTCCGTCTGCCGCCGGAGCTCTGGAAGGAGCTCGAGAAATGGGCGGCGGACGAGCTGCGTAGCGTCAATGCGCAGATCGAGTACCTGCTGCGTCAGGCGGTGCAGAAGCGCAAAGGCCCTCCTTGAGCTCGCGGCAGGGAATGTGAACCGGCTGCGCCCCGACGCAGAGTCTTTCGCATGGGCAAGTGCTGGACCGCCTACGTGGTGCCGTTACCAGACGCCGCAGAGCGTCCCGGGCGCGCCGCAGCTGCTCGCCGGTTACTCGGCGACGGTCCTGATCGCGCTGCTGCCGTCGCTCTGGTTCAAGGTCATGGATCCGCGCCCCGGGCTTGTGCGGCGCCAGACTGCGACGGACGGCTGATCACCACATCCCGCGGCAGCAGTTGGGGTTGCCGGCGAGGATTTCCCTGGCGAGCCTCTGCGCCTCGGCGTGCTGCTGCGGGTTGAGGCGCCCGCCGGCTGCGCGGACCGAGTCGGCATGGAGCGCCTGCATCGTGTTCAGTCCCTTGAAATTCGCATAGACCGCCTCGCGCACGTGGAAATCCACGAGGCGATAGGCGTGAGCGCGAACCGGGTCTGGCATGCCGCCGGTCGACGCCGGCACGCCGCGCTCGTAGTGGCGCATGAGCGCCATGAGCGCCATGGGGTCGCCCTGGCGCCAGCGAGCTTCCCAGGCCTCGTACCCCTCCTGGCTGTCGCCCAGACGTTCGGCCCACCACCGGCCCGCGTCGTAGTCGCCGCCTTTGGCCGCGCGCAGCAGCCAATCGAGCGATTCGGCCATCTGTTCCGGAGTGATGCCCTCGCAGAAAGACCGCGGCGGCGATCCACTCGCGCTCTTTGCGGCTTGGCATCGGTCAAGGACTTGGAAGAGCGTGCGCGCCGCCGCCGCGTCGCCAGCATCAGCGAGCGGCCGCAGGATTGCGTACTGGTCGCGCGCCGGCAGGTGCCGGTCCGCCGGCGGCGGCAACGGCCAGACGAAACCGACGCGGATCGGGATCTTGGTGCCGCCCTCGAAGCGCACGACGACCGAATCCTCGGGCCGCGCTCGATCGGCTGCGGCCGGTGCCGGTTCCGGGGGCGCGGCCGGTGCTGACATGGTTGCCGCTGCGGTCGCGGACACCGGCGGCGCCGGTTCTCCCCGGTCGAGCCAAATGAAAATCGCGGCCGCCGCGATTGCGACGGCCGCGATCAGTGATAACGCTCTGCGCAACGGGGACCGCGATGCGGTCGTGCCGCCCTCAGGAGCGGGTCAGGAACCGCATCACTCCCTTGTACGCGAGGTAGAGCACGGTCGCGAAGATGATGTAGGCGCCGAAACCGAGGCCGCCCATGCCGCTGTCCGCGTCACCGCCACCCATCTGCTGCGCCATCTGGCCGAAGGCCTCGGCCATCTGTCGCATCTCCTCGCCCATCTGCTCTTCCATCTTCTTGGCGGCGCGGTACTTCTCCCACATCGGCCAGAAGCCGTAGATCGTGAACAGGAGCGGCACCGTGAACGCGAGCGGCGCGAACTTGTGCTTCCAGAAGTACGGCACGGCGATGGTCGCGGTCGCCAGCAGCAGCAGGAAGATGCCCTTGCCGTTGCTGCCGGAGATCATCGCGAGATCGTTGCGGGTCAGGAGGTCCGCGAGCGAAATCGAGATGTCCACGAAGCCGCTGGTGGAGACCATGCTGAAGACGAGCCCGACGACCAGGAACACGGCATAGGCGATTGCCACGTCCTTGCCGACGTTCGCGAATACGGCCTTCGCCATCTCGCCGCCCTTGCCGGTCATGGCCGCGAGTTTTTCCTTTGCAATCTCGGCCTCGTCCACCGGCTTGACCCCGGTTGCCCTGCCGCCATCCACCGTGATGTCCACGGTCATGTTGGCGGCCGGCGCGACGGCCCCTTGCCAGGCATTGATGTCGAAGTCGTAGCGTTGTCCCCCTGCGGTCACGACCCCTTTGTCACCACTCCACATGATGATCGTTCCACGCATTGCTGGTCCCCTTCGCGAGTATCGTTATTGAGTTTTGGATTGATGTCGGCGGGGCCTAGGCCGCCGCCAGCAGGCATTAAAGCCGCATGGGTCGCCAATGGCAAGAAGATGCGGAGATTCTGGTGCCGGTGGAGGGACTTGAACCCCCGACCTCTCGCTTACGAAGCGACTGCTCTACCAACTGAGCTACACCGGCAAGGGGCGCGCAGTATAGGCAAGGGCCGCGGTGGCGGCAACGCCATCAGCCCGGCCGGCGCACCCGGATCACGACCTCGACCGCGACCTTCTCGGTGCCCGGCGGCAGGGCCGGCAGGCGCGAGAATTCGATCGCACCGGGCGGCGCGTCGATCAGCTCGCCGCTGCCCTCCACGTGGAAGTGGTGGTGCGGGGCCGTATTCGAGTCGAACAAGCCGCGCTCGCGATCCACGGTCAGCGCCTTCAGCAGCCCCTTCTCGGCGAACAGATTGAGCGTCTTGTAAACCGTCGCCCTGGAGACGTGGGCGCCGTCGCGGCCTAACGCCTGGATCACTTGCTCCGCCGTGAGGTGCTGCTCGTGCGAAAGCAGCAGTTCCGCGACGCGCATGCGCTGGCGAGCGGGCTGGATGCCGTGCTCGGTGAGGATCGCCGGGATGCGCTTGCGTTCGGCACGGACCGGGTTGGCGTGGTCCATGGGCGGCGAATATACGCCGCCCGGAATATCCGCTCAAACGCGGTGGAATTGCGCCGGGGAGGTCGAGGCCCTGCGCGTTAGCCTCGCCGCATGCCTTACAGAATTGCTCCTGCCGTGGGGCACACGCTCGTTGAAATCCTGGTCGTCATGGGTCTCGCTGCCGTGCTGGCGACGCTCGCGGTGCCGACGTTTTCGGCCTGGGTGCTCGACAGCCGTCGCGACGCAACGGTAGTTGCCGCTTTGCACGCGATTCACTTCGCGCGTCAGTTTGCCGCCGTGCGCGGTGAAGCGGTCAAACTCTGCGGCAGCCGCGAAGGCCTGCGTTGTTCCGGGCTGGCCGACTGGTCGGCCGGGTTCCTCGTCTCCAACAGCGATGGCAGCCTGCGCCGCGCCCTGCCCGCTGGCGTGGCGGCCGACTCGCCGCAGATGCGCTCGAACCGCCCAGTCGTCCGGTTCGAAGGCGGTACCGGCCATGCGACCCCCGCGACGCTCACGATCTGCGACCGGCGCGGTGCCGCCGCCGCGCGCGCCGTGATCATCAGCCGCAGCGGTCGGCCGCGTGTCGAGAGCGTTGCAACGGGCAGCGGCACGCCATGCTGAATGCGCTCAGGGCACGCGGTTTCACCTTGATCGAGGTGCTGGTCGCGCTTGGCCTGATGCTCGCGGGCATCACCGGCGCGACGGTCCTGCTGCTGCAAAGCGTGCAACACGAACGCGAATCTGCCGCACGCCGCGCTGCCATCCGGCTCGCCGGTTCGCTCGCGGAGGAACTGCGCACACTGCGACAATCGGATGGGCCTCCCCCCACCTCGGTCGCCCACGTCATTGCCGCATGGTCAGTGGTGGTGCTCGAATCGCTGCCCGAGGGCACGACTGCGAGCGTGGATACGGATGGCACCGAGCCCGCGCACTACCGGATCACGATCGAATGGCCGGCGTCGGGTCTCGGCACGCAGCGGCTCACGCTCGCGGTGACGACATGAGGCGCGCTGCCGGGCTCACGCTGGTGGAAGTCCTGGTCGCGATGCTGCTGATGCTCGTCGTGACTGCATCTGCGCTGGCCTTCGTCGCGCGCGGGCGCGCGGCACACCGGAACGGCGAGTCAATCGCGCGGCTGGAGGAAGCGCTGGACGCCGCATTCGCGGTGCTCGTCGAGGAAACTCGCCTCGCGGGCTACCTGGGCCTCGCGCCACCGGGAACAGACATCGTGGGCGCAACGCCCCTGGGATCGCCCGAGACGATCGGGCTTGCGGTCGCTGGTGGCTGCGGCGACTCTCTCGCGCAGGATCCCGCGCCGTTTGCGGCATCGAACGGCAGCTGGAGCGCAACCGGCGTCGAGCTCGCGTGCAGGCCCGCTCCGCGCGGCCGCCAGCAGCCCGGCTCCGACATCCTGATCGTCCGGCATGCGGCGGCCGATCCGTCCCTGCCGGCCGCGGGTCGATTGCAGCTGGAATCGAACCTGCGCAGCGCGCGGCTCGCCGTCGACGGCCGGGCGCAATTCGGTGCGAGCGCGCGCTGGCACGACCTCGAAGTCGGCGTTTACTACGTGAGCGCGGATGCGACCGGCCGTGACGGCTGGCCGTCCCTGCGTCGCAAGCGCCTCGTCGGCGGCACGCGCCCGGCGTTTCAGGACGAGGAACTGGTGGCTGGAATCACTGATCTGCAACTCGAGTTGGGGCTGGACGATCAAGGCGACCCGGACGATGCGGTGGATCGCTGGGTGTCGCCGGATGAACCTCGTGCAGGCAGCACGCTGCGCGCACTGCGTGTGACGCTCGAAGCGCAAAGCGACGTGGTCCAGGCCGGCCAGCCGGAGCGCAGCCGTCGCAAGCGCGTGACACGGGTGATCGGACTCCGCAATACGGTCACCGGCGCATGAAGCGTCAGCAGAGCGGTGCAGCGCTTGCCATCACGCTGATCCTGCTGGCCAGTCTCAGCGCGCTCGCGCTGACGGCGACGGCCGCTGCCATGGCAGCCCTTGCTCTCGCCGGTCACCAGCAGTCGGCGCAGCAGGCGTTCGAGGCTGCCGAGGCGGGAATCGCACACGCGCTCGCGCTTGCCGCACGGACGCGCAGTGGCGGCGTCATTGCCCGCGCTCCCTCCGCGCCCGGGGAAGATGATTCGGTGAGCTTCGAGGCACGCACGACTACGGCTGCGGCACCGGGCGCGCTGCCAGTCGGATTCAGCGTCGGCGAGTACGCGGACAACTATGCGGCACAGCACTATTTCATCGTGGCCGATGGCCGGGCCGGTCGCGGCGCGCGCGCGACCATTGAACAGGGTTTCTATCTCGTCGTGCCGGGGTCCGGCCCATGAACGACGATCGCGCGCGCCTGCCGGTACCCGCCGCTCTCATAGCTCTTCTCATCGCCAGCAACTCGGTTGCCGACGGCGACGAGGCATGGCTCGAACGCGCGAACCTGCCGGCTGGAATGCAACCCCTGCTCACCATATTGTTCGACACGTCGAGGTTCGCTGAACGGCAACTTGCTGCCCTGCCGCCTTACGATCCTACGCAGGACTACTCCGGGGGACCGTCCACAGGATCCCGTTGCGATCCCGCTCGCATCTACTGGCGCCGCGGCCCTGGGCCCGCGCCCGATTGCCGCCTGCAGGCTGGACTGCCATTGACCGGACTCGCGGAGCGCGGGTTCCGGTGCGAGGCCGCGCGCGCGGCAATCGCACGGCACGGATTCTTCATCGCCTCCCGCGCCGCGCAGTGGCGCATCGGGGATGCCGCCCGCTGGGATGCTTTGCGTGAGGGCGATGACGGCGCCGTCGAATGCCGCGCCGACCGCGGGCGCCACGGCGCGGCGCCCGGCATCTGGTACGCCGCGGATGCCATCGACGAGCCCTGGAGCACGCACGCCGTCGACGAGGTCGAATGGAACCGCGCGCCGCACGCGGATCCCTACATATTTTTTGGCGGCAATTACCTGAACTACCTTCGCTCCGGTCTCGGTCCGCGCCAGGAATCATTCGCGAGCTGGGCACGGCGCAACCTCGCGGCCGCGCTGCGCTCGAGCGATGGCCTGGAGGCCGCGCTCTGGCATTTCGGAGCGTCCGCCGATGGCGGATTCGCTGCGCTGGCCGGTCAGCCGGCGGCTGCTGCGGCATCCGCCATCGAGGCGCTGGCGATTGCATCGCCTGCGCAGGAATCGCCGCTGGCCGAGCTGCTGGCCGAATCCGCGGCCTGGCTCGCGGGCGTGGCAGTACGATTCGGCGGCGATCCGGACGCGGATCCTGCCGCGTTCGATGGCGGGCGGACCACGTACCGCTCGCCCTTCACGCATGCCTGCCGCCCCGTCACCCTCGCCGTTCTGACAGCGGGCAACGTCACCGGCGACGAGTCCGCGGCCGTGGCCGCCAAGGCACTGCCAGGCTTCGAGGCCTACGCGGCAGGCTGCGCTCTGGACTGCGTGGAAGCGCTGGGACGATATCTGGCGCAAGCGGACCTGGTCGCGGGCTTGCCAGGCAGGCAATCAGTCGCCGTGCACCAGCTCGCGCCAGCTCTGGACGCGCTTGCCTTCGTCAACCTCGTGGCCCGCAGCCTCCAGCACGATGCGGCCGTGCCCGCGGGCCCGACGCTTTCCGCGGCCGGATTCGTCGCTTCCATGAATGCCTCGCATGCGCCGACGGTGGTCTATGGATTGACCGCACCGCAGCTGCGTGAGCGCTGGCTCGGCAATCTCTTCCGTTACGGCCTGCAACCCGGAGCGTCCGCGCTTGCGCCTCCGGTCGTGGTGGACCGCGACGGCGATGCAGCGATCGACGCGGCAAGCGCCCTGCCCCTGCCCGCGTCACGCAGCGATTGGAGCGATGCGCCCGACGCGAATCTTCTCGCAGGCGGGGCCGCAGGCCGGCTGCCGGAGCCTCAATCGCGGCGCGTGTACACGGAGATCGCTTCGCCGGACATCACCGATCCGCGCAACCGGATTGCTCCCGGGAATGTCGGTCTCGATCGTGCTGCGTTGGCGCTCGCCGCGGACGACCCGGCGTCCGTCGACGACGTGACCGAATGGCTGCTGTCATCGCGAACTCTCGGCGATCCGGGGCAGCACGCGCCGGTCGTCGTGAGCTATCCCACCCAGAACCTCGCGGTCGCATTCGTCGCGACCCAGGATGGCTTGCTGCATGCATTCGATGTCGACAGCGGCGTCGAGCGCTGGGCCTGGGTGCCGCAGGCGCTGCTGCCGCGCGTCGCGAGCCTGATGCGCAACGAAGCGACCACGGTGCGCGGCCATGGCATCGACGGACGGCTCGTCGTGCATCGATACGACGCGAACGGCGATGGGCGCGTCGACGCTGAAGCGGGCGAGCATCACTGGCTCATGTTTGGCCTCGGCCGTGGCGGCAATCGCCAGTACGCGCTGGACATCTCGAATCCTGATGAGCCGCGGGTGCTTTGGTCGCTGGTGCTGCCGGCTGCAGGCGCTGCCGGATCGTCGCCCGAGCCCGTCATCGCGCGGCTCGCGACCGGCGATCCCGCGCAGGGCGGCGACGGCTGGGTTGCCCTGCTCGCAGGTGGCCCCGGCCTGCACGTACTCGATGCCGTGACCGGGCGCCGGCTCTGGACCGCAGCGCCCTCGGCCGGTGCAGAACTCCGACCGGCAGGATTCGGCGAAACGCTGGCGTCGGCACCGCGCGCGGTCGACCTCGATGGCGACGGACGCATCGATCGGGCCTACCTGCTCGACGCCGGCGGCGGACTGTGGCGCTTCGATTTCCGCAACGGCGGCCCGCCCGCCGAACTCGCCATCACGCGCCGCATCGCGCGGCTGGGCGACGGTTCGCATCGCTTCCTCGCTTCGCCCGATGTCTCGATCGCCGTCGTCTCCGGCCGCCGCATGTTTGCGATTGCGGCGGGATCAGGCGAGCCCGGCCGGTCGAAGAATGCGATCGTCGAGCGTGCCTACGTGGTCTTCGATCGAGGAACGATCGCCGAAGTCACCGAGACCGACTTGCACGATGCCACGGACCGCGGGACCCCGATCGCGGCATCGGCACCCGGCTGGTTCCTGCGGCTCGATGCCCACGGCGCAGGTGAGAGGGTCGTTGGCCCGTCGGTCACCTTCGATCACATGCTGCGCTTCCAGACCTGGCAGCCACTGCCGAACTCGGAGGCAGCACCCTGCGGCCCGCCACGTGCGATCCGGCGCCTGTACACGCGCGACGTGCAGAGCGGCCGGCCATTGAACAATGTCGAAAGACCTGGCGAAGAGGAACTCGAGGAAGACATGCCCGGACTGCCCGTCGCGCTGCGTTTCGGGTTTCCCGAATGGCCGGCTCGCGACTGCGCGGATTGCCGCGCCCGGCCCTTCGGCATCGTGGGCACGCAGGTGTTCGATGCCGGCTATGCCGGTGACCCGGTGAGGACCTCATGGCGAAGACTGCCACCGGCGGATTCACCCTGATCGAACTGCTGATCGCGCTTGCGATCGTGGCGATCACGATGTCGTTCGCGGTGACGACCTACCGGGGTCACGTCCAGAGGAGCCAGCGCATCGAGGCCGTGCACGCGCTGCTCGGAGCGGCCGCCGAGCAGGAGAAGTTTCACCTCTCTCACGGCCGCTACAGCGATCGCCTCGACGCGGGCACCGGCGGCCCGCCCGGCCTTCCAGTTGCCTCGCTCACGCCGCGCGGCCGCTACCGGCTCGTGGTTGCAGCCGCGGACGCGGCCGCCTACCGGCTGGACGCGATTCCGGCGGAAGGTCATCGGGACGCCCAGTGCACCCGATTCTCGATCGATGAGAGTGGCCGGCGCGAAGCTCGGGACCGCGAGGGCCGCGACAGCACTGCGCGCTGCTGGTGAGAAAATGGCCCGGTTCAGGCCGGCCGCGAACGCGACAGCTGCCGCATCGCCTGCGGCAACCCGAACACCACGTTCTCCTCCCGCCCCACGACTTCGACGGCCTCCATCCCGCCCCACTCGCGCAGCCGCGCTACGACCTCCTGCACGAGCGACTCCGGCGCCGAGGCCCCCGCGGTCACGCCGGCCGCTTTCTTGCCTTCGAACCACTCGCGTTTCAGGTCCTCTGCGCCGTCCACGAGGTAGCCCGGGATGCCGCGGGTGGTCGCGATTTCGCGCAGGCGATTGGAATTCGAACTGGTCTGCGAGCCGACCACCACGACCACGTCGCTCTGCTCGACCAGCTTCTTGACCGCGTCCTGGCGGTTTTGCGTGGCGTAGCAGATGTCTTCCCTGCGCGGGGTTGCGAGCGTCGGGAATCGCTCGCGCAGCTTCGTCATCACGCGCGCCGTGTCGTCCACCGAGAGCGTCGTCTGCGTGACGACCGCAAGCCGCGCGGGGTCGCGCACGGAGATCCTGGCGGCGTCTTCGACCGTTTCCACCAGGTAGATGCGCCCGCCATTGCCCTCGTCGAAGCGGCCCATGGTGCCCTCGACTTCCGGGTGCCCGGCATGGCCGATCAGGATCACGTCGAGGCCCTCGCGCGCATACTTGCCGACCTCCATGTGCACCTTGGTCACCAGCGGACAGGTCGCATCGAACACCGAAAGCCCGCGCCTTGCGGCCTCCTGCTCGACCCGGTGCGGCACGCCGTGGGCGCTGAAGATCACGGTCGCGCCCTCCGGCACATCGTCGAGCTCGTCCACGAACACGGCGCCGATGCCCCGCAGCCGTTCGACCACGCAGCGGTTATGCACCACCTCGTGGCGCACGTAGATCGGCGCGCCGAAGAGTTCAATCGCGCGCTCGACAATGTCGATGGCGCGGTCCACCCCGGCGCAGAACCCGCGCGGATTGGCGAGCAGCACCTTCACGCGTCGCGCCCCTTGACGCGCTGCGTGTGCAGGATCGCGTCGATGATCACCATGAAGGCGCCCGTGGTGATCGCGATGTCGGCCGCGTTGAACGCCGGGAAATAGGCCCCGCCCCAGTGGAAGTGCAGGAAGTCCACGACGAAGCCGTGCCGGATGCGGTCGATGACGTTGCCGATCGCCCCGCCGAGGATCGCGATGAGCCCGAAGCTCAGCCAGGGATGACCCCGCGCCGGCAAGGTCCGCAGCCAGCCGATGACTACGACGCTGATCACGCCGGCGAGGCCCACGAAGAACCAGCGCTGCCAGCCGCCGGCCTGCGCGAGCAGGGAGAAGGCCGCGCCCTCGTTGTGCAGCCGGGTGAGATCGAGGTAGGGGCCGACCCGCAGGATCTCGAACAGCGCGAACTTCTGCTCGACGATCCACTTGGTGAACTGGTCCACGCCCACGATCAGCGCCGAAACCCAGAGCCAGCGCAGTGCGCAATTCGTAAGCGCCACCTTGTCGTTCATGCGTGATGCCTCGCCTCGCCAGGGCCCTCGAGATTGCCGACGCAGCGGCCGCAGATCTCGGGATGCCGTGGGTCGCTGCCGACGTCGTCGCGCCGGTGCCAGCAGCGCGCGCATTTTCTGGCGTCCAGCACCGCGACTGTGATCCAGGCGCCCTCCTTTGCGACCGAGAGCGCGGGCACGGCATCGGATGGGCGATCCGACGCCTTCCGCAGGCGCGCCTGCGAGGTAATCAACACGAAACGCAACTCATCGCCGATAGCCGCCATGCGCCGATGCTGCGCCTCGTCGAGATACACGTCCACCCCGGCCTCGAGCGGCGCGCCGAGCGCGCCCGCCGCGCGCAGCCGCTCCAGTTCGCGCGCGACGTCGGTCTTCAATGCGATCACCGCGTCCCAGTCCACGTCACCCGCGGCCGCAGCATCCGGCAGCTTCCACCAGGTCGCGAACAGCACGGATTCGTCGCGCGGGCCCGGCAGGTACTGCCAGATTTCCTCGGCCGTGAACGTGAGAATGGGGGCCAGCCAGCGAACCATGGACTCCGCCACGTGGTACATCGCGGTCTGCGCCGAGCGGCGCCCGGTACTCGCCGCCGGCATCGTATAGAGGCGGTCCTTCAGGATGTCGAGCCAGAAGGCGCCGAGTTCCACCACGCAGAAGCCGTGCACCTTCTGGTAGATCAGGTGGAAGTCGTAGTTGCGGTAGGCCTCGACGACTTCCTGCTGCAGGTGCGCGGCGGTCGCGAGCGCCCAGCGGTCGATGCCGACCATCTTCGCAGGCTCCACCGCATCGCGCGCCGGGTCGAAACCCGCGAGGTTGCCGAGCAGGAAACGCACCGTGTTGCGCATGCGCCGGTAACTGTCGGTCATGCGCTTCAGGATCTCGTCCGAGACGTTCATCTCGGCGCTGTAATCGGTGGCCGCGACCCAGAGCCGCAGCACGTCGGCGCCGAGCGACTGCACCACCTTCTGCGGCGCCACGACGTTGCCGAGCGACTTGGACATTTTTCGACCCTTGTCGTCCACCGTGAAGCCGTGCGTTATCACCTGGCGGTACGGCGCCATGCCCTTGCCGGCCACGGCTGCAAGCAGCGACGAGTGGAACCAGCCGCGGTGCTGGTCGGAGCCCTCGAGGTACACGTCCACCGGGAACGGGACCACCTCCGGGCGCAGCGCCGGCAGGCAGTGGTGCACCACGCCTGAGTCGAGCCACACGTCCATGACGTCGTCGCATTTCTCGTAGACGAGCGCCTCGTCGCCCAGCAGGTGGCGTGGGTTCAGCGCGAACCAGGCCTCGATGCCGCCCTTCTCCACCAGCGCGGCGACGCGCTCGAGGAGTTCCGGCGTGTCCGGGTGCGGCTCGCCCGTCTCCTTGTGCACGAACATCGCGAGCGGCACCCCCCAGGCGCGCTGGCGCGAGATGCACCAGTCGGGGCGGGTCTCGATCATGCTGGTGATGCGCTGCTCGCCCCAGTCCGGCACCCAGCGCACGGTACGGATCGCCGCGAGCGCGTCGCGGCGCAGGCCCTGCTTCTCCATGCTGAGGAACCACTGCGGTGTCGCCCGGAAGACCACCGGCGATTTGTGGCGCCAGCAGTGCGGGTAGCTGTGCCGGTAGGGCTCATGGTGCACGAGCCGTCCGGCCTGCTGCAGCACGTCGATGATTTTCGCGTTCGCATCGAACACCGACAGGCCCTCGAACAGTGGCGTGCCGGCGACGAAGCGCCCGTCGGGCCCGACCGGGTTGTCGATCGCCAGCCCATAGCGGCGACCCATTTCATAGTCGTCCGCGCCGTGGCCGGGCGCCGTGTGCACGGCGCCGGTGCCGGTTTCGAGCGTCACATGGTCGCCGAGAATCACCGGCAGCTCGCGCTCGTAGAACGGGTGCTCGAGCCGCAGGCCCTCGAGCTTCTCGCCCGGCGCCTTCGCGAGCACGCGGGTGCCGGTCGCGCCGATGCGCTTCGCGACGGCCTCCAGCAGGCCCTCGGCAACCATCATGCGTTCGCGGCCGCCGTGCCGCTCGAAATCCGCCAGCACGTAGTCGAGCAGAGGATGCAGGCACACCGCCTGGCTCGCGGGTAGGGTCCAGGGCGTCGTGGTCCAGATGGCGACCGAGGTCCCGGCCAGGTCCTCGACCCGGAGTCCGAAGCGTCGCGCCGCATCCATCGGATCCGCAACCGGATAGCGCACGTCAACCGAGGGCGATATCCGTTCTTCGTATTCGACTTCGGCTTCAGCGAGCGACGAGCGGCAGTCCAGGCACCAGTGCACGGGCTTGAAGCCGCGCACCAGGTGGCCGCGGCGCACGATCGCGGCGAAGGCGCGCAGTTGCTCCGCCTCATAGCGCGGGGCCATGGTCAGGTAGGGCTGCTTCCAGTCGCCGATCACGCCCAGCCGCTGGAAGTCCGCGCGCTGGCCCTCGATCTGGCTCGCGGCGAATTCGCGGCAGGCCTTGCGGAAAGCGTCGGCGTCGAGCTTCTGCCCGACGCGGCCGTGTTTCTTCTCGACCTGCTGCTCGATCGGCAGGCCGTGGCAGTCCCACCCCGGCACGTACGGCGAGTCGCAACCGTCGAGTGCGTGCGACTTGACGATGATGTCCTTCAGGATCTTGTTGACCGCGTGGCCGATGTGGATCGCGCCGTTGGCGTAGGGCGGACCGTCGAGCAGCACGAACTTCGGCCGCCCCGCGGCGCGCGCGCACAGCTTCGCGTACACGTCGTCGGCCAGCCACTTCGCCACCATCTCGGGCTCGCGCCTCGCGAGGTCCGCCTTCATCGGGAAGGCGGTCGCGGGCAGGTTGACGGTGTCCTTGTAGTCCACGCTCGATTCTCAGCAGGCCAGCAGCTCGCGCGCGTGGGCAGCGTCCTTGTGCATCTGTTCGGTCATTGCGTCGAGACTGTCGTAAGCGACCTCGTCGCGCAAGCGCGCCACGAAATCCACGTCGAGGCGCTCACGGTAGAGGTCTCCGTCGAAGTCGAACACGTGCACCTCGAGCAGCCATTCCTTCCCGCCGACAGTCGGCCGCGTGCCGACCGAAGCGACCGCGGGCCGGTGCACGAGCGGCCCACCGGAAACGTGCACCGCGAAGATTCCGGCGACCGGCGGCTGGGGCCGGTGCACGCGCATGTTGGCGGTCGGGAAGCCTAGCTGGCGGCCCAGCTTCAATCCCGGGATCACGCGGCCGCTCATTCGGTACTCGCGCCCGAGCAACGCCCGGGCGTCGTCCACGCGGCCGGCGGAGAGCGCCTCGCGCACGCGCGTCGAACTGACCGGACGGCCGCCCGCCAGGACCGGAGCGATTTCCAGTGCGTCGATTCCGCGCGCCGCGCCTTCGCGCGCGAGCAGCGCCACGTCGCCACCACGCCCACGACCGAACCTGAAGCCCTGCCCGACCACGACCTTTCTTGCTCCCATGGCACGAACCAGAACCTTTTCGATGAAAGTCACTGCATCCCACTGCGCGACCCTTGCCCCAAAGCGCAGCAGGCGCAACTCGTCGACGCCCATCGCCGCGAGCGCCTCCGCCTTGTCCCGCAGGCGCATCAGCCGCACTGGCGCCGCCCACGGCGCCAGGAATTCGCGCGGATGCGGCTCGAAGGTCAGGACTGCCGCGGGCAGTCCGCTCTCCCGGCTGCCTTGCAGCAGCGCGCCCACGATGGCCTGGTGCCCCAGGTGCAGGCCGTCGAAATTGCCGATCGCGACGACGCATCCGCGGCCCGCGTTCCGGCAGGGTTCATCGCCGCGTCGGATCAGCATCGGCCCGCCGGATCACAGAAACCTGCTGCCGGAATTATAGGGACTTCAGCTGGCGCAGTCGCAGGCCGCCAAGCGCAAGCGCGGCGAAATAGACGCCTGCGCCGCCCGCGACCGCGGCCGCCAGTCGCCAGGCCCGGCCGGCGACGTCCATGCCGTTCCAGGCGGACCAGTCGCCCGAGATCCACCACAGGAAGGCTGCCATCGCGGCGCAGGCGAAGAATACCTGCGGCAGCAGCCGGCGCCATTCGCCCGAGGGCGTGAACACACCCGACCGGCGCAGTCCCAAGTACAGCAATGTCGCGTTGACGAGCGCCGAGAGGCCGGTCGAGAGCGCGAGCAGCGCATGCGGCACCGGGAACCCCGCGAGGTAGGCCGGCACGACGACCGCCAGGTTGAATCCCATGTTGACCGAGAGCGCGATGATGCCGACCTTGACCGGCGTCCTGGTGTCCTGGCGCGCGAAATAGCCAGGCGCCAGCACCTTGACCAGCGAGAAGCCGATCAGCCCCATCGAGTACGCCATCAGCGCATAGCTGCACATGAGCACGTCGCGCTCGTTGAACTTGCCGTAGCCGAAGATGGTCGCGATCAAGGGCCCCGCCAGCATCAGGAGTGCGGCCGCAGCCGGCGTCGCGATCGTGACGGTGAGGCGCAGCGCCCAGTCGAGCGTGGCGTTGAACTTCTCGCGCGACTCGGCAGCATGGTGCGAGGAGAGCCCGGGCAGGATCACGGTCGCGAGCGCAATCGCAAACACGCCCATCGGGAACTCGACCAGCCGGTCTGCGGCATACATCCAGGTGACGCTGCCGACCATCAGGAAGGACGCGATGATGGTGTCGAGCAGGAGCGACACCTGCGCGACCGAGGAACCGAAGATGCCGGGCAGCATCAGGCGCGCGATGCGCCGCACGCCCTCGTGCGCGCGGTCGAAGCGCGGCCGCGGTAGCAGCCCCAGGCGGTGCATCGCCGGGAACAGCGCGACAAGCTGCACGAAACCCGCCACGAACACGCCGATCGCGAGCACCAGGCCGGGCTTCGCGAAGTGCGGCGCGACGAAGGCCGCGGTCGAGATCATGACGAAGTTCAGCAGCACCTGGTTGAAAGCCGGCATCGCGAAGCGGCCATAGCTGTTCAGCACGCCGCTGCCAAGCGCGACCAGCGAGATGAAGAAAAGGTAGGGGAAGGTGAAGCGCAGCATTTCGACCGTCAGGTCGAAGCGCGTGCCGTCCTCGCGAAAGCCCGGCGCGAACAGGAAGGCGAGCACCGGCGCCGCGATCGCGCCGATTGCGGCCGCGACGAACAGCACGGTCCCGAAGACGCCCGCGACGCCCGCGACGAGGCCCTGCACCTCCGCGTGCTCGCGCCGGACGCGGTATTCCGAGATCACCGGCACGAAGGCCTGGGAGAAAGCGCCCTCCGCGGTCAGGCGGCGCAGGAAATTCGGGATCTTGTAGGCCACCAGGAAGGCGTCCATCAGCGGCCCGGCGCCGAACATGATCAGGTAGACCATGTCCCGCAGGACGCCGGTCACGCGCGACAGGAAGGTCAGGGAGCCGACGACGGCGGTGCTGCGCAGGAATCCGCGATGCATGCGCCGCGCACTATAACGCGTTGACAACCCGGCCCCGCATCCGGAGAATGCGCGGCCCTATGGCCAATACCAAGTCAGCCGAAAAGCGTGCCCGTGAGGCGCTCGTGCGCCGGGCCCAGAACGTCGCCCACCGCAGCAAGGTGAGGAGCGCCGTGCGCAGGGTCGTCGTCGCGATCCGCGCCGGCAGCAAAAAGGATGCGCAGGCCGCGCTCAAGGACGCGGTCCCGGTCATCGACGCGATGGCGCGCAAGGGCATCATCCACCGCAACAAGGCCTCCCGGCACAAGAGCCGGCTCGCGGGCCAGATCAAGGCGATGGCTTAGCGCGACTCCAGTGCGCGCATGATCGCCTGACGGAGTTCCCGCGTCCCCTCCCCGGTCGCGCCGGAGATCCGGAACACCTTGCCCTTGAATCGCAGGCGCCGGACGATGTCGGCGCAGCGCTCTGCCCGCGCGCGGCCCTCCAGCAGGTCGATCTTGTTGAGTACGAGCCAGCGCGGCTTTTTCGCGAGCTCAGGACTGAACTGCTTCAACTCCCTGACGATCGCGCGTGCGCCCTCGACCGGATCGGCGTCCGGGTCCGGCGGTGCGATGTCCACGAGGTGCAGCAGGATCCGGGTGCGCTGCAGGTGCTTGAGGAAACGGATGCCGAGTCCCGCACCTTCGGCCGCGCCTTCGATCAGCCCCGGGATGTCGGCCATCACGAAGCTCTTCGCCGGTCCGACCGAGACCACGCCTAGCTGCGGGTGCAGCGTGGTGAACGGATAGTCGGCGACCTTGGGTCGCGCCGCCGATACCGCACGAATCAGCGTGGATTTGCCCGCGTTCGGCAGCCCCAGCAGGCCGACGTCGGCCAGGAGCCGCAGCTCCACGTGCAGCGTGCGTGCCTCGCCCGGTAGTCCCGGCGTGGTCTGGCGCGGCGCGCGGTTCACCGAACTCTTGAACCGCTGGTTGCCCCAGCCGCCCTTGCCGCCCTTGGCAACCAGCAGCGCCTGTCCCGGCTGCGCGAGGTCACCCAGCGTTTCGCCGGTGTCTTCGTCGATCACGACCGTGCCGACCGGCATCGGTACGTAGAGGTCCTCGCCGCTCCGGCCGCTGCAGTCCTGGCCGCCGCCCGGCTGCCCGTTCTGGGCGCGGTAAGTGCGCTTGATGCGGTAATCCACGAGCGTATTGATGCCTTCCTGGGCGCAGAGCCACACGCTGCCGCCCAGCCCGCCGTCGCCGCCATCGGGACCGCCGAAGGGCACGAATTTCTCGCGGCGGAAGCTGACCGCGCCGCGCCCGCCGTGGCCGGCGACCACCTTCACTTCCGCTTCGTCGACGAATTTCATGGCTGCCAACGAAAGACCCCGGCCGGGCCGGGGTCATTCTTCGATCCTGCTCTGCCCCGGCTCAGTCCGGAAGCACCGACACGAAGGTGCGCCCGTCGGAGCCCTTCCTGCGGAACAGCACGCGGCCCGTCACCAGCGCGAACAGCGTGTGGTCGGTGCCGACGCCGACGTTGTCGCCGGCCCGGTAGGGCGTGCCGCGCTGGCGCACGAGGATGTTGCCGGCGAGCACGCGCTCGCCGCCGAACTTCTTGACGCCGAGGCGCTTCGACTGCGACTCGCGCCCGTTCTTGGTACTGCCGCCGGCTTTCTTGTGTGCCATCGATGTCTCCCGCCTCAGGCCGCCTTGATGCCGGTCACCTTCACCTCGGTGTACGGCTGGCGATGTCCCTTCTGGCGCAGGTAGTGCTTGCGGCGCCGGAACTTGGTGATGCCCACCTTGTCGGCCTTGCCGTGCCCCTGCACGGTTGCCGTCACGCGCGCACCGGTGACATAAGGAGCGCCGACGGAGACGTCCGCGCCCTCGCCAATCAGGAGCACCTGGTTGAACTCCACGGTGGCGCCCGCGTCGGCCTCGAGTTTCTCGACCCGCACGACGGTGCCTTCGCTCACCCGGTACTGCTTGCCCCCGGTGGCAATGACGGCGTACATGATTGACTGGACTCCAAAAAGAGCCGGCAATTGTAGTGAGGAGCCCACCCCCGGTCAAACCCGCCGGACAGCCGCAATTTCCCCGGGCCGGTGATTGCCGCTAGGATGCGCCTGCCCCGGGGAAGCCGCCTGGAAACCATGCAACTCAAGGACATACAAGCGATCGTGGCCGCGGACCTCCTGGCCGTTGACGCCGAGATCAGGCGCCAGCTCGGCAGCGATGTCGCGCTCGTGAACCAGGTGGGCGAATACATCGTGGGCGCCGGCGGAAAACGCATCCGGCCGCTCCTCGTGGTGCTCGCCGCGCGCGCGGCCGGAGCCAGGGATTCGGCTCACGTCGGGGCGGCGGCCCTGATTGAATTCATCCATACCGCGACGCTCCTGCACGACGACGTGGTGGACGATTCCGCCAAGCGCCGCGGCCGCGATACGGTCAACGAGGCCTTCGGCAACCCTGCCTCGGTGCTGGTCGGTGACTTCCTGTACTCGCGCGCGTTCCAGATGATGGCCGCGCTCGACTCCGCCACCGTGATCCGGGTGATGGCGGACGCCACCAACACGATCGCGGCCGGCGAAGTCATGCAGCTCATGAACGCGGGCGATCCGGACACGACCGAGATCCGCTACCTGGACGTCATCTACCGGAAGACCGCGCGCCTGTTCGAGGCCGGCGCGCAGGTCGCCGCCATCGTCGCCGGAGCGCCGGCCGACGTGGAAGCCGCGCTCGCTCGCTACGGCAGGCATCTTGGTATCGCCTTCCAGCTGGTGGACGACGCGCTCGACTATGCCGGCGACAGCGCGGCGCTCGGCAAGAACATCGGCGACGACCTCGCCGAGGGTAAGCCCACGCTGCCCCTGATCCACGCCTTGCGCCATGGAGACCCGGTCGAGGCCGCGATGATCCGCAGCGCGATCGAGCGAGGGGGCACCGAGGACCAGGCGCCGATCCGGGCCGTCGTTGAAAGCACGGGGGGCCTTGATTACACTGCGCGACTCGCCGAAAACGAGGCGAATCGAGCCGTCGAGGCCCTGGCCGGAATTCCCGCTTCGGCCTATCGCGACGGGCTCGCGGCACTGGCGCAGTACGCCGTGACGCGCAATGCCTGAGGGGCCGATCCGCGAGTTCGGGGTGTAGCTCAGCCTGGTAGAGCACTACGTTCGGGACGTAGGAGTCGCAGGTTCAAATCCTGTCACCCCGACCAATTGTCCGCCTGGCGTGCGCCCACGTCCTCTCGCAGCATGCGCATCGGTGACAGCGCCATCAGCACGCCCACGACGATCAGTGGCGGCGACACGACGATCGTCGCCGATTGCACGACCTTGAGGCCGCCCTCGGCAAACAACAGGGCTATCGGCAGAGACCCGACGGCACCGGACCAGCACCCAATATTCCAGCGCGCCGGGTTGTAACCGTCCTCGAGTCGCCAGGTCGAGACCGATGCGAGCGTGATGACGATGGCCGGCAGGCAGGGGTTCGTCCAGTTCGTTCGCAGTCCGCGCTCAGGTTTTGAAATAGCGGCCACCCGAGACGTCATTCAGGCGTGAAGGCCGGCTCGCCGGGCCGATGGACGACAGATACCATTCACGGAACGCGGCTACGTCAGCTTCCAGCAGCGATACCGGCCCCGGCTGGTAACTCGGGGATCTCACGCCCGCCGCGTTGGCCTCGACGATGGCCTTGTCCTGATCCGTCGTCGCCATCCAGAGCCACGTCAGCCGCGCCAGGTCGTAGTCCTTGTCCGCGCGCGCCTTGCCATGCACGAGCCAGGTGCAGACGATGTCGGTGTGATCTGAATCGCGCGGCACGAAGGCAAAGAAAACCGCGTAGTCGTTGTAAGCGAGCATGTAAGTCAGCGGGTCCGCGGCGAGCGCCGTTTCGCCGCCGTCGTATTCGGGGAATCGGCCCATCAGCGGCGCCGCAGGCCGGCCGTTCTCCGTCGCAGTGACGTGTGATGCCCGCAAGGGCGCCCGGTACGCCGCCATGATCGGGGTCGTCGCCAATCTGGCGTCGAGCGGCAGTGACGTGCCGACTTCCGGCAGAAGGGTCCCCAGTCGATCTGCGTGCACGCGCCATTCACGCTCTCGCGCTGCGTAGCGCGCGAGCGCCGCAGGCGACCCATCGCCGATGCTGTCTGCCTTGATCTCGACCGTGCAGTACTCGCGATGGGCGGGCTTGCAGTGGTAACACTCCAGGTAATTCTCGACGACGAGCTTCCAGTTGGCGTGCACCGGGAAGGTGCGCTGCAGGGCGACGCGCGCCGCCGCAGTGCCATGCAGCAACAGGTAAGGCTGCAGGCCCTCCGCAATGGCATTGAAGTCCGGCGGCCGGTCCCCCGCGATGCAGACGAACAGCAGGCCTTCGAGGTTCCTGACGTGGCACGGCTTCAAGCCGTATCGCGAGCGCTCGAAGTCCTCCGGCATGTGCTGGGCGGCGCGGAGGGAGCCGTCGAGCGCATAGGTCCAGCCGTGATATCGGCACGTCAATGCCGCCGCATTCCCGCAAGGCTCCAGCATGACGCGGCTTCCGCGATGACGGCACACGTTGAAATGCGCGCGAATGTCTCCCTCGCGGCCCCGAACGAGGATGATGCTCTCGCCTGCGAAGTCGAACAGCCGGTAGTCTCCGGTTCTCTCGAACTGCGAAACGTGCGCCGCCAGCACCCAGTGATTGCGGAAGACCCGCTCCCGGTCGCGCTCGAAAATCCCGGCGTCCGAATAAAACGGCCGATCGAGCGAGCAGCCGATCCGCTGCGTCCCGACCAGATCATCTATGCTCCTGTCGCCGTTCGCTTGCATGGAGGGGCTATGCTGAAAGCGCTTTCCAGTCCCTGAGTATCTCGCGCGCGGCGTTGTGTCCGGGTATCCCGGATACGCCGCCGCCGGGATGCGTCGAAGATCCGCATTGATACAAGCCGCGAATCGGCGACCGGTAATCCGAATAGTGGGGCGCCGGTCGCTGGAAGAACAGCTGCTCGAGCGCCAGCTCGCCGTGAAAGATGTGCCCCTGTGGCGAGTTGATGATGCGCTCGATGTCGGGCGGCAGCAGCACCTGGCTGTCGATGATGTCGTCGCCGAAGCCCGGCGCCACCTCCTCGATCGTGTCGATGACGTTTTTCACGAAAGCTGGCCGCACGTCGTCCCAGTTGCGGCCGTTCAGCGCATACGGAGCATGTCCTCCGAAGAGATTGACGACATGCTTGCCGGGCGGCGCCAGCGTGTCGTCAACGCTGGTCGGCACGACGGCAGTAACGAACGGCCGGCGCGAATAACGTCCCTGACAGGCGTCCTCGTAGGCGGTCTGAAGATATTCGATCGTAGGGCCGATGTGCACGTAGTTCGGGGAATCGAAACCGCACTTGGCGGCGTCAAACGCCGCAAACCTCGGCGGCGCCTCCGCGGCGACATTGATCTTGAATGCCGTCGAGAAAGTCCGGTAGTCGCGGATGTGCTTCAGGAACTCCGCCGGCAGGTGCTCGGGCGCGATCAACCGGTCGAAGAGGACTTTGCAGCTCGCATTGCTGGCCACCGCTCGCGCGGTGAACTCGTCGCCTTTCGCGGTGATGACCCTGGACACGCGTCCTTCGGCGACTTCAACCCGTACGACCTCCGCATCGGTTCGTGTCTCCATGCCGAAACGCCGGCCGCTCTCGGCGATCGCCTCGCTGATCGCGCCCATGCCGCCGCGGATGAAGCCCCAGCCGCCGGCACCTTCGTGCTCGCCCATGATGTGATGCAGCACGACGTAGGCTGAGCCTGGAGTCTTCGGCCCGGCGAACGTGCCGATGGAACAGTAATAGCCCAGTACCGCCCGGGTCACGCTGTGTTCAAACCAGCGTGCCAGGAAATCGTCGGCACTCATGGTCATCAGATCCACGAGTCGATAGAGATTCCTGCCGATCTTGCGGTATTTCCACGCGAGCCTGAATAGTTCGCGGCGACCCTTGAAATCGCTTCTCGACGGATCGACCGGCGTGTCGAGCAGCAGGCTGCGAATGACGTTGGCAGCTTCATTGAGCCAGACGTCGAATTGCGGATAGATGTCGCCGTCGTGCCGCGAAAAACGGGCAAACTCGGCCGCCGTCTTGCGGACGTTGCCGCTGAAAACGATGTAGTCCTCGGTGCCGATCGGGCAGAAGAGGTCGGTCGCCGGCAGGACGGTCAGCCCGAGCTTGCGCAACTCCAGGTCGCGGATGACTTTCGGATGCAGCAGGCTCATCACGTAGGAGAACGTCGATGTCCTGAAACCGGGAGAGAACTCCTCCGTCACCGCCGCACCGCCAATCACCGGCCGGCGTTCGAGCACGAGGACCTTTTTGCCCGCCCGGGCGAGGTAGGCGCCGCAAGTGAGGCCGTTATGGCCGGCGCCGATGACGATGGCGTCAAGGACCGTGTTGGACACCGACCGGATGATGCCCGAGGCCGCATCGGAAGTCATCGAGTGCACGCGGGCTGGTCCACATCACCGTCCGACCCTCGGTTTCGGCACCTTGATTTCATACTTCTTCAGCAGGTCGTTGACGGCCTCACGCAAATACTCCGCCAGCGGCACTCGGGTTGTCTGGCTCAGCCGGCGCAATGCGTCATGTTGCGGCCGGTCAAAATAGACGCCGGTAAACACCCGCTTGTCCCGGTCTTTCTTTTGCGGCATTTCGAATCACCCCTTGACGCAAAGCACCTGCTTCAGCGTGTGTACGATCTCGACCAGGTCGCGCTGTGCCGCCATGACGGCATCGATGTCCTTGTAGGCGGCCGGCGTTTCGTCGATCACTTTCGGGTCCTTGCGGCATTCGACATCGGCTGTCGCCTGCACGTGGTCGGCAACCGTAAAACGCCGGCGCGCCTGTGCACGCGACATCCGGCGGCCCGCGCCGTGGCTGCAACTCTCGAAACTCTCCGGATTGCCCAGCCCACGCACGATGTAGGAACGCGCACCCATCGAACCCGGAATGATGCCGAGCTCGCCGACACCCGCCCGCACCGCTCCCTTGCGCGTCAGCCAGACCAGCTCTCCGAAGTGGCGCTCGCGGGCTGCATAGTTATGGTGACAATTCACGGCCATTGGACCGGTCGTGAATGACGGTAGGATTTCTCGCATGACCGCGAGAATGTTTTCCATCATCGCGCGCCGGTTCTCCGCCGCGTAGTCCTGCGCCCAGGACATCGCCTCGACGTATTCATCGAAGTGTTCGGTGCCTTCCACGAAATAGGCCAGGTCCCGATCCGGCAGATTGATGAAAAGACGCCGCATGTCGTCGCGCGCCAATTCAATGAATACCTGGCCGATCTGGTTGCCGATGCCGCGCGATCCGGAATGCAGCATGACCCAGACGGCCTGTCCGGAATCCAGGCAGATTTCGACGAAGTGATTTCCTCCACCCAACGTACCAAGCTGCTCGTGCGGCTTCTTGGCGCCGAGCTTTGGCCGACGCGCGCGAATGCGGTCCAGGCGTGCCGCCAGATTCTGCCAGCGCGCCGTTACCGAATCCGGCACGTTGTTCCAGGATCCCTTCTGGCTCCACCCGCGGACCGTCTCGAAACCGTGCGGCACGGCCCGTTCGATGCGCGAGCGCAGGTCGGCCAGGGAATCCGGCAGTTGCGCCGCGGTCAGCGTAGTCTGCACGGCCATCATGCCGCAGCCGATATCGACTCCGACCGCCGCCGGAATGATGGCCTCGCGGGTTGCCACGACCGATCCCACGGTCGCGCCGATGCCCGGGTGGACGTCCGGCATCGCGGCCACATGGCGAAACACGAAGGGCATGCGCGCGGTATTCGCAAGCTGCGCACGCGCCGCGTCCTCGACCGGCACGCCGCGCGTCCACATCTTCACGGGCCGGCCGCCCGGCACGTCCATGACGTCGAAAGTCGTTGCGTTCATGATTCGATTCCGGCTAGTACCATACACCCGGCGGGTCCCCAATGACCCGCCGGGGCGTCAAATCAGTTCGAGTCGTTACCAGTGGGCGGCTGCGGAAATCAAGACGGCTCGGCAATCAGTTCATGGATCCGCCGCTCGATCTCGAGCGCGCGCCGGTCGCCGCTATGCGTCTCACCGGCGAAGCGGTAGCGAATCCGGCCGCGTTTGTCGATCAGGTAGAACGCCGGCCAGTAGTGATTGTCGAGCGCCTTCCAGTAGGAATAGTCGTTGTCGATCATGACGGGATGCTCGAGCTTGAACTCGCGCACTTTGGCGGCGACCCGGCGCCGGTCGCGCTCGCGGGCGAATTCCGGTGAATGGACGCCGACGACCTGGAAAGGCTGACCGGCAAAGGACTCGTGGACCGCGTTGAGCCACGGGAACGACCGGTAGCAGTTCCAGCATTCGAAGGTCCAGAAGTCGATCAGCACGACTTTGCCGCGCAGCGCCACCAGTGACTGCGGCGGCGCGTTCAGCCAGTCCTCGGCCGACCGATGGGTGAACTCCGGTGCCGGCATGCCGGCCCGGCCGTCCGCGCCGGGCTCCGCCTGCGCCGAGTGCGCCAGGACCGCCAGCGCGAGCCCCCCAAGCAAGGCCGCGACGTCGAGCACCCGGCGCGTCGATCGAATGAGCGATACCATCCGGGGAGTCGACCGGGCGGACGGCGCTCTTATTGCGACGCGTCGCCAGTTCGTCCTGGATACGCCCGAGCCAGCATGTCGCACGCCAGCAGAGTGACTCACCGGCAATGCAGGCAATGAAGGTTTGCCTGCTCGCAGTCGTCCTGTGGCATGCGGCCGCCGCGGCAAGCGCCGATCCTGTCGCGATCATCCGGGAGGTGCGCAGGAATGGCTGCGATGGCCGCGCCGGCGCCGTACCGGCGCTCTCCCGCATACAGAAGCTCGACCGCGCCGCGGAGGCACTGGCCTCGGGGCGCGGACTCGAGCAGGCGATGAAGGCCGCGGGCTATCGCGCCTTGCAGTCGGCCATGCTCGAAGTCCGGGGCGGTGACGCCGCGATCGCGCGCACGCTCGCCGGGCGCGGCTGCAAGGATATCGCCGATCCCGCCTATCGCGAATTCGGCATCGCGACCCGCGGAAAGGGTACCTGGATCGTGCTTGCCACGCCGTTCGAACCGCCCGCCGCGCGCGATGCGGAGGCTGTCGGCCGCCGCGTTTTCGAACTCGTCAACAAGGCGCGTTCGCAACCGCGCAGTTGCGGCCGCAAGGACTTCGGGGCGGCCGCTCCGCTCGCGCCGTCTGAGGCTTTGCGGCGCGCTGCTCTTGCCCACGCGGCAGACATGGCCGCCCGCGGCGTCCTGCACCACTCCGGTCACGACGGCACGACGCCGGCCGAGCGCGTGACGCGCGCGGGCTATCGCTGGCGCTTCACCGGCGAGAACATCGCGGCCGGCCAGCCAACACCGGAACAGGTCGTGGCCGGCTGGCTGGAGAGCCCGCGCCACTGCGCGAACATCATGGATCCGGATTTCACGGAGATGGGTGTGGCCTTTGCCTTTGAGTCCGGCAGCGACAAAGGCATCTACTGGACACAGGTTTTCGCCGCGCCGCGACCATAGCGGCGGCCGACGAAACGCGTCAGGGCGCGGCCCGCGCCGCCTGCGCGGACTTCACCTCGATCGCGATCACACGCACGTTTCCCGCGAGCGCCTGCCAGGAATGCCTGCCGCCCTCGGGCAGCCATAGCACCTGCCCGGGATGGAAATCGTGGATCACGGACTTCCCGTCCTCGAGCGTGAGCTTCAGCCGGATCCAGTCGAGGCTCACGAGCAACGACGGAGGGTGCGAATGCATCGGGCTGGTACGGCCGTGTGAGGTGCGGCCCTCGAACACGCGCACATGCTCGTTCTCGAATAGCACGTGATGCGCCTCCGGGTCCACGGCGACCGAGTCAATGGCGTCGCGCGCGACCGCCACGGGCGCCGCGCCCTTAGCCGACTTAATCTCGACGCCGATGGCGTGCAAATCGCCAACCAGCAGTTCCCAGGAATGCTCGGTCGGCTCGCCGCGCCATATGACCTGCCCGGGGTTGAGGTCGAAGACTCCGCTCTTGCCGTCCGGCGTCGTGATCCGCAAGCGCGACTTGCCGAGGCTGATCAGGACCATCGGCGGATGGCTGTGCATCGGGCTCTTCATGCCCCGCGCCGCGCGCGCGTCGAATACCCGCACGGACTCGTTGTCGAGGATGAGGCGGTGCACGTCCCCGTCCACGGCGACGGCATCGGGCGCGGCGGCCTGTCCCGCCGCGAGCGGCAGCAAGGCCAACAGGATCGCGAATGAATGTCGCATGGGATCCTCCTTCAGGCTGGATGGCGCGGATCGTAGCGCAACTTCGGCCCGGGAAACGATTCCCGCCGGCCGGCGTCTGATGGCGTACATTGGAGCCCGGCACCCGGCCGGATCGCACAGGTGGTTCCTCTGAAGCACCCGGACGGCAGTCCCCGCCGCGCGCGCGCCAGGCTTTCCGGGCGCCGGCGCCTGTTCTTCGGCGCGCTGCTCGTATTCGTCACCGCGGGCAGCCTCTACGTCGCCTGGCTCGATCACGTCATCTCAACCCAGTTCGAGGGCCGCCGATGGGACGTGCCGACGCAGGTCTATGCACGGCCGTTCGAGCTGACGCCGGGCCTCCCGCTGCCGGGGACGGTCGTCGAACAGGAGCTGAGGCGCCACGGCTACCGCGCAGGCAGGAGCGGACAGCCCGGCACCTTCCGGCGGAAGGGCTCGCGCCTCGACGTCGTGCTACGCAAGGCCCGCTTCGCCGACCGCATCCGCGAGGCCCAGGCGGTACGCATCGTCGCCGACGGCGCGTCGGTCGTCTCGGTGCAAGATGCCTCGGGACGGCAGCTGCAGTCGGTGATGCTCGAGCCTCAGCTGGTCGGCAGCCTGTTCCCGGTGCACGGCGAGGACCGCATTGTCGTGCCCCCGGACGGCATGCCGCCGCTCCTGCCCGCCGCGCTCAAGGTGATCGAGGACCGCAGCTTCGATTCTCACCCCGGCATCGACGCGCGCGCGATCCTGCGCGCGGCCTGGGCCAACCTGCGCGCCGGGCGCATCGAACAGGGCGGCAGCACGCTGACGCAGCAGCTCGTCAAGAGCTACTTCCTCGACGAGAGCCAATCGTACGGCCGCAAGGCGCGCGAAGCGATCATGGCGATGCTGCTCGAGCGTCGCGTCGGCAAGACCGAGTTGATGAACGCTTACATCAACGAGATCTACCTCGGTCAGGACGGCGAGCGCGCGATCCACGGCTTCGGGCTCGCGAGCCGCTTCTACTTCGGCAAGCCGCTGGACGAGCTCGAGCTCGCGGAGGTCGCGCTCTTGGTCGGCATCGTGCGAGGTCCCTCCTACTACAACCCGCGCGCGAATCCCGAGCGCGCGCTCGAACGACGCAACTTCGTGCTGGCGCGGCTCGCGGAGTTCGAGGTCGTCACGCCGGAGCAGGCCGAGGCGGCGTCGAAGCAGCCGCTCGGCGTCGTGCCGCGCGCGACCGGCGGCTACCACCCCGCCTACCTCGACTACGTGCGCCGCGAGCTGCGCCGCGAGTTGCGTGACGAGCCGGACCGCGAGGGCCTTCAGGTCTTCACCAGTCTCGACCCGCGCATGCAGGCGATCGCCGAGCAGGCGCTCGCCGTCGAGCTCGAAAAGCTGGATCGCCGGCAGAGCTCGAAAGAGAAGCGGCTCGAAGGCGCCGTGGTGGTGACCGAACCGGCCACGGGCGAGGTGCTCGCGATCGTCGGTGGCCGCAGTTCGCGTGTCGCCGGGTTCAACCGCGCACTGGACGCGCGCCGGCCGATCGGCTCGCTGGTCAAGCCGGTCGTGTATCTCGCGGCCCTCGAGACCGGGCACTACCACGCGGCGAGCATCATCTACGACGAGCCCATCGAGGTCCGCATGGCCGGCGGCCAGGAGTGGCGCCCGCAGAACTTCGACCACGAGACCGAGGGGCCGCTGCCGCTGCTGCGCGCGCTGGCGGAGTCGCGCAATCTCGCGACGGTCCAGCTCGGCCTCGAGGTCGGCCTCGATCCGGTCGCGCGCAAATTCTCCGCACTGGGGCTCGGCCGCGAGCCGGCGCGGCTGCCGGCCCTGCTGCTGGGCGCGGTCGAAATGACGCCGATGGAGGTCGCCCAGGTCTATGGCACGTTCGCGACCGGCGGCATCGCGCGCGAGCCCTGGGCCGTGCACGCGATCATCACGCCGGACGGCACGACGCTCCGCCGCACGCCACCCGCGGCGCGCCTCGCCGCCGACCCGGCCGCGGTCTACCAGCTGAATCGCATGCTGACGCAAGTGATGAATCGCGGCACCGGCAGCGCCGGTGCGGCAAGGCTGCCGCAGGGACTCGTCACCGCCGGCAAGACCGGCACCTCGTCCGATTTGCGCGACAGCTGGTTCGCCGGATTCTCGGGCAGTCACCTCGCCGTGGTGTGGATCGGGCACGACGGCAACGAAAGCACCGGCCTCACCGGTTCGCAGGGGGCGCTGCCGGTCTGGGCCGAGGTGATGGCGGCGGCCGGCGCGACCTCGTGGCACGCGCCGCTGCCGGACTCGCTCGAGGAAGTCTGGCTCGACTACGATACCGGGCTCGTCACCGACCCGGATTGCGAACGCCAGGCCGTCGCGGTCGCGGTGCCGCGCGATGCGGGCATCGAGTACATGGACGGCTGTTATCCGCCGGGATTCGAGTATCTGCCGCGGCGGCTGCTCGACTGGTGGCGGCGCTTCACCGGTTGATGCGGCCTCACCCGCGGCGCACACCAGTGATCAACCGCGCGCCGCGCTCGTACAGGAAGTAGTACCAGAGCCATTGCGTCACGACGATCAGCCTGTTGCGCAGGCTGACCAGGAAATAGATGTGCGCGGCGCCCCATAGCCACCACGCCGGCCAGCCGGAGAGCTTCAGGCGGCGCCAGGCGATGACGGCGCACTTGCGCCCGATGGTTGCGAGCAGTCCGCGATCCCGGTAGGTGAAGGGCTTCGCTTGCCCGCCACCGAGGCGCGCGGCGATCGAGCGCGCGACGTAAGTGCCCTGCTGCTTTGCGACCGGCGCGATGCCGGGAAGCGGCGCGCCGCAGCCGTCTCTGGCGAGCGCGGTGTCGCCGATCACATATATATGGTCATGGCCGGGCGCCGTCAGATCCGTTTTGACCGGCAGCCGGCCGGCGCGGTCGCCGGCGATGCCGAGCCAGCGCGCCGCGGGCGAGGCGGCGACGCCCGCGGCCCACAGGATCGTGGCCGCGGGAATCCGCTCCTCTCCGATCGTGACGCCTTTTTCACTGCAGCCGGTGACCGGCCTGCCGAGGTGGACTTCGACGCCGAGGCGCGCGAGCGCGCGTTCCGTGTAGCGCGATAGTGACTCCGGGAAGTTCGGCAGCAGATGTGGCCCGGCTTCAATCAGGATCACGCGCGCCTGCGTGGGGTCGATGGCACGAAAGTCCGCGGCGAGCGCGCGCCGCGCGAGCTCCGCGATCGCGCCGGCGAGCTCAACACCGGTCGGGCCGCCGCCGACGATCGCGATCGTGAGCAGCCTGCCTGTGAGCTCGGGACTCGAGGCCATCTCGGCATGCTCGAACGCCAGCAGCAGCCGCCGGCGGATCGCGGTCGCATCGTCAAGGTCCTTGAGCCCGGGCGCGTGCCCGGCCCAATCGTCGTGGCCGAAGTAGCCGTGCGTCGCGCCGGTCGCGAGCACCAGCCAGTCCCAGGAGACCGGGCCGTCGCCCAGCATCACGACGCGGCGCGCGGGATCGACCGCCGTGACCTCCCCCATCAGCACGCGCGCGTTGCGCTGGTCCCGCAGCAGATGGCGCACCGGCCAGGCGATGTCCGCGGGTGACAGTCCCGCGGTCGCGACCTGGTAGAGCAGCGGCTGGAACAGGTGGTGGTTCTGGCGGTCGATCAGCGTGACGTCGACCGGCGCCCGGGCCAGACCCCTGGCGACGCTCAGGCCGCCGAAGCCGGCGCCGACGATCACGACCTGGGGACGGGCCACCTAAGACCTTGGCGAGGTTGGAGTTTGAGGAAGTATAGCGGCCGGCCAGGGGCGCTTCGCCGGCGGCCGGCTGCCTTGCCGCGCGTGGCGGCGGGGCGTAGTCTGGCTGACCGGCTTCGGGGGTGCCATGTTGCGGGTGGTCCTGCTCAATCCCAAGGGCGGTTCAGGCAAATCGACGATCGCGACGGGGATCGCCGCGATGTACGCGGCGCGCGGCTTCAACACGGCGCTGATGGACTTCGATCCGCAGGGCACCAGTTCGCGCTGGCTCGAGAAACGGCCGCATTCGCGGCCCGCGATCCACGGCATCGTCGCCTACGCGCGCGCGATCGCGGTCACGCGCAGTTTCCAGCTACGGGTCCCGCACGGCACCGACTGCGTGGTGGTGGACACGCCCGCTGCGCTCCCGCCTCCGCAATTCAATGAGCACGTGCGCGATGCGGACGCGGTGCTGGTGCCGGTGATGCCTTCGGATGCCGACATCCACGCCTGCTCGCGCTGCATCGGACACCTCCTGATCTCCGGCAAGATCAAGCGCCGCGAGAACCGCCTCGGCGTGATCGCGAACCGCGTCAAACCGAACACGATCATCTTTCGCACGCTGATGCGCTTCCTCGACCAGATGCAGATCCCGGTCGTGACGACGCTGCGCGATTCGCAGAGCTACGTCTATGCCAACGAGCAGGGCCTCGGGCTGCACGACATGAATCCCGCCCGCGTGCAGCCGGAGCTCTCCCAGTGGGAAGCGCTCTGGACCTGGCTGGAGTCGCGCAGATCACTGGCCGCGAGCCCACCTGCCGCTGCAATCACGGGCTGATGCCTGGCGCTCGCGTTCCCATCACGCGCCCGGCTGCCAGCCGAGCGTGAACAGGAGCGCCGCGAACCCCACCACGTAGGCGACCGCGACCAGCCAGCCTTCGCGCAGCCAGCGCCCGGTCGAACGCGCCTCCGGGTACATACCGCAGATCGCGACGCCGGCGGAAGAACCAAACCACAGCATCGAACCGCCGAACCCGACCGTGTACGCGAGCATTCCCCAGTCGTAACCGCCCTGCTCCAGCGCCAGCGCGGTCAACGGGATGTTGTCGAAGAACGCGGACACGAAGCCGAGGCCGAAGGCCGTCATCCACGAAGGCTCCGGCAGCGACTCCACCGGCATCAGCGAGGCCGAGGCGACCAGGCACAGCAGGAACACGGAACCCTTGAACGCGCCGGGCAGCGCGCTCCAGTCGGGGGGGCGGATTCCCATGGTGAGCAGCAGCGACGCCGCGACCGCCGCGCCGATGAACGGGAAGTGCGCGGCAAGCTCTGGCAGGCGCACGTTCACGCCGACGTTCACGGCGACGGCGGCGGCCAGCACGAACCCGGTGATTGCAACGCGCATCCAGTCGACGCGCGTGTCGGGCGGCGCATCCCGGACGATCGGGGCGAAGCGCTGCTGCTGGCGCGCCGCGTGCGCCCCGAACACGAAGAGCGCGACGGCGGCGGCGACGTAGGCGTGCAGGACCTCGACGGGCGCCACGCCGCGTATCCACATCATGGTCGTGGTGGTGTCGCCGATCACGCTGCCGGACCCGCCCGCATTCGACGCGGCGACGATCGCGGCGAGGTAGCCGACCCGCACGCGACCGCGGAACAGCGTATGCGCCATCGCGCCGCCGATCAGCGCGGCCGCGATGTTGTCGAGGAAGGAGGACATCACGAACACGATCACGAGCAGCCACAGCGCGCCGGTCCAGCCGTCCGGCAGCCAGCGCGGCAGCGCCGCCGGTATGCCGCTCTCCTCGAAGTGGCGCGCGACCAGCGCGAAGCCGACCAGCAGCAGCAGCAGGTTCACGAGCACGACCCACTCGTGCGCAAAGTGAGCCGCGAGCCCGGCCGCGCCCGGCCCGGCCGGGAACTGGGTAAAGACCCACTCGAAAGCCACGATCGCGGCGAGGCCCACGGCCGCGATCGGCAACGCATGGCGGTGGAACAGCGCGACGCCCGCGAGCGTCACGCCGAAGATCAGGAACTCAGCCGGGGGCAATCAGCGGCATCCGCGGCGGTACATCACGGCGCGACCGTGATCGTGATGGGCGCCGACAGGACCGGCGGGTCGTGCGGGATGTGCAGGTGATCGCCGAGCAGGAGTTGCAGGCGATGCCTGCCCGGTGGCAGCCCGATCTCGGCCTCGGTCTGACCCTTGCCGAAATGCAGGTGCTGCGCATTGGCAGGAATCGGCCGGTCGAGGGGCGGCGGTCCGGTGTCGATCAGGAGGTGATGGTGTCCGGTGCTCTCCATCGCGATGCCGGCCGGCGCGACGCCCATACCGGAGAGTCCGAAGCGCACGGTGACCGGGCTCGACAGCGTCGCGCCATCCTGCGGCGCGATGAAATAGAGCTGCACGCCCGAAGGAGCGCTGCTGCGTGGCAATCCCGCCGCCAGCGCCGAGGTCGCCAGGATCAGCAGGGTCGCGAGCCGGATGGTCATGCGATCTCCTTGCGTGGCCCGCCGCAATTATGCACAGTCGCGGTCCCGCGCACAGGCGCCGCCCGGCAGGTGCGCGGGGACGGCCGCTTTGCTAGGGTTCGGCTGTGCCGGCCAACCGACTCGAAACCGCGGAGTTCCCAGGGCGCGTGCTGATGGTCGGTTGCGGCAGCATCGGCCAGGCGGCGCTGCCGCTCCTGCGCAAGCACCTCAACCTGCCCGCGGACGGCCTCACGGTGCTCGAGGCGAGCGAACAGGGCCGCGCGCTCGCTACCGCCCACCAGGCGCGCTTCGTCCACTGCCACCTGAAGCCCGCGACCTATGAACGCGAACTCAAGCGCCGGCTGAAGTCCGGCGACCTGCTGCTCAACCTCTCGGTGGACGTCTCGAGTCTCGACCTGGTCGAGTGGTGCTCGAAGCACGGCGTGCTCTACGTGGACACGTCGATCGAGCCCTGGCCCGGCGTGTTCGACAATCCGATGCTGACCATGCGCGAACGCACCAACTACCGTACGCGCGAGGACATGCTGAAGCTCGGACGACGACTGAAACCCGGCGCGCCCACCGCGGTCGTGGACCACGGCGCGAATCCCGGCCTCGTGTCGCACTTCGTCAAGCAGGGGCTGCT
This sequence comes from Gammaproteobacteria bacterium, assembly GCA_052386275.1. GTDB lineage: Bacteria > Pseudomonadota > Gammaproteobacteria > Steroidobacterales > Steroidobacteraceae > SCUD01. Next base: position 40,516 of record JBQTKI010000034.1, read on the forward strand.
CGACCTCGGAAGCGGCCTCGGCCGCAGCGTGGAAACACCGGCAGCGTCCGCCGGCTGGGCTGCGCTCGCGCGCGACCTCGGCGTCACGCTGATCCAGATCTCCGAACGCGACACCCAGGCGACCGACCGCCCCAAGCGGCCGAACGAGTTCGTGAACACCTGGTCTATCGACGGCTTCGTGGACGAGCTGATGCAGCCGTCCGAGCTCTCGCTCGGCACCCACGAGCCCGCCAAGCCCAGGGGCTCGCACTGGCACCGCCCGCGCTGTGGCTCGGTCTACCTGCATCGCCCGGGCGGTGCGACCTTCGCACGCAGTTGGCTGCCTTCTTCGGGCGGCTACCAGGGACTCCTGATGACGCATGACGAGGTGTTCTCGATCGCCGACCACCTGACGCTGCGGCAGGGCGCGAAGATCGAGTATCGCCCGACCGTGATGTTCGTCTACCACCCCTGCGACGACGCGATGCTGTCGGCGCTCGAACTCGAGGGCCGCGGCTGGATGCCGCAGCCGGTGCGCCGCATCATCCGCGCCGAGATCGTGACCGGCATGGACGAACTCGGCGTGCTGATCGCGGGGCATGCGAAAAACGCCTACTGGTTCGGCTCGCAGCTGTCGATCTCCGAGGCCCGCCGCCACGTGCCCTACACCAACGCGACCTGCCTGCAGGTGGCGGCCGGCGCGATCGGCGCCGCGGTCTGGGCGATCCGCCACCCGCGCGAGGGCCTGCGCGAGGCCGACGACCTGGATTTCCGCGAGGTGATCGAGATCGCGCGGCCCTACCTCGGCTCGCTGGTCGGCGCCTATACCGACTGGTCGCCGCTGCAGGGACGCGGGGAACTGTTCAACGAAAAGCTGGTGCCGGAGCAGCCGTGGCTGCTGCAGAACGTGCGGGCGCGGCAATGGAGCTGACCATGACGAGGATGATCTGGGGAATCGCATTGCTCGGCGCGGCCTTCACCGCGACGGCCGCCGACGCGCCGAAACGGCGGATCACGCACGAAGACGTGTGGCTCATGAAACGGGTCGGCACGCCGGAACTCTCGCCCGACGGCCGCTGGGTCGTGGTTTCGGTTGCACAGCCCGCCTACGAAGAGGAACAGAAGTCGAGCGACCTGTGGCTCGTCGCCACGGACGGCAGCGCGCCACCGAGGCAGATCACCTTCACCGCTGGCGGCGAATCGAATCCGGCCTGGAGCCCGGACTCGAGCCGCATCGCGTTCGCCGCCAAGCGCGAGGGCCATGAGGAGCCGCAGATCCACGTGCTCGACGTCGCGGGTGGCGGCGAGGCGCGGCGCGTGACCGACGTCGCAACCGGCGCCGGGCAGCCGCAGTGGCGGCCGGATGGTCAGGCCATCCTGTTCACCAGCATGGTCTGGCCGGGCGCCGACGACGACGAGGCGAATCGGAAGATCATTGCCGAGCGCAATGCACGCAAGTACAACGCGCGCGCCTACGAGAGCTTCCCGATCCGCCACTGGGACCGCTGGCTGGACGAGCGCCGCCCGACCCTGATGCTGCAGACGCTCGAGGAAGGCGCGAAGGCGCGCGACCTGCTGGCCGGAACCGCGCTCGTGCGCGGCATCGGCTACGGTGGCAGCCTCGGCAACGAGGGCGAGTCGCTGCCGGCCGCCTGGTCGCCGGACGGCAGCGCCATCGTGTTCGCGGCGACGGCGGGACGCCACCAGGCTGCGCGCGCGGAGGTGCAGCAGTCACTCTTCGTGATTCCCGCGGGCGGCGGCGAGCCGCGCCGCCTCACGGGCGAGGAAGCAAGCTACAGCGACCCGCAGTTCGCACCGGACGGATCCGCGCTCTACGCGCGGCAGACACCGCGCACGCGCTTCGTCCACAACGACGAGCGGCTGGTGCGCTTCGACTGGGCGGATCCTGCGCCGCGCCCGGTGACCTTCGACTTCCACCGCCCGGTGGATGCCTTCCGCGTCGCGCCCGGCGGCGAGCGCATCTTCCTGCTCGCGGGCGACGGCGGTCACGACCGCCTGTTCGCGGTGCCGGCGGCCGGCGGGCCGGTCGCGGAACTCGGGCGACTCGAGACCGGGAGCCTCGGCGCACCCGCGGTCGAAGGCGGCGTGGACGCCCCGGTCGTGGTCGCGAACTGGGGCAGCGCCGTGAGCCCGCCGGAGCTGCACCGCATCGATCCCGCGACCGGCGCCCGCACCGCGCTCACCGCGTTCAACGCGGCGCGCGTCGCCGGGATTGACTGGCAGCCGGTCCAGGAGTTCTGGTTCACCTCGAAGCGCGGGCGGCACATCCACAACATGATCGCGCTGCCGCCTGGATTCGACCCGTCGCGGAAGTACCCGCTCTTCGTGCTGATCCACGGCGGCCCGCACCTGATGTACAAGGACGAGTTCTTCGTCCGCTGGAACTACCACCTGCTCGCTGCGCCCGGCTACGTCGTGTTGATGACGAACTATTCGGGATCGACCGGTTTCGGCGAGGAGTTCGCGCAGGCGATCCAGGGCGACCCGCTCGAGGGGCCCGCGGCCGAGATCAACCAGGCCGCCGACGAGGCGATCCGGCGCTATCGGTTCATCGACGCCGCGCGCCAGGCCGCGGGCGGCGCGAGCTACGGCGGCCACCTGACCAACTGGCTCGCGGTCTCGACCGACCGCTACCGCGCGCTGGTGAGCCACGCCGGCCTCTACGATCTCAAGACGCAGTGGACCACGAGCGACATCGCGTACTCGCGCGAGCGCAACCTCGGCGGGCCGGCCTGGGAGGACCGTCCCGTGTGGCGGCGCCAGAGCCCGTTCTGGCATTCGCGGAAGCTCCGGACGCCGATCCTGTTGACCTTCGGCGAGAATGACTTCCGCGTGCCGTACAACAACGGCCTCGAGTTCTGGACCGTGTTGCAACGCCAGGACGTCGAAAGCCGCCTGGTGATCTTCCCGGACGAGAACCACTGGATCCTGAAGGGCGAGAACAACCGCTACTTCTACCAGGAAGTGCAGGGCTGGCTGGCCCGGCACCTGGGGGCGACATGATCGATCCGCTCGCGCTCGCGAAGATGCTGGGAACCACGCCGTCCGCGATCGCGGAATTGATGCATGCGGTTCCGATCAGACCCGCAGATCTGCGCCGCCTCGCGCGCCGGCTCGGCATCGACTATGAGTCGCTGCGCACCTTCGCCGACGATGCGCTCGCCCCGATCACCGGCTTCGACGACGAGACGCAGCTCATGCTGCGGCTGTGGCAGAAGCTCGATGCGAAGCGGCGCGCGACGGCGCTTGCCGTGCTGGCCGACATGGCCGGCGCGCGCGGCAGGCGGGTACCGCGCCGGAAGTGATCAGGGCAGCTGGATGCCGCCCTTGCCGCCCATGCCCTTGAGGGCCGCGGTACCGGCCTCGGGGATCACGATCGACGAGGCCGCCTGGCGGCGCAGCTCCTGCAGCTCGCGCGCCGCCTCTTCGATCGCCTGCTGGGCCGCCGGCCCGAAACGCGCGACGGCCTCGGCGAGATCCTTCGCATCCAGCTCGAACGAAAGCGGCAGCGATCCCATCGGCGTCATGACCGTCGCCTGGCCGATGAAAATCACCGGCCGCGACGGGTCGTCGCTGCCGTCAGCGCGCACCGGCACCAGCCGGCGCACGGTGCCGACGCGCTGGTCGGTGAAGACGTCCTCGCGGTAGAGGGACGCCGCGTTCATCTGCGGCTCGCCGGGGCGCTCATTGCTCATGCGCGGATCTTAGCCGAATCAACGCGTCACCGCGAAGTCGCGGTTCGCGGCGCTCCACGACGGCGCGGCCGCGATCGCGGGCAGCACGGCCTCCGCGTCGGCGACTACGGTCCACATGCGGCCGTGGCGCGAGTCCATGAAGCGCCCGTCGATCGCCGCCGCGAGCTGCGCCAGCAGCGGGTCGTAGTAGCCGCCGGTGTTGATGATCACGATCGGCCCGAGGAACAGGCCCAACCGCTTCAGCGTGATCGCCTCGAACAGTTCCTCGAGCGTGCCGGTGCCGCCCGCGAGCGCGACTACCGCGGACGCGCGCGTCAGCATCTCGTGCTTGCGCGTGCGCATGTCCTCGACCACGTGCAGCTCGGACAGGTCGTCGTTGCCCCACTCGAGGTCGACCATGAACTTCGGGATCACGCCGACCACGCGGCCACCGGCGCCGAGCGCGCCCTCGGCGAGCGCGCCCATCGAGCCCACGCGCCCGCCGCCGTAAACCACGGTCCAGCCCGCGCCCGCGAGCAGCGCACCGAGACGCCGCGCGGCCTCGTGGTACTGCGGCGCGCAGGCCGCGCTCGAGGCGCAATACACGCAGACGCTCTGCGTCGGCTCGGTCAGTGCCATCAGCTCCCCCATCGTCCCGCCGCTCCCGCTCAACCGGTCGCCTGCAGCCCGAGCGAGATTGCCGACACGCTTGCGAGCAGCGCGTCGAACAGCGCCCGGTCCTCGCGGCCGCCCGCGCGCCAGCGGCGCAGCAGGTCCACCTGCATCAGGTGCACCGGGTCGAGGTAGGGCGCGCGCAGGATCGTCGAGCGCTGCATCTGCGGCCGGCTGTCGAGCAGGTCCACCTCGCCCTTGATCCACTTGATCCAGTGTGCCGCGAGCGCGTGCTCGCGCCGGATCTCGGCGGCGATCGGCGCGGGATCGGCGGTCGCGAGGCCGTCGTATTGCGCGGCAATCTCGAGGTCGGCGCGCACCATGTCCATCTCGACCTCGTCCAGCAGGTTCGCGAAGAAGGGCCAGGCGGCCCACGCCCTGGCCAGGCTCGCTGCGCCGTGCTCCCGCGCCGCGGCCGCGAGGCCGGTGCCGAGTCCGTACCATCCGGGCAGCGCGTAGCGGCACTGCATCCAGGCGTACACCCACGGCACCGTGCGCAGGCCTTCGATGCCGGTGCCCTCGCGGTGCGCGGAGCGGCCGCCGATCTGCATGCGCTCGATCACGTCGATCGGCGTGACGTCGCGAAAGAATTGCGCGAAGTCCGCACGCTCGTACACCAGCGCCCGGTAGCGCACACGGCTCGCCGCGGCGACCGTGCGCATGAAGGCCTGCAACTGCTCTGCCGCACCCGGCGCTTGCGGCGATTCGAAGCGGTCCAGCAGCACCGCGTACACGGCCCTCTCGAAGGTGCGCAGCGCCACGCGGCGCAGCCCGTAGCTATTGCTGATGCCCTCGCCCTGCTCGGTCGCGCGCAGCCGCCCGCGCGTCGCGCCGGGCGGCGCGCCTTCCACCAGCCGGTCGAGCGGCCCGCCGCCGCGCGCGGTGGTGCCGCCGCGCCCGTAGAACAGCGTCAGGTCGGTGCCGGCCTGCGCCGCGGTCTTCACCAGCTCGACCTGCGCCTCGTAGACCGCATGCCGCGAGGCCGCGATGCCGGCGGCCTTGTTGCTCTCGGCGAATCCGACCAGCACGGTCTGGCGGCCGCCGCGCGCCGCCAAGTGGCGTCGGTAGCTCGGCTCGGCGAGCAGCGCCGAGAGCACGGCGCCTGCGCCCTCGAGCGCGGCCGCGCTTTCAAGCACCGGAACCACGTCGAGCGGCACCTCGCCGCTCTCGCGGTCGGTGATGTTCGCCCAGCGCGCGAGCAGGAGCACCGAAAGCACGTCATCGGCGGCCTCGGTGCCGCTCACGACATAGTCGCCGACCGCGCGCCCGCCGTAGCGGTAGCGGCCCTGCATCATCGCCTCGAATACCGCGAGCGTGCGCCGCCCCACCGCGTCGAAGGCGCCGGCCGGGCCGAGATCGCGCGTCAGCGACTCGCACAGGAGCCTGGTGCGCATCGAGGACTTGGTGCCGAACCACTCCGGGCGCGAGAGGCCCTGGCGCACCACGTCGCGGTGCACCGACGCGTGCTGGCGCACGTCGAGCGTCGCGAGGTGGAAGCCGAAGGTGCGCGCGCGCGACAGCAGCCGCTCGACCGGGAATTTTCCGGCGTGGCGGCCGAGGTTCGCCGCCAGGCTCTGCGCGATCAGCTCGACGTCGCCGATGAACTGCTGCGCGGATTCGTAGTGGTTCGGGCGCCCGTCGTAGGTCGTGCGCAGGCGCTCGGCCACCTGCGCCAGGAAGATGCGGTAGGGCATGCGGTCGTGGCGGCTGGAGGCCGCCTCGCGCGCCTTCGGCAGCAGGATGTCGTATTCCGCGATGCGCGCCTCGAGTTCGCGGCTCACGCCCACGCGGCCCGCGCTCTGCGACAGCTGCTGCGCGAGGCGCCGGCACTCGTCGAAGTAGAGCGAGATCACGCGCTGCTGTTGCCGGTGCAGCGTCTCGCGAATCGACTTGGCGTGGACCTCGCTGTTGCCGTCCATATCGCCGCCGACCCAGCTGCCGAATCGCAGGAAGAGCGGCACGCGCGCGGGCTCGGCCGGCGTGCCGAACACCGTGTGCATCCACTGCGCAATTTCCTCGTACAGCGCGGGCACCACCCGGTAGATCACCTCGGCCAGGTAGAACAGCACGTGCTCGCGCTCGTCCGCGACCGTGAGTCGCTCGTACGGGTGCGCCTCCGTCTGCCATCCCGCGGTGACCTCCATGCGGATGCGCTCCCAGGCCGCGCGCCGCTCCGCCGGTGTGAGCGTCGGGTCGAGGCGCTCGATCATGAGGTCCGCGATCTGCTGGTTCTTGCGCAGCATGGTGCGGCGCATGGACTCGGTCGGGTGCGCCGTGAACACCGGGTAGAGGGTCACCTCGCGCAGCAGGTCGAGCACCTGGCTCGCGTCGAGCCCGGCCGCTTTGAGCCGGTACAGGCAGTCGCCGATGCCACCCGGCTGCGGCCGGTCGCTGCCAGACAGGTATTCGCGGCGCCGGCGGACGCGGTGCACGCGCTCCGCGAGGTTCACGACCTCGAACCACTTGCTGAAGGCGCGAATCAGGTCGCGCGCCTGACTCGCCGGGCGGTCCGCGGCGCGCACCGCGAGCTCGACCGCCGATTCCGGCTCACCCTCGCGCCGGCGAATCGCGGCCACGCGGTCGCCCTCCACGAGATCGAACAGCGCCGCCCCGCCCTGGTCGCGCAGCACCTCGCCGACCAGGCCGCCGAGCGCGTGCACGTCCTCGCGCAGCGCGGTCTCCTTGACCGGGAACTGGAGCTGCTGGCGCTTGATCACGCGTCCGCCTCGGCGGGAACCGACCTCTCGGCGATGTCCAAGGGCGTCGTTATCGGGATCTCGGGATCGCTCAATGCGGGCCTCGGCGCGGGTAAGGGGTGCATTCTACCGCGGCGGTCGGCTACCCTAGCCGACATGCTGCGGCGCGAACTGACCCGGGCGCGGGTAACGCCTAGTGGTGGTGGCCGCCCGGCCCGTGCACATGGCCGTGCGAAATCTCTTCGTGCGTCGCCTTGCGCACTTCGGCAACCTCCACGCTGAAATGCAGCGTGCGCCCCGCGAGCGGATGGTTGGCATCCACCGTGACGAAGTCGCGCTCGATGCGGACGACGGTTACGATACGCGCGCCCTGAGGTCCGGTGACGCGTGCCTGCATGCCCGGCGCGAGCCCGGCGCCCTCGGGGAAGCGGTTGCGCGGCACGATCTGCACGAGCGCGTCGCTCCGCCGGCCGTAGCCCTGCTCCGGCGGCACCGAGACCTCGAGCTTGTCGCCGGCCGCCTTGCCTTCGAGCGCCTGCTCGAGGCCCGGGATGATGTTGCTCTTGCCGTGCAGGTAGCTCATCGGCCCGCGCGAGGCGGAGGCGTCGAGCACCCGGCCCTGCTCGTCGCGCAGCGTGTAATGAAATGAAACGACCCGGTTCTTCGCGATCTGCACGGGCTGTCCTCGTGGCGGGGGAAGAGAATGCTAGCCGTTCGCGGCCGCGCGCGGAACGGTGGCTCACCGCCCTGCTGCTGCTGTTGTCCGCCGCGCGGGCCGGCGCGGAGGCCGGCACGCCCGAACTCGAGACCGTCACGGTGGTCGGCAAGCTGCCGCAGCCGCTCGCGGACGCCGCGGCCGCGGTCTCGGTCGTGACCGCGGACGAGTTCGAGGCCGGCGTCGCGTTCGACCTCTCCGATGCGCTCGCGCGTGAGCCCGGCGTGTCGGTCGCGCGCGACCCGCAGCGCTTCGGGGCGGGCGGCGTCACCGTGCGCGGGCTCGGCGGCAACCGCGTGCTGGTGGAAACCGACGGCGTACCGGCGGCGAAGAGCTTCGCCATCGGCAGCTTCTCGAACACCGGCCGCCGCTTCGCCGACCTTGAGGTGATCGACAGGATCGAGCTGCTGCGCGGTCCTGCATCGGCGCTCTACGGCAGCGACGCGATCGCGGGCGTCCTCGCCGTCACGACGCTGGATCCGGCCGACCTGCTGGACGGCGGCGCGGCTGTGCTGCGCGCGCGGGGCGGCTATGCGAGCGATGACGGTTCCGCTTTCGCCGGGATCACGGGCGCGATGCGCGGGGGACCGGTCGAGGGCCTCGTCGCCTACGCCCGGCGCGAGGGCGGCGAGCTCGACCACGCCGGCGGCGTGCCGCCTCCCAATCCACGAGATTTCACCTCGGACGCGCTCCTGGCGCGCGCCGTGATCGCGCCCACCGGGCGACCGCTGCGGCTCACCGTCCACTGGAACCGCGAGCACGCAGTGACCGACGTGGACGCGCTCGAGCTCTCGGGAGGCCGTTTCGCGAACACGATCCGCCTCCAGGGCGACGACCGCGCCGAGACCCTGGCTCTCGTCCTCGACCAGGAGCTTGGAGCGACGGGTCCCGTGGACGACGGCCGCTGGCGCCTGTACTGGAACGAGAGCGTCGTCCGGCAGTTCACGCACGAGGAGCGGCGCGGCGCGCCGCCCGCGACGCCGCCGCTCGCGATCGAGCGCGAGTTCCATTATCGCGAGCGCGCGGCCGGCGGCGAACTCACGCTCGCGCGCGAGGTGAGGTCGGCCGGCGGGTTGCACCGGCTGCTGGGCGGCCTCGAGTTCACGGACACGCGCGTGGTCGAACGGCGCGACGGGCTGCAGACCAACCTCACGACCGGGGCGACCACCGCGACCATCCTCGGCGAGAGCCTGCCGGTACGCGACTTCCCGATCTCGCGGATCCGCGAGGCCGGCCTCTACCTGCAGGACGAATGGCGCCCCGGCGACGGGCGCTGGTCGCTGATCCCGGCGCTGCGCGCCGACTGGTACCGCCTCTCTCCCGTGGTGGACGCGATGTACGCGGCCGACAACCCGAACCAGCCGCCGGTGTCGATCGAGGAGGCCTCGCTGTCACCGAAATTCGCCGTGGGGTTGCGGATCCGCGACGGGCTTGCGCTCTACCTGCAGTACACGCACGGGTTTCGCTCGCCGCCCTTCGACGACGTCAACATCGGTCTCGACCTGCCGCAGTTCAATGTGCGCGCGATCCCGAACCCGGACCTCGAGCCGGAGCGCAGCGACAGCCTCGAGCTCGGCCTGCGCCTATCGGGGGCCGCCGTGACCGGCGGCGCCAGCGTCTATGCCAGCCGCTACCGCGACTTCATCGAATCGCGCGTCAACATCGGGATCGAGCCCGGCACCGGAACGACGCTGTTCCAGTCACGGAACCTCGCGCGTGCCGAGATCTACGGCGCGGAAGCGGCCCTCGACTTCGATCTCGGAGCCTGGAACGCGGAATGGGCGGGCATCACGCTGCACGCTGCCGCCGGCTGGACCCAAGGCGAGGACACCGCGCGTGACCGGCCGATCAATTCGATCGACCCGCCGCGCGGTGTGATCGGCATCCGCTATGAAGCACCTTCCGGCGCCTTCGGCGCGGCGCTCGACCTGACGCGGGTCGGGGCCAAGCACGGCGTGGACGAATCGGCGGGGCCTCTGTACCGGCCGGGCGGGTACGCGCTTGTCGACCTGCGTCTGACCTGGCGGGCGCTCGAGCGCGTGACCGTCAATGCGGGGCTCTTCAATCTGGGCGACCGGCGCCACCACGAGTGGGCGACCGTGCGCGGCCGCGCGCCTACCGACCCGATGCTGGCGCTCTACCGCGAGCCCGGCCGCAACTTCGCCGTCACCGTGAGCGCGACCTTCGACTGAGGCCTCACGCCTCAGTAGATATCGTGCTGCGTGTTGTAGACGTTGAATTTCCCGGTCGGCGTGACCAGCCGGGGGTCCTTGATCACGGCCTTCAGCTTGCGCGTCTTGTCGTCCACGATCACGAGCGCTGACTGCTGGTTCATGCCGTTCCAGACCGAGAACCAGACCTCGTCGCCAGCCTTGTTGAACTCCGGCTGCACGACCCGCTTGGGTCCCTCGCCGACGTCGGCCCATTCGGCGATCGGCAGGACCGCGTACCCGGCTTCGGGCTTGCGGATGTCGAACACCGCGACGCTTTGGCTGATCTTCGGGTCCGGATTGAGCGGCGTGTCCACGTAGAGGTTGTTCGAATGCGGGTGCGTCTTGACGAACAGCGATCCGCCGCCCTGCCCCTTCAGCACGCGCACGACCTTCCAGGCATGCTCGGGGTGTTTGTCGGGATCGGTGCCGAGGAAGGTGATCTTGTCGTTGCCGAGCGCGCTCGTGACCCAGACCGGACCGAACTTCGGATCCTCGATATTCGCACCGCGGCCCGGGTGCGGGATCTTGTCCACGTCCACGAGCGCGGCAAGCCGGCGCTCCCTCGAGTCCACCACCGCGATCTTGTCGGACTGGTTGGCCGCGGTCAGGAAGTAGCGCAGCGACCGGTCCCAGCCGCCGTCGTGCAGGAAGCGCGCGGCGCCGATCTGCGTGACCTGCAGGTTGGCCACGTCGCCGTGGTTGACCAGCAGGATCTGGCCAGTCTCCTTGACATTGACGATCCACTCCGGGTGCTCGTGCGAAGCGACGATGGCGGCCACGCGCGGCTCCGGGTGGTACTCCTGCGTGTCCACGGTCATGCCGCGCGTGGACATGATCTTGAGCGGCTCGAGCGTCTCGCCGTGCATCACCACGAACTGCGGCGGCCAGTAGGTCCCGCCGATCGCGAACCTGTCCTCGTAGCCCTTGTACTTCGAAGTTTCGACCGAACGCGCCTCGAGCCCGAGCTTGATCTCGGCGACGATCGACGGCTTCTCCATCCACAGGTCGATCAGATCCACCTTGGCGTCGCGCCCCACCGTGTAGACGTAGCGGCCCGAGTACGACATGCGCGAGATGTGCACGGCGTAGCCGGTGCGCAGGATGTTGATGAACTGCTTGGTATCGCCGTCGATCAGGGCGACCTCGCCGGAATCGCGCAGCGTCACCGAGAAGACGTTCTCGATGTTGTAGCCGTTCATCTTGCGCTTCGGCCGCTCGGCCGGCGGCACGATCAGCTTCCAGCTGTCGCGCATCTCCTGGAGGCCGTACTCCGGCGGCATCGGCGGCACGTGCTGCACGTAGCGCCCCATGATGTCCACGTCCTCCGGGGACAGCTCCCCGGAACTGCCCCAGTTCGGCATGCCGGCCGGCGAGCCGTAGTTGATGAACACCTTCAGGTAGTCGGTGCCCTTGGCCTGCGTGATCTCGGGCGTCAAGGGCTTCCCGGTCGCGCCCTTGCGCAGCACGCCGTGGCAGCCGGCGCAGCGCTCGAAGTAGATCTGCTTGGCGCGCTCGAACTCGGGCTTCGACATGGCGGGTGCGCCCGGCGAAACCACCATCTCGATGTCCTTGGCGGCCTCGCCGACCGCGGACGGCGCGCCCTGGTACTTGAGCTCCGCGACCGAGGTCGCCGGGTGCTCGGTCGGTGACTGCGCGGTCTGCTTGGGCTTGGGGCCGGCCCGTACGGCCGCGACTTCGGCCGCCGACGCGACACCGTAGGCATTCCCCCAGGAGTTCATTGCGTAGGTCAGCGCGTTCGCGATGTCGGCGTCCGACAATTGCGACATCGGCGGCATCACCGAGTTGTAAGTCACGCCGTTCACGACCACGGGACCGGTGAGGCCCTGCAGCACGTTCTTGATCGCGCGGTGCTTGTCGGCCCTCAGGTAGTCCGATCCCGCGAGCGGCGGGAATGCGCCGGGCAGGCCCTTGCCGTTCGCCTGGTGGCAGGCCATGCAGGCCGACTGGTAGGCCTTCTCGCCGGCCTGCAACTG
>JBQTKI010000035.1:0-8983 GCA_052386275.1 Gammaproteobacteria bacterium
CTGCGGCCGCGCCAGCGCATCAGCCGATCGCGTGTGGCAGGTAATGGTCCGCCAGCAGCGCGGCGAACAGCAGCGCGAGGTAGTTCACGGAGAATCGGAACGTCCGCATCGGCAGGTCGGCACGGTCGCTCTTGCGCAGCTGCCAGGCATGACGCAGGAAAAGCCCGTCGAGCACCAGCGCGGAAACGAGGTAGAACGGCCCCGCCATGCCGGAGAGGAATGGCAGCACCGTCACGACGGACAGCAGCGCGGTGTAATACCAGATGAACTGCTTGGTGTACGCGACGCCGTGTGTCACCGGCAGCATCGGGATTCCGACGCGCGCATATTCATCCCGGCGTGCGATCGCGAGCGCCCAGAAATGCGGCGGCGTCCAGGCGAAGATGATCAGGAACAGGAGCAGCGCGTCCGGATGGACATTGCCGGTGACCGCGGTCCAGCCGAGCACCGGCGGCGCGGCGCCCGCGGCGCCGCCGATCACGATGTTCTGCGGTGTCGCGCGCTTGAGCCAGACCGTGTAGATCACCGCGTAACCGATGATGGAGAAAAAGGTGAGCACGGCGGTCAGCGCGTTGACGAGCAGCGCCAGCACGAGCATCGAACCCGCGCCGAGCACGAAGGCGAACGACAGCGCGTAGGCCTCGGACACCCTGCCGCGTGGCAGCGGCCGCAGCCGCGTGCGCGCCATCTCGGCGTCGATGCGCGCGTCCAGCACATGGTTGATGGCAGCGGCCGAAGAGGCCGCGAGCGCGATGCCGATCGTGCCCCAGATGAGCGCGGTGGCCGGCGGCAGGCCCGGCACGGCCAGGAACATGCCGACGACGGCCGTGAACATGATCAACGAGACGACTTTCGGCTTGGTCAGCTCGAAATAGTCGCGCACGGTCGTCCGCGCGGCGGGAACGGCCCCGGTCCGTGGTCCGCTGATGCTCATGTGCTCGGCGATGCTAACACGGCGGCGTCAGGGCACTGGTGGCAGGCCGGTGTGCTGGGCCGCGCGCTGCACCACGTACTCGCACAGTCCGCGCAGGAAGCCGGAGAAGACCCGCACGCGTGCGAGCTTGTGCGCGGTGGGCGTGTGGACGATCGAGAGCGGCGGCCCCTGGCGCGTGTATTCCGCGAGCACCGTGACCAGGCGGCCGTCCACGAGTTCTCGGGCGGCGAGCAGGTCCATGGTCTGCGTGATGCCGGCGCCACTCGAGGCCGCGAGCATGACGGCTTCCGCCTCGTTGACGGTCATGCGAAAGCGCGGCTCGAAGGGCGGGTCAGGGTCTACGGCGAACAGCCACGGCCGCGGATGCGTGCCCCCGGGCGGGATCGAGCCGATCAGCACGTGGTCCGCCAGATCCGCGATAGTCTGCGGCCGTCCGTGGCGCGCGAGATAGGCGGGCGAGGCGCAGGTGATCCAGCGCGAACCGGAGACGCGAAGCGCGACCAGGTTCGGGTCGGTGACGGTACCTGCCCGCACCGCGAGGTCCACGCCCTCCTTCATGATGTCCACGACGCGCTCGTTGAAGCGCAGTTCGACCTCGATGCCGGGGTAGCGCGCGAGAAATTCCGGCAGCGCGGGCAGCAGGATATGGCGGCCGAAGGAGCCCGGCACGTCCACGCACAGGCGGCCGGTCGGCTGCTCCTGCGCGCGGCGCAGCGTCTCCTCGGCCGCGCGCAGTTCCGCGAACACGCGCCGGCAATGGCCGAGGTAATCGCTGCCCGCGGGCGTGAGCGCGACCTTGCGCGTGGTGCGGTTCAGGAGCTTGAGGCCGAAGCGCTTCTCGAGCTGGCGGACGTGAGTGCTGACCATGGCCCGCGACAGGCCGAGTTCATCAGCCGCACGCGTGAAGGAACCGAGTTCGGCGACCCGGCTGAAGGCCCGCATGGCCTGGAAGTCCTCCATGCGCTATTAGTTATACTCATTGAACAATCAAGTCAATTTTGGGCTGTTTATCGGAACAATAGCTGCCGGTACCTTTGCTCCCGAGTTCAACAGGAGACGGCCATGTTCCTCTTCAATCGTTCCGGGATCGCGGTGCTGGCGGCACTCGTCGTTGCCGGGCTGCCGGTCCTGATCCAGCTGGTCTGAATCCCGGCGGTTCGCGCGCCGCGCTCAGGGCCGGTAGCGCCCCACTTCCGGCCGTGGGCTCAGGTAGCGTAACAGGGCGACCAGCGCCAGCACCACGGCTGCCGCTCCCGCGTTGTGCGCGGTGCCGAGCCAGAGCGGCCAGCCCTGCCAGATGAGGTTCATCCCGATCAGGGTCTGCAGCGCGAGCGAGAGGAAGAGCGCGGTGGCGGCTATGCGCGTCGCGAAGGTCTGGGCGCGCCGCCAGGCGCCGAGGATCGGCAGCAGCAGCACGAGCGCGGTGAAATAAGCGCCGAGCCGATGGGTATAGTGGATGGCGACGCGCGCGGGTGCGTCCAGCACGCCGCCCTCGTAGTCGATTCCCAGCCCGCGCCACAGCACGAAGGCATTCCTGAAATCCATGTCCGGCCACCACTGGCCGTGGCAGGCCGGGAAGTCCGCGCAGGCGGCGGCCGCGTAGTTGCTGCTGGTCCAGCCGCCGAGCGAAACCTGCACCAGCAGGACCACAGTCGCCATGATCGCCAGCCGCCGCACCGGGCGTTCCGCTGCCTTCAGTTCGCGCCGCTCCGGCGGCAAGGCGAGCCACCACAGCAATGCGAGCGTTGTAAGACCGCCCAGCAGGTGCAGTGTCACGACCAGCGGCTTCAGGAGCAGCGTCACCGTCCACATTCCGAGCAGCGCCTGGAAGGCAAGCAGCAGGAGAAGCACCCAGGGCAGCGCGCGCGGCTGCGCGGCATCGCGGCGGTTCCACGCCGACATCGCGACGAGCGCGAGCACCAGGATGCCGAGCGCGCCCACGACGTAGCGGTGCACCATCTCATTGAGCGCTTTCTGGTAATCGAAGGGGCGGTCGGGGTTATCCGCGTTGATCTCGTCCACGCGGTCGGTGAGCTGCGAGGGATGGAGGTGCCCGTAGCAGCCGGGCCAGTCCGGGCAGCCGAGCCCGGCATCGGTGAGCCGCACCCAGGCGCCGACGACGACCACGACCGCGCACAGGATGCTCGCCGCGAGCGCGGCGCGGCGGAACCAGGTCAGGCGTGGCGTGGCGGACATGGCTGTCACCAACTCCTCATCCGATCCGCGACAAGCGCAGCAGACGCTCGAGGTCCCTGAGCAGACCGTGGCTCGCGCCGGCCGAAGGGTAACCCATCAGCAGGTTGCCGTGCGGGTCCACAACATAGATCCCGGGCCCGCGACCCGCCGGCGGCGGGAACCGGGCGAAGAGCTCCTGCCCTTCGGTCCCGGTCGCGGCGAGCACCAGCAGGTCCGGCTCCGAGAAGAGCGGAATGCTCGCGTCGCAGCAGTCGCCGTCGTGCAGCAACACACGGCGCACGCGGCCCATGTCCTTGTCGAGCGCGAGCCGTACGCGGCCGAGCTCCGTGAGCGTCGCGACGCAATCCGCGCCGCAAGCGCCGCGTGCGAGATACACGAGAAACCAGCGGCCGCGCAGCGCCTGCGCGGCGAGCGGCCGCGGCGGGTCGATGAGTTCACCATGCTGCGCACCGGGAGGCGCCCGCCAAGCGGCAGAAAAATAAAGCCACATCGCCGCGGCCAGCGGCACGAAGAAGATCGCGGCGATCCAGAGCAACTGGCGGCGACCGGTCCGCCGGTCGATCGGCGAGTTCACCCCGGGTTGCCTGCGCGCCTCAGGGAGAGCGCAACCCAGATCGCAATGGCGGTCGCTGCCAGCGCGAACCACTGCACCGCGTAACCGAGGTGCCGCTCCGGAGACGTGCCTGCGAGCGACCAGTCGCGGCCATAGCCGTCGGGCTCCGCGGGATCGAGCAGGATCATCCCGGGGCGCAGTTCGCGACCGAGCATCACGGCGAGCTCGTCCTGTCGCGGGTAATTCACGAGCCGGGGCCAGCCGCTTGCGGGAGGCGAGGCGAGTTCGATCGGGGCGCGCGGAAGCCCGACATGGCGGCCGCCGATGCGGCGCGGCTGCGTGCCGACTGCGACCTCCGGCAGGCGCGCGCGATCGTCGCCGAATGGCAGCCAGCCGCGGTTGACGAGCACCGCCGTGCCGTCCGCGAGCAGGAGCGGCGTCAGCACTTCGATGCCGGCACGCCCGGACTGGCTCCTGTTGTCGAGCAGGATCTGGCGCGCCGCGTCGTAACGGCCTTCCGCGGCGACGCGCTGATAGCGCGGCAGTTCCACGCCCGCGGGCGGCAGCGGCAGCGCGGGACCCAGCCGCGCGAAATCCGCTGCGAGGCTCCGCTTGCCGGCGGCGCGGTCGAGCTGCCAGTTGCCAAGTGCGGCGAAGGCGGCGACGGCCAGGACGGTCGCGGCGGTCGCGACCGGGCGCAGCGCAAGTCGCCATCGGCGGCGATTCGGCACCGGGCTATACTCCGGCATCCGGGCTAGCGGGGCGGATTCATGACGGGCGTCAAGTGGCTGGTGCTGGCGATCTTCTTCGCGATCGTCATTTCACTGGTGTCCGCCATGGTGCACCTGGTGCACGACTACAAGGGCGAGACGCGGCGCATGGTGCGCGCGCTCTCGATCCGCATCGGCCTGTCGATCATGCTTTTCATCGTGCTGTGGGCGACCTGGAAGCTCGGGTGGATCGAGCCGCACGCCGTCGGCGGCTGATGGCCGGCCTCCCGCCGGCAAGCGTCAGTCCTGTACCTGCCTGAGCGCCCGTATCGTGGGCAGGTTGCGCCACGCGCCGGCGACGTCCATCCCGAACCCGAACACGAAACGGTCCGGCACCACGACGCCGGCGAAGTCCGCCTTGACGACCGGCGGCTCGGCGCGGCGCTTCAGCGCGAATGCGGCGATCAGCACCTCGACCGCGCCCTGCTCGAGGAGGCGCGCCTTGATCGTCGCGAGCGTGCGGCCCTCGTCGAGGATATCGTCGAGCAGCAGCACGGTGCGCCCGCGCACGGGATCGTGGGGACCTGCGATCCAGACCAGCTCGCCGCCGCTCGTGCCCTGGCCGTAGCGGCGCACGTGCACGTAGGAGAGCTCGAGCGGGAACGTGAGGCGCGTCAACAACCGGCCGGCGAAGATCAGCCCGCCGTTCATGACCGTGATGACGAGTGGGTGACGGCCCGCGAGCCGTGCGCCGATCTCGGCCGCCAACCGGTCGAGCGCGGCCTCGATCTGGGGTTCGCCGACGACCTCGTCCGAACGGGGTAATTCACCTGTCACTCGCTGATTCTACGCATCCGGCGGGGCTGCGACGAAGCGAATCGCCCCCGCCCCCGGCCGCAGCAGGCGGATCGCCTGTATGCGGCGAGCTTACGACACGAAGAAACCGAGGTCTCGCTGCGTGAAGTTGCCGATGTGCGGAGCGACTGCCGGCAGCTGCGCGTCCGGCACGCCGAACCAGGACGCCAGCGTCGCGGCATACTGGTCGCAGGAGACCGCGGGGATCATGCGACCGCCGCCGACGTCCTCCGGCCCGTCTATGCGCAGCAGCGGGTAGCGGCCGTAGATCCGCCGTCCCGCCACCGCGCCGCCGATGACGAGCTGGTTGCCGCCCCAGGCGTGGTCGGTGCCATCGCCATTCGAGGTCAGCGTGCGGCCGAAGTCGGATTGAGTGAACGTGGTGACCATCGAGGCGACGTTCATTTCCGCCGTGGCGCGGTAGAAGGCCGACAGGCAGCGGCTGACGTTGCCGAGCAGTCCCGGCTGGTCCGCGATCTGGGCGTCGTGCGTGTCGAAACCGCCGGTCCCGACGAAGAAAATCTGCCGGTTCACCCGCAGCTGGTCGCGCACGGCGAGCATCTCGGCGACGGTCCTCAACTGCGTGCCGAGCGCCGAGGCCGGGAACGCGGTCGCGAACGGCGCCGGGTTCGGATTGCGCACCGAGGCAAGCGCCGCACCGATCGTCCCGGCGGAGCGCCGCGCGCTCTGCTGCAAGCCCGCGTAGGCGCGTTCGTAGACGGTCGGGTAGTTCGCGCCAAGCACGGCGTCGAATGCGGCGCGGCGTGCGAGCGAGAGCGGATCGTTTCCTTCGAGGCCGAAGAGCTCGGCCGGGCCGGTCGGCCCCATCGTGTAAGGCGAGGTTGCGACGCCGGTCTGGAAGAGCGACTGCCCGGACAGCGAAAGGTTGACCGCGAGCGGTTGCACCAGAGGCACCGGCACGCCAGGCCCCGTGACCGCATCCGCGACGCGCCCGCCCCAACCGGAGCGCGCGGTGGCCTCGCCCTTCAGCGCATGCCACTGGTCCTGCTGGTCGTTGTGCGAGAAAAGCTGCGGCGGCAGGCGCACCGACTGCGCCTGGAACTGCGCCTTGGTCACCGGTTCGATCAGCGGGCCGACGTTCGCGATGAACGCGCAGGCCTCGTCCTGTTCGAACAGGCCTGCGATCTCGGGCAGTGACGGATGCAGGCCGTAGAGCGCGCCGGTCGGGTCGCGGACGAGCGGGTTGACCGGGATCAGGCTGGCCTGGCCGATCGCGAGGTTCTGGCGCGAGGCTGCGTACTCAGCGTACTCGGCGTTGCTGCGGGGCACGACCATATTGAAGGAGTCGTTGCCGCCGAACAGGAATACGCAGACCAGAGCCTTGTAATCGTCGAAGGCGGCCTCTGCGCCGGATGCCGCCGCGAACGCGGCCTGCGGCGTGCGCCCGAAGGCGTAGGCGAACCCGCCCGCCGAGAGTGCCTGCAGGAAACGCCGTCGATTGAGACAATCCATGAGGGGCACTCCGTTCAGCGTTGCGCCGCGAGTTCGGGGGAGGTCGAGACCAGGTACAGCGCCTCGGCGACCCGGACCGACGGCTCGGTTGCCGGCACGCGCTCGACCATCGCGCGCGCCTCGTTGCGCAAGGACGCGGAAATCGCGCCGCCCGCGAGGCGCTCCGCGATGCGATCCACGAGCGCCGCCGCGTCGCCCGCGACCGCGCGCTCCGCGCCCGTGTCGATGATGACGAGGTCCGGCGCGAGCACTGGCGGCACCGCCGGGCAGCCCTGCACGGGCGCGGTGTTGTAGCAGAACGAGAGGATGAAGAAATAATTGGTGAGCAGGCTCGAGAGGTACTCGGTGGCGAGCTGCATTTCGGGCGCCACCAGCCCCTGGTCCAGGATCTCGCCGGGCGGCGCGTAGAACGGGCTGAAGAAATTGAACACCGAGGGCGCCTGCAGCGGGCCCTGGCCGATGAACCCCGGGATGTTCTGCACGTTCAGTTTGCCGCTCTGCGAACGTGCACCACAGGCGCGCCAGAAGCGGGTAAGGCGCAACACCGGCTCGCCGAGCTTGCCAGCAGTCGCCGAAGCTGGCGTCTGACGCGCCTCGGGGTCGAGCAGGATCGCCTTGATCACCGCGCCCAGCTGGCCGCGGCGGCCCGCACCGTCGTTTTCGAACACGCGCGCGACGCGCTCCACGTACTGCGGCGAGGGATTACTGATTACCAGCCGCTGGATCAGCTGCTTCGAGATGAATGGCGCGACATTCGGGTGGCCGAAGATGTTGTCGAGCGCGTCGTCTAGATCCCGCTGCGGAGTCTGTCCGGCGGGAATCTGCGTGAACGTCGCGCCCGGGTAACTGAGGACGCGCTTCGCGCCGGTATCGTGCTGCTCCGCGTAGGCCTGCATCGGCACGACCTGGTTCTGGATCGTCGGACGCGCGAATGCGAAGGAAGGCGCACCGGAGAAATTCCAGCCGGTGTAGACGTGTGCGAAGCCCTCGATGACGGCCTGGTCATAGGTCGGGATCGGATTGCCCTGAGCGTCAAGCCGGAGGCTGCCGTCGAGGTTGAGCTCGACGAGGCCGATCGTGAAGAGCTGCATCAGCTCGCGCGCATAGTTCTCGTCGGGACGGATGTTCCGCGCTCGGTCCGGCTTCTGGTTGCCGAGCATCGAGAGGTAGACGCCCATGGCCGGGTGCAGCGTCACGTCCTCCATCAGCTGCCGCAAGCTGCCGAAGGCATTCTGCGCGAGCATGTCGTAGTAACTCGTGCTGCCCCAGGGAAAGCCCACCAGCGGGCTCAGCTGCGAGATCACCATGATCTCCGAGAGCGCGAAGGCGACGCGCTGGCGCAGCTGGTCGGGCGCGGAGACCGCATGGCGCAGCCAGATGTCCACGCGGTCCTCGTGCAGCCGCGTGAAATCGGCGCCGGGCGGGTAGGTCGCGAACACCGCCTGCACGTGCGGCAGTTCGAGCGAGGCCGGCCGCTGCAGTTGCTGATCGATCCAGGCCTCGTAACCCATGGAGATCACGGCCTGTGCATCCGCTTCGGTCGCGCCAAAGCTCGCCTGGTTCAGGAAGCGATAGGCCTCCGCGCGGCTGATCGCCGGAGGCGGTGGCGGATTCACAACGGGCGGACCGGAGCCGCCGCCACCGCCGCAGGCGGAGAGCAGAGCGCCGAGCGCCGCGAGGGCGATGCAGCGTGTGGCGTTCACGGCGCCTGGTCCACAGTCTTGAGGTAGGCCACCTGTTCCGCGGTCAGGGCATTCTTGATGTTGACCAGCATTTCCATGAACAGCCGCTTCTTGCGGTTCTCGGCCTCAAACACGCGGTCGACGCCTGACAGGACCGCCTTCGCATCGACCGGATGCTGGTCGATGACGTCCTGCAACTGCGCGGCCTCCGTCATGAGCGTCCAGTCGCTCTCCGCGGCCTGGGCCTGCACGCGCCTGAGCTCGGCGCCGATCAGATCGAATTGCTTCGGCGTCAATTTGAGCTCCTTGCGGTGCTGCAGGATCAGTTCGGGACCGAACAGTTTGCCCTTGATCCATTCGTCCTTGTCTTCCGGGCCTTCGGCGCGCGCGCCCGGCGCGAAGGCGAGCACCGCGCACAGCAGACCGGCAGCGATGACATCGAGATGCTTCATAACAGCGATTCCTCCAGCGAAACATTGAAACCCTCGGGCGCCGGCAATTCGGCGTCGAGCGGCGGGGCGGCGAATGCGAGCAACTCGTCGGTCGGCACTCGCCAGTAGTCGGGCGAGGAGAGTTCGTG
>JBQTKI010000036.1:0-35262 GCA_052386275.1 Gammaproteobacteria bacterium
CTTTCGCCCGACAAGCTGCGGCACGTCTTCATCTCGCACCACCACTCGGACCATAACGCCGACTACGGCAACCTGCTGCTGCTCGCCTGGGCGAGCGGGCTGCGCACGCGCGTGGACACCTGGGGGCCGCCGCCGATCTCGAAGATCACCAAACTGTTCTTCGAGATGAGCGAATACGATATCTCGATCCGAATCCGCGACGAGGGGCGCGTGCCGCTCACGCCACTGATTCAAGTCCACGAGCTGACCCGCGCCGGCCCGGTCATGCGCGACGACCATGCCCGCGTCACCTCCGCCCTCGTGGATCATCCGCTCATCGACCGCGCCTTCGCCTACCGCTTCGACACCGCTGACCGCAGCATCGTGATCTCGGGCGATACGCGCTGGTCCGACAACCTGGTGCGCCTCGCGCGCGGCGCCGACGTCCTGGTGCACGAGGCGCTCTACCTGCCGGCCGTGGACCGCCTCGTCGCGCGGGTTCCGAATGCATCCAGCCTCAGGAAGCACATCGTGGACAGCCACACCGCCGTCGAGGACTGCGGGCGCATCGCGACCGCGGCCGGCGTCAGGACGCTCGTGCTGTCGCATTTCGTGCCGCCGGACGACCCGGAAGTGACCGGAGAGATGTGGCTCGAAGCGGCGCGCAAATATTTCAGCGGCGAGATCATCGTCGGCCGGGATTTGCTGGAGATCTGACCATGTCCAGGGAAAAGGTACTCGGCATTGGCGGTCTGTTCTTCCGCGCGAAGGACCCGGCGGCGCTTGGCAGCTGGTACCACGAGCACCTCGGCGTCGCGCCCGTCCCGGCAAGCTACGACAATCCGCCGTGGCAGCAGGAGGAGGGCCCGACCGTGTTCGCGCCATTCGAGCAGAAGACGGATTACTTCGGCGACGCGAAGAAGCAGTGGATGGTCAATTTTCGGGTGCGCCGGCTCGACGCGATGGTGCGGCAGCTGCGCGAGGCCGGCGTTCCGGTCGAGATCGACCCGCAGGCCCACCCGAACGGCCGCTTCGCCCGGCTCCACGACCCCGAGGGGAATCCCATCGAGCTCTGGGAGCCGAAGGCGGGCGGCGCCGAGCAGGCGTGACGGGGTTGCGGGCGCCGCGCGGCCGGCGCAGGATGCAGGTTGACTGCTGCCAGAGAAGAAAGATTCTGGGGGCTACACATGAACCGGTTTCCGCGCTTCGCTTCGCGCCGGGAGATCCTGCTTTCGGCGGCAAGCCTCGGTGGCCTAGCCGCCCTTGCGACGCTGCACCGGGCCTGGGCGGATCTGCCGCCGACGCCGATGCAGACCATGGGCCCGTTCTACCCGATCACGCGGCCACTCGACTCGGATTCCGACTTGACGTTCCTAAAAGGGCACAAGGAACGCGCACACGGAAAGATCATGCACCTGATGGGCCGCGTCCTCGACATGAAAGGCCGGCCGATCCCCAACGCGCGCATCGAGCTGTGGCAGGCGAACGCCCATGGGCGCTACGCACATCCGGCCGACGTCAATCCCGCGCCGCTCGACCCGAATTTCCAGGGCTTCGGCGTCCAGGCGACCGACGGCGAGGGGCAGTACCGTTTCAAAACCATCAAGCCGAAGGCGTATCCCATCGGACCGATGAACCCGGACGCCACCCGCACGCCCCACATTCATTTCGACATCTCGGGCGGCAGCACCCGACTCGTGACGCAGATGTACTTCCCCGGCGAGCCGGAGAACGACGGCGACCTGATCTTTCGGCGGCTTGACGCGGGCGAGAAGGAGGCAGCGACGGCGACGGTGCTGCCCACGGAAGGAGCGGTGGAACCGGATTCGGTCGTGCTGCGCTGGGACATCGTGCTGCTGGCGGGTTAGGGCTTCATATGGCTGCCGTCCACACGCGCCTCGCGACGCTTGAGGACCTGGACGGCGTCGCGCCGCTCTTCGACGCCTACCGGCAGTTCTACCAGCGGCCCGCGGACCTGCCGCTCGCGCGGCACTACCTGCAGGAGCGCATGCAGCGGCAGGAGTCGGTGATCGTCGTCGCCGAGGACGGCGCCGGGCGCATCGTCGGCTTCACCCAGCTCTACCCGACATTCTGTTCCGTGCGCGCGGCGCCGACTTTCGTGCTCTACGATCTCTTCGTCGCGCCGGATGCGCGCGGCACGGGCGCCGGCCGTGCATTGATGCAGGCCGCCGAAGCTCATGCCGCTGACGCGGGCGCGGCCCGCCTCGAGCTCTCGACGGCGAAGACGAACACCGTCGCACAAGGCCTCTACGAATCGCAGGGCTGGCTGCGGGACGATGCGTTCTACGTCTACAACAAGGCGTTGCGATCGTAGCCGGTCATGCCCGGTGCAATGCTGGCGACACTGATTCTCGCCGCGGCGGAAACCGCGCCGGCGGCCGCGGTCGCCGAACCGAAGATGGTCATGGACGAGGCAGGCTTTCCGTATCCTTCGGTGAGTGCGGCTATGGACGCGCTGCTCGACAATCGCGACGCGGAGTTCACCGTCAAGGCCAACTGGACCTCCGTCACCGAGACCGTGGATGGGCGACCGGTCCACTGGTCGTTCACGCCGGAGCATCACCCGGCGCACCCGTCAGTTGTCCGTCGCACGCCGATCGAGAAGGACGGCGAGATCTGGGTGAAGATGTCCTATCGCTGCGAGGCGAAGCCGTCGGCCTGCGATGCGCTCCTGCAGGAGTTCCGCAACCTCAACGAGGCGACGATCCGCGAATTCAAGAATCGCCTCGGTTTGCTCGACCATCCGCGCAAGGCTGAAGCCGAGGAGTTCGCCGACCGCTGGTTCGAGCTGGTCGAGCAGAGCAAGGACGATGAGACTCTGGCGCTGCTGACGCCGTACTCCCGCAGCGGTTACACCCCCTTGGAGTGGCGGCGGCTCATGGAGGAGCAGCGCCGCATGCGCGGGGCACTCACCCTGCGCCGGCTGCGCAACGTCAACTGGTACCAGAACCCGCCGGGAGTCGAGCTGGAGGGCACCTTTGCATTCATGGAGTTCGAGACTCTGTACGACAGCGGGCGCTACTTCGTGCACTATCTCGTCCTGCATTCCGACAAGGGCGCGCCGTTTCGGGTCATGCACGACGAGGCGCCATTCCTCAGGCTGCGCAGAGTCGCGAAACCTCAGTAAAGGCCATTATGGAACTCAAGCTGCTCGCACCCGTGTTCTTCACGATCCTGCTGGCCGAGCTCGGCGACAAGACGCAGCTCGCGACGCTCCTTTTCGCCGCGGACCGCGCGGTGGACCGCCTCGCGATCTTCTTCGCCGCCTCCGCCGCGCTCGTCACGGCGACGGCGATCGCCGTGCTCGCCGGCGGCCTCGTCTCTCAGTACCTGAGCCCGAAGCCGCTGCATTACATCGCCGGCGCCGGTTTCATCGTCATCGGCGCATGGACCCTGATCCGCGCTTGAGCGGGCGGCGCAGGCTTATGACTGACCGGCGCCGGCATTGGGACCAGGTCTGGCGCAGCAAGACGCCGGAACAGGCGAGCTGGTTCCAGCCGCTGCCGGCGGTATCGCTGGACCTGATCGCCGCCGCCGGCATCGCGAAGGATGCCTGGATCATCGACGTCGGCTGTGGCGCTTCGACGCTCGTGGATCGCCTGCTCGAGCTCGGTTACACCCATCTCGCGGTGCTCGACATCGCGGACGCCGCGATGCAGGCGAGCCGGGCCCGGCTCGGCGCGAAAGCCGCGGACGTCGCATGGCACGAGGCCGATGTCACGGAATTCGAACCTCCGCGCCGGTACGGGCTCTGGCACGACCGCGCGGTTTTCCATTTCCTGACGGAGGTCGCGGATCGGCGCGCTTACGTCGCGACGCTCCGCAAGGCACTGGCGCCAGGCAGCGCGGTCGTGATCGCCACCTTCGCGCCCGATGGCCCGCCGAAGTGCAGCGGCCTGCCCGTGATGCGCCACGACGAGCGCTCACTCGCGGCGGAGTTGGGCACGGGGTTCGAGCTCGCGGAGGTGCGGCGCGAGATGCACCGGACACCGTGGCAGGCAAGTCAGCCGTTCGTCTACTGTCGATTCCGTGCCGCCCCGATCGACGGCGGCTGAATAACGGCTGGCGCCTGCCACCGTGCGGCGCTACCCTGCATCCGGGGGACCTCAAGGGAGCACGACCATGAGCCGTTTTCCAGCGCTGCTCTACGGCGCCATCTGCTACATCATTTTCCTCGCGACTTTTCTCTACGCGATCGGCTTCGTCGGCGACTTCCTGGTGCCGAAGTCCATCGATTCCGGCACGCCGGGCCCGCTCGGCGCGGCGCTCCTCGTCAACGCCGTTCTGCTCGCGATCTTCGCCGTCCAGCACACGGTCATGGCGCGGCCGGGCTTCAAGGAAGTCTGGACCAGGATCGTGCCGCGGCCGATCGAGCGCAGCACCTATGTATTGCTCTCATCTGCTGCGCTCGTCCTGCTGTTCTGGCAGTGGCGGCCGATGACCGACATCGTCTGGAACGTCGAGAACGAGGTTGCGGCGAACGTGATCTGGGCGCTGTTCGCGCTCGGCTGGCTGATCGTGCTCATCAGCACGTTTCTGATCAACCACTTCGACCTGTTTGGGTTGCGGCAGGTGTATCTGTACCTGCGTCAGCAGCCCTACACCCAATCGGGTTTCGTGACGCCCTACTTCTACAAGGTCGTGCGCCACCCGATCATGCTGGGGTTCATCATCGCGTTCTGGTCGGCGCCGACCATGACGACCGGCCACCTGCTGTTCGCGATCGCGACGACCGTTTACATCTTCGTCGCGTTGCAGTTCGAGGAGCGCGACATGATCCGCTTCCACGGGCAGGCGTACGTGGAGTACCGCGAGAAGGTGCGCATGATCATCCCGCTGCCGAAGTAAGCGCGTTCAGCTCCCGGCGAGCGACTGCTGCCGATCGAGGTATTTCTCCATCGCCTCCGCGGCCAGCGGCCGGCTGAAATAGTAGCCCTGCGCGAAGCGGCAGTTAAGCGCGAGCAGCCGGCCCACCTGTTCCAGGCGTTCGACCCCTTCCGCGACCAGCTTGAGTTCGAGCGCATTGCCGATGCCGATGATGGCCCGCACCAGCGCCGCGCCCTGCTTGCTCTCCGCGATGTGATCCACGAAGGACTTGTCGATCTTCAGTACCGAGACCGGCAGCTTCTGCAGGTAGCTCAGCGACGAATAGCCCGTGCCGAAATCGTCTATGCCCATGCGCACGCCGAGCGCGGTCAGCTTCAGCATCGCGCCGAGCGCGGCCTCGACGTCCTGCATGATGCTGCTTTCGGTCAGTTCCAGCACCACTTTGTCGGCGGTGAGCCCGGATGCGCTCAGGGCATCCAGCACCCTGGCGGGCGCCTGCGGGTCGTGCAGCTGCCGGGCCGCAAGGTTCACGTGCAGTGTCAAGTGCGCGAACGACGCGCGCGCGTGCTGCCATTCGCAAAACTGACGGCAGCTCTCTTCGAGCACCCACCAGCCGAGCGGCACGATCATGCCGGTCTCCTCGGCGAGCGGGATGAACTCGCCCGGCGGAATCACGCCGCCGCCCGGCCGGCTCCAGCGCACCAGCGCCTCCATCGCCGACGGCGCGCCGCCCGGCAGTTCCACGACCGGCTGGTAATGCACCACGAACTCGCGCTCCGCGAGCGCGCGCTGCAGGTCCGACTTCATCTCGAGCCGGAACAGCATCGCCGTGTGCATGCCGGTCTCGAATACCGCATGCCCCGTCTTGCCTTCGCGCTTTGCCGCGTACATCGCCATGTCAGCGCGGCGCAGCAGGTCGCTCGGGCTGTCCATGTTGCCGCGTGAGAGCGCGAGACCGATGCTGCCGCCGACCCGACGCGGCTGCCCGTGGACCAGGAACGGCGTCTCGAGCGCGCGCTTGACGCGCTCGATGACCTGGTCCTTGGTCTTCTCGTCCACGTCATCGATCACGAGCGCGAACTCGTCGCCGCCGAGGCGCGCGACCGTGTCCACCGAACGGACGGATTCGGTCAGTCGGTTCGCGACCGCGACCAGCAGTTCATCACCGACCGCGTGGCCGTAGCTGTCGTTGATCTCCTTGAAGCCGTCGAGGTCAAGGAGCACCGTTGCGAGCGGCGCGCGGTGCCGGCCGGTCGCCGCGAG
Source organism: Gammaproteobacteria bacterium (assembly GCA_052386275.1). Classification (GTDB taxonomy): domain Bacteria; phylum Pseudomonadota; class Gammaproteobacteria; order Steroidobacterales; family Steroidobacteraceae; genus SCUD01. Next base: position 6,091 of record JBQTKI010000036.1, read on the forward strand.
CGCGTGCTGCAGGCGATCGAGGAACAGCGCGCGGTTCGCGAGGCCGGTCAGCGGGTCGTGCAGGGCGTCCCGTGTGAAGCGCTCCGCGATGGTTTCGGCCTCGAGGCGCGCCCTGTGTTCGCGTTCGAACTTGCGCTTCCAGCGCTCGAGCTCGTCGTGGGTGGCGTCGTTCATGGCGATCCCTGCCTTTCGAAGCGGCACACGAGGATGCATTCGGGCGCGCCATCCAGCATGCACTTCGGCTGGCTGACGGCGACCTGCTCCTGGTAGTGATCCGCGGCGCCCGCGATGAAGCCTTCCGCCAGCGGGCAGAGCCTGCGCTTGGACCGGTAATGGATGATCAGCGTGTCGTGCGCGGCCTCGCCCGGCGGCGTTTCAAACTCGAACATCGGAATGTCGGCGCCGGGATAGAGCTGGCGCACCTCGGCGTGGATCACGTCGTTGAGCGAGAGCAGGAAGCCGCGCAGCCCGCGCTGGCCGGTGAAGAGCTCGGGGTAGCGCTGCGACAGGAACGGCATCGCATGACGGCCGAACCACGAGAGAACCTACCGGTCGGTCTTCCTGCTCGCCCTGGCGAGCACACCGATCAGCTTTACGAAAGTTTCATCGGGGTAGTTGCCGAGGGAGGTATAGGCGCCATCGGCGCCGGCGTGTGCGAGGATCTTGTCCCACGCCGCCTCGCCGACCTGGGTCGTGACGACTTCCTCGAGCAGGTTGAACACGATCCCCTTCACCCCGCTCCTCCCTGGTGCGGATTGAGGACCCGTCGCCCGCGAGTCTTGGCTGATCCTGCGCCTTGGCCCCGGGGGCGTCAAGGCGGCCGCGCCCAACAGCGGCTGGAGCGACATCGTGGTGCTGCTCGCCAGGGTGCACGAGGCGGCCAGGGCAGCGGGATGATTCAGCCGCGCGACGAATTCCCAGCGAGCTCGCGGACCGACGCCGCCATCCTTACCTCGTACTGCGCCTGCCGCGTGATCGAGCGCAGCGCGAGCGGCAACGCTGCCAGCTCGCGCTGCGCGCGCGCGCGGCAATCCCGGAGCGCGGGCAGCGGCTCGATGCGCCGGCCCCTGCGCATGACCGGCACCAGCAGACGCTGGCCGCGGATGGCGTCGGACTCGAGCACGACGTCGTCGCGGAGCAGGCGGCCGTCGCGGTCGAAGTGGCGCTCCACCTGCTTGCGGCCCGGCCAGGTCTCCTTGCCCGGGGAGAGTTTGCGCACCGGCCGGCCCGCGAATTCCTGGAGCTTGTAGGCGCAGTCGAACACCGGCTCGTCCACCGAGGCATCCAGCGTGGTGCCGACGCCGTAGCCGTCGATCGGCGCGCCGCTGTCCACCAGCGCCGCGATCGCCGCCTCGTCGAGCCCGCCGCTCGCGAAGATGCGCGTATCCCGGCAGCCGCCGTCGTCCAGGATGCGCCGCACGGCGCGGGAGAGTTCTCCGATGCCGCCGCTGTCGATGCGCACGGCGTCGATGCGGATGCCGGACGCCCGCAGCACCGCGGCAAGCTCGACGACCTTGCGCGCGCCTGCCACCGTGTCGAAAGTGTCGATCAAGAGCGTCGTGTTGTCCGGATAGCACTCGAGGAAATGACGGAACGCGTCCGCTTCGCTCGCATGCGCGAGAACAAAAGAGTGGGCCATGGTGCCGAGGACCGGGATACCGAATCGCCGGCCCGCCTCCACCGTCGCCGTGCCCTCGAAGCCCGCGAGGTACGCCGCCCGCGCGGCGAGCACGCCAGCCTCCGCGCCGTGCGCGCGGCGGAAGCCGAAATCCGCGAGCATGCGGTCAGGCGCCGCCAGCACCAGGCGCGCGGCCTTGCTCGCGATCACGGTCTGAAAGTGCAGCAGGTTGATCAGCCGTGATTCGATGAACTGCGCCTCCGGCAGGGGCGCCGTGATGCGCGCGATCGGCTCGTTCGCGAAACAGACGGTGCCCTCGGGCAGCGCGTCGAGATCACCGGTGAAGCGGAATCGCCCGAGGCGCTCGAGGAAATCGGCATTGAACCGGCCGATGGTCGAGAGCCAGGCCAGCTCCGCTTCGCCGAAGCGCAGGCTTTCGAGGTACTCGACGAGCTGCGCGAGACCCGCGGTCAGCAGGAAATTCCGCGTCGCCGGAAGGCGGCGCACGAAGAACTCGAACACCGCCTCGCCGGTCATGCCGCGCTCGTAGTACGCGGCCAGCATCGTGAGCTGGTAAAGGTCTGTCAGCAGCGCGTCGCCGCGCGCAGGCGTGTCGGACATGACGGGGCCGATTCTACCCCGCGAAGTCCGCGCTCTGGATGAGTCCTGTGCCTTCCCGCCGCATTTCCCCGAGCGCGCGCTCGCCGTCGCCGGCCTCGACGTTGACCGCGCGCACCGCGTCCTGCATGACGTCGACCTCGAAACCGTGCCTTCGGGCGTCCAGCACGGTCGCCTTCACGCAGTAATCGGTCGCGAGCCCGCCGACGAACAGGCGCCGGATGCCGGCGGCCTCGAGTCGGGCCGCGAGATCGGTGCCCTGGAACGCGGAATAGGCGTCGCGCTCGGGCGTATCCGCCTTGGACACCACGGCCGCGTCCGGCGGCACGGTCAGGCCCGGCGCAAACATCGCGCCCTTGCTTCCCGCCACGCAGTGCGGCGGCCAGGGTCCGCCTTGCGCCTTGAACGAACAGTGATCGGCCGGGTGCCAGTCGCGCGAGAAGTAAACCGGCTGGCCCGCGCGCCGGAACGCGGCGATCGCGTGGTTGAGCGGCTGGATGACCTCATCGCCCGCCGGCACGCCGAGCGCCCCGCCGGGCAGGAAATCGCGCTGTACGTCCACCACGATCAGGGCGTCGCCGGCCCCGATCGGCAGCTTCGCCTCCACCGTCCTGCGTTCGATCGTCATGGCGGGAATTTCATACCACGATTCGGAGGCGATGTGCGTTAAGCTTTTCTGATGAAGCGCGCGCTCGGCATCAGCGTGCACACGGGCTGGGGCGCCTGCGTGGTCGCGGGCGGATCGCTTGCGGAGCCCGAGATCGTCGCGAACGAGATCGTGGAAATTCTCGGCGACTCGCAACGGTTCTGCTTCCACATGGCCGCGGAAATGAAACCGGCGGCCGCCAGCCAGTGGATCGCGCGCATACGCGCCAAGGCGATCGCGAACGCCCGGCGCTCGCTCGCGGCGCTCGCCAGGCAGGCCGAGGTCTGCGCCATCGTCGCCAAGCCGGGCGAGGCCGGCCCGCTCGAGCAGGTGCTCGCCTCGCACCCGCGCATCCACACCGCGGAAGGCTGCTTCTACCGCGACGTGATCCGGGCGGCGAGTCCGATTCCGGTGCACATCGTCCCGCATTCCGCGCTCGACGTCACGAGAGTCGGGAAGATCGCGCCGCCGCCCTGGGGTCGTGACCAGAAGCTCGCCGCGCTTGCGGCATGGTCGGTCCTGAGACCCGGAGGCCGCAAAAACCGCTGATCCGGCAGATTCGGGCCGAACTCGCTATCCTTTGGCCTGATCGAACGGCCGGCAGCCCCGGCTGCAAGGACATCGGAGGATTCATGGCGACCAAACTCGAGAAGCCCCTGAAGCGCGAGCTGGCGATCGGCGATCAGCCGTACATGATCACGTTCTCGCCGGAAGGGTTGAAGATCGTGCCGAAAGGCAAGCGCAACGGACTCGAGCTCACCTGGCAAGCCATCCTCGCCGGGCAGGCCGGCGGCGGCATGTCACCGGGCGGAGGCATGGGCGCGTAGCGCGCGACCGGTGGCCGGCCGCCGCGCGGCAGGTACCGGCAGCGGCGACGCGTCTGCAGCTATTTCCGCCGCTTGCGCCTGCGGACCCAGACGCGGCGCACTATCAGCGCCGTGGCGCCGCCGCCCGCGGCGGCAATTCCCGCGGTCATCACAGCCGACATCAGGCACAACGGGCACATGTCTCAGGCGCTCCCGGTGCCGGCATCATACATCCCGTGCCGGCGCCACCACCCGTAGGGCGCGCCCTGCGGCGAGCCGGCCGGGACGTCCTGCCATTCCTCCTGCCGGCCGAGCGGCGTGAGGTCGTAGAAAGTCCACGCGGTGCCGAACGCCTCGATACCGCGGCGCGCGACGAAATGCGTGCGATAGACGTCCGCGCCGTCGCGGCAGAAGACGTTCAGGCCGAAGCTGTTGCCGAGGCGGTCCGCGACGTCGCAGTCGGCGTTGAACTCCTCCGTTCCCGAGTACCAGGGCAGGCGCTCCCAGCCCATCCGCGCACGCAGGCGCGCGATATCCGCATACGGCACGGCCGACGTCATTGCAAACGTGATGTCGCGCGCGTGGACATGGTCGAGGTGGCAGATCTGGTCAGCGACGAACGAGCAGCCGACGCAGCCGTAGTCCGGCCAGCCATTGACCTTCGGGCCAAACATGAAGTGGTAGAGGACGAGCTGTGTGCGACCCTCGAAGAGGTCGACGAGCTTCAGGCGGCCGCGCGGGCCCTCGAAGACATGGTGCGTGCCCATCTTCATCCAGGGCATGCGCCGCCGGGCGGCGGCGATCGCGTCGCCGCGGCGCATGTGGGCTTTTTCCTTGGCCGTGATCGCCGCGCAGGCGCGCCGCCACTCCGTGGGCGCAACAATTCGGCGGGTGACGCCCGCGATGCGTGTGCTTGCCGCCTTGCGGGGACGGGTTTTCGTGACGATCCTGGCCATGGCTACTCCTGGAGGGTCGCCTTCACGGAGTGTAGTCGAATGGCAGCCGCCGGATTCGACAGCGCCCATCGGCATTCGTTGGCGGAATCGACCCGCCGGGACTACATTTTGCGCGATGCAGTAACTCACCGAGGCAGATCATGGCGGAATACAAGGCGGTCGTGAGTTGGGACCGCAATGGTGCGGTTTTCACCGACCATCGCTACAGCCGCGTGCATCGCTGGCAGTTCGACGGCGGTGTCGAAGTGCCGGCCTCCGCATCACCGCACGTCGTGCCGCTGCCAATGTCGTCAGAGGCCGCCGTGGACCCCGAGGAGGCCTTCGTCGCGGCACTCTCGAGCTGCCACATGCTGTGGTTCCTCTCGATCGCGGCGAAACGAAAGCTCCTGGTCGAGAGCTATCGCGACGAAGCGGTCGGCGTCATGGCGAAGGATGGCAACGGCAAGCTCGCGATGACTAGCGTGACGCTACGTCCGCGAGTTGTCTTCGGCGGTGAGCGCCAACCGGGCCGCGACGAGGTCCTCGCGATCCACCACGCGGCGCACGAGGAATGCTTCATTGCAAACTCGGTCAAGACCGACGTGCGCTGCGAGCCGGCCTGGGATTGAGGGCCGGACTACCAGGGAATCTGCTGCCCGTCGTGGTCGTAGAACTTTCCGGAGTCCTTCGGCCCCAGCCTCGCGATCAGCTTGCGCAGCTCGGAGATACTCTGCTCGGGCGAAAGCTTGCCGCCCGCTCCGCCCATGTCGGTGCGCACCCAGCCGGGATGCAATACGATACAGGCGATTCCGCGCGGCGCGAGGTCCATTGCAAGGCTCTTCATGACCATGTTCACGGCAGCCTTGGAGCTGCGATAAGGATAGGAACCGCCCGAGTTGTTGTCGGCAATCGAGCCCATGCGGCTCGTGATCGTGACGATGAGCTTGCGCCCTCCCTTCGCGACATTTTCTACCATGGCTTCGGCGACTCGCGCGGGACCTAGGGCATTCACGTCGAGCACCTTCAGCCAGGCCGCATAATCGAGCGAGCCGAGCGCCTTCCCGGGCGGGTTGCCGACGCCCGCGTTGTTGATCAGGAGATCTATGGACTCTCCTTTGAGCGCCGCAGCCGCGGTCTTGACGCTCGCGGAATCGGTGACGTCGAGCTGCCCGACGCGGATGCGGCCACTGCTGCCGGCCGCGAGCTCCTGCAATTCCCGCGCCGCTCCCGGGTCCCGGCAGGCGGCGTGCACCTGCCAGCCGTCGGCGGCGTACTGGCGCACGAACTCGAGACCGAGGCCGCGGCTGGCGCCCGTGATGAACATTGTCGGCAAGGTCGCCTCCAGCTGATTGGCGACTGGCCCTATTATCGCACTCTTGCCGGAGGATCCATGCCCCAGCACATCGCGGAAGTTGTTCGGCATTGGAAGCGATTCATCCATGCAGCCACCGGCGCTCTGGTCGGCGCCTGCTGCTTCATCGCGAGCAGCACGGCTTCCGCATCCGCCGGGCACCACGACGGCGAGCAACTCGGCGCCGTGCACTTTCCGGTCAGCTGCGCCGAGCCCGCGCAGCGGGCCTTCGATCGAGGCCTCGCATTGCTACATCACATGACGTATCCACAGGCACGGACGGCTTTCCGGCAGGCAGCCGCCGCCGATCCGAACTGCGCGATTGCGCACTGGGGCGTCGCCATGACGCTGTTCCAGCCGCTGTGGCCCACGCGACCGGGGCCGCGGGAGCGACAGCTCGGCTGGGACGAGCTTCAGGAGGCGCGGTCGCTGTCGCCACCCACGCCGCGCGAGCAGCAGTTCATCGCAACCGCCGAGGCCTTCTTCCGCGAGCCGGCAGGCGAGGATTACTGGCTGCGGATCCGGCGCTGGGAGCAGGCATCCGAGTCGCTGTACCGGGCGCTGCCGGAAGACGACGAGGCGGCAGCTTTCTATGCGCTCGCGCATCTCGCGGTCGTGCCGCCAAATGTCATTTCCCGGACCAACGCCGACGAAGCCGCCGCGATCCTGCTGCGCGTCTACGACAAGAACCCAGACCACCCGGGCGCCATGCATTACCTGGTGCACGCCAATGACGTGCCGGGCCGCGAACAGCAGCTGCTCGAGATCACGCGCAAATATGAGTCCGCCGCGCCGCGCAATCCCCACGCGCTGCACATGCCGACGCACATCTACACACGCCTGGGCGACTGGGACGGCGTGATCCGCGGCAACCTGCTCGCCGCCGATGCGGCGCTCGAGCACCCGACGGGCGAACATGGCGAGCTCGTGTGGGACGAGTTCCCGCACGCCATCGAGTACCTCGTTTACGCCTATCTCCAGAAAGGCGATCACGAGAACGCCCGCGCACAACTCGAACGCCTGATGCGCACCGAGTGGCTCGAGCCGAGCTTCAAGACCGCGTTTCATCTCGCTTCCATACGCGCGCGATACGCTCTGGAGCGCCGGGAGTGGGCGGAAGCCGCCACCGTGCCGGTGCGCGAGCCCGCGAGCATTCCCTGGGATCGTTTCCCCTGGCCAGAGGCGATTGCGGTCTATGCGCGCGGGCTTGGCGCCGCGCGGTTCGGGCGGGTCGATACAGCCCTCGAGGCAAGCGTCCGGCTTGAAGCACTGGAGGCCGCCGCCCAGCAGGCCGGCGAGGAGCTCTTTGCGCGCAACATTCGCGTACTGCGTCTCGAGGTCGAGGCCTGGATCGCGCAGGACGAGGGCAATGCGGCCAAGGCGATCGAGCGTTTGCAGGCCGCGGCGGATCTCGAAACATCAACTCCCAAGCACGCCGTGACCCCGGGGCCCACGCTACCGGCGTACGAGCTGCTCGGCGACATGTGGATGGCGCAGAAGCAGCCTGACAAGGCGCTCGCCGCGTACCGCCGTTCGCTGGAGCTGTATCCGAACCGCGCCAACAGCCTGCGCGGCGCGGCGCGCGCGGAACAGGCGATGAAGCATTGAACGCCGAGCGCCCGCCGCATCGCGGGTTCGAGTTCGACAAGGACAGCCTGGAGCTGCTGCGCGAGGCGCTCGCGCGCCTGGAGGAGGGCTTCGAGGACCTGCCGCCCCATACCCCGCCATACGAAGACCGCGCGGCGATGCGCAAAGTGCTCCTCGAAGTCGCCACGCGCATGCAGGACAACTATCCCTACTTCCATCCTCAGTACGCGGGCCAGATGCTCAAGCCGCCGCATGCGATTGCGCGGCTCGCATACGCGCTCGCGATGTACATCAACCCCAACAACCACGCGCTCGACGGCGGGCGCGCAAGCTCGCGCATGGAAAAGGAAACGGTCGCCGAGATCGCGCGCATGTTCGGCTGGAAAACATTCCTCGGGCATCTGTGCGGTGGCGGCACGATGGCGAACCTCGAGGCGCTATGGGTTGCGGGCGAGCTCGCACCCGGCAAGACCATCGTCGCCTCCGAGCAGGCGCATTACACGCATTCGCGCATCAGCGGCGTGCTCAAGCTGCCGTTCGAGGCGATCTCTTGCGACGATTCCGCACGCATGGACATGAATGCGCTGGAGGACCGGCTGAAACGCGGCGGCGTCGGGACGGTGGTCGCGACGCTGGGAACGACGGCGACCGGTGCCATGGATCCATTGCCGGTGATCCTTCAGCTTCGCGAGCGCTACGGCTTCCGGCTGCACGCCGATTGCGCGTATGGGGGCTACTACGTGCTTGCGTCCAATCTCGCGCCGCCCGCGCGCGCGGCGTTCGATCGCCTGGGCGAGGTGGACTCGATCGTGATCGATCCGCACAAGCATGGGCTCCAGCCCTACGGCTGTGGTTGCGTGCTGTTTCGCGATCCCTCGATCGGCAGGTTCTACCAGCACGAGTCGCCATACACGTATTTCAGCTCCAGCGACCCGCACCTCGGCGAGATCAGCCTGGAATGCTCGCGCGCGGGGGCTGCCGCGGTCGCGTTATGGGCCACACAACGGCTGTTTCCGCTCGTGCGCGGCGGGGAGCTCGCGGGAATGCTGGCATCATGCCGGACACAGGCGTTGGAGCTGCATCGGCGGCTTGCCGGCGATTCGCAGTATGCGGTCGGACCGGAACCGGAGCTGGACATCGTCGTGTGGGCGGTGCGGAACGAGGACTTCTCGACCGCCTCGGGTGAGGCGCGGCGAATATTCGACGAGCAGGCAGCCCGCGGGCGCCACCTGGCGCTGGCGGAGCTGCCGGCGAGATTCTTTCAGTCCACAAGCCGGGTCACGGGCAGGGATCAGACAGTCCTGTGCCTGAGAAGCGTGCTGATGAAGGCAGTGTAGCGGCGGAAATGGCCGGACAGGATGGAATTCTCATGACACGTTACGATTAATCCATGCCGAAACCAAGCATCTGCCGCCGCCGGGATGCGCGCCTCCTTGCGGTCGTGATGACGCTGGCCGCAGGGAGATCGGCAACACGGGCCTTGCCTACGAGCACATCTACATGAAGGCCTGGCACCCGGAGCGCAAGGAAATCCTGCGCTTCCTGCAGATCGTCTCCGACCCGCGCCGCGAGGCGGGGCTCACGGCTGCGCCGTGATCGCGTGGCACCCAGACCTTGGAGGGCACCCGTGGACAAGAACTTCGTCGCATCTTTCGCCGCGATACTTTTTGGGACCGTCGCGATTGCGCACCTGTTGCGCATCTCTTTCGGCGTTCCCGTAACGGTCGGCGCCCTCGCCATCCCGATGTGGGTGAGCGTCATCGGCGTCGTGATCCCAGGCATCCTGGCCTGGCTGCTGTTCAGGAGTTCGCGCTAGGCGCGAACAGTCCGCGCGGGTCGGGCGCGATCCGTGTGCCACGGGGTAGACCCGCGCCCGCGGAAATCCAGGACTTTCGGAGAGTTTTCCGCGCCCTTCCCGGGCCGCGGCGGTCATATGCTCCTGCGCTGGCCGGCCGCAGCGGTCATACGCTTGCGGTCTGCGCCGCCGGCGCGAGCAGGTCTCCCCCGCAGGGCCGGGTTTTCGCCACGCGTTACGGAAAATACATGCTGTACAGACGACGCCGCCCGGGACGGCCACGGAAAGCGACCGCGCTGACCGCCGCCGAACGCATGCGCCGCCTGCAAGATCGAACACAACCCGGCGCTGCTCGCAGTCGCGCGGCGAAGTCTGCGACGATGGGAAGGGCGGAACAGCGGCGCTGCCGGCGCCGCCATCAGGGCTTGGCGCGCGATTCTAAAGCGGCCCTTGCCCGAGATTCTTGACCTGCTGACCGGGCAGACCGAGAGGGCCGTGCGGCTTCGCAGCACGACGCCTTTCGTCGGCGTCCTGACCGCGCGCGAGCGGCGGCGCATCCGTCGGGCGTTTCTGCCGGAATTCAGCGCGGAGTGACCGCGCGCCGGCCGGCGGAGCCTCCGGCCAGATGCACGAAGAGCCCGAGCAACGCCATCACCCACACGATCACAGCGCTCGAGGGCAGGTCCGTCACCACCGACGCCGCGAGTCCCGCGAGATAGCTCGCGACCGCGAGCCCGTACCCCAGTCCAAGCTGCCGGCCGGCGGCCATCCGGTAGGTCGCGACCGCGGGCACGATCAACGTCGTGAACACGAGGTACACGCCGACCAGCTGAACCGACGCGGTGACCACGACCGCGAACAGCACGTAGAAGCCCGCGCGTCCGATCCGTTCGCGCCACAGGAACCAGACGGCAGCGAAGACCGCCGTCAGGATCCCGGTTCGCACCAGTTGTTCGGTCGAAGCCCAGAGGATCTGCCCGGCCAGCAGGTCCTTGAGGTAATCGCCGCCGTGCGGGTCGTTCGCGAGCACCAGGATCTGCGCGGTGGAGGCGAGGATGAAGAGGATCCCGATCAGCGCTTCCTGAATCTCCGGCCGCTTGCGCTCAGTCCAGGTCAGCAGGAGTGCGCCGGCAAGCGCCGCCAAGCCGGCGGCCGCCTGCGCGCCCCAACCTTCTATCGCCCAGCCGAGACTGTAGGCGACGATCACGCCGAGCGCCGCGACCTGTGCGATCGCGAGATCGATGAACACGATGCCGCGGGCCAGCACCTGCTGGCCCAGCGGCACGTGCGAGATCGAGACCAGGAGGCCCGCAACCAGCGCCGGCCACAGGATGTCCACGTCCACGCCGAAGGCGCTCACCGGACCTCCGCCAGCAGCCGGTTCAGCGTGTCGTCGAACAGGCCGAACAGGTCCTTCGCCTCCGGCGTGCCGCCGACCGAGAACGGCAGCAGCACGACGGGCGCCTTGATGCGCTCCGCCAGCCAGTTGGCCGGCTTCGGGTCGTTGTAGGCATTGCGCAGGATCATGCGCGGCGGCGTGCCGGAGAGCTTCGCCACCAGCTGGCTCAGGTGCCCGGCACTCGGCGGCACGCCCGGCTTCGGCTCGATGGACGCGAGTTCCCTCAGGCCGAGCCAATGACAGAGATAGGCCTGGTCGCGATGCATCACGACGACCGGAACTCCCTTGAGCGGCGCGGCCTTGCCCTCCCAGCGCGCCATCGCCTGGGTCCAGCGTGCACCGAATTCCGCGCCGCGCTCCTGGTAATAGCCGGCATTTGCCACGTCGAGCTGCGCAAATCGCGCGGTGAGCGCTTTCGCGATCGCGGCGACGTTGCGCGGATCGAGCTGCACGTGCGGGTTACCCTGGGGATGGATGTCGCCGAGCGCGCGGTCGAACTGCGTCGGCTTCTCCAGCAGCCTGACGTACGCGGTCGCCTCGAAGTACCCGGTGCCGCCGGGCTGGATGCGCCGGTTGCCGGATTCACGCACCAGCACCGGCAGCCAGCCGATCTCGAGTTCCCCGCCGTTCGAGATCACGAGATCCGCCGTGCGGGCGCGCGCGACCAGGCTCGGCTTCGCGTCCACGCGGTGCACGTCCTGCAAGGCGCCGGTCGCCGTATGGACGTTGACGCGCTCGCCGCCGAGTTCCGTTGCGAGCGCGCCCCAGTCGGCGGTCGTCGCCAGCACCTTGAGCGCCGCCTGCGAGGGCGCGACCGCGGCCAGCATCAGGAGCGCGGCGAGACCACGAATGTACGTATTCATGACTGCGCCTCCTAGTACTTGTGCGCGCTGTGCGCGCCGATGCCGTAGATGTATTGCAGGCGGATCTGGCGATCGTCGTCCCCGGTGTCGCGGGCATCGTCCCAGCTGTACTGCGCGCGGACGCGCGAGAACTCGCTTGGGCTCCAGTCGAGCATGGTCGTGATCCGCTCGGGAGTTGCGGCGAGGAGCGCGGGGAAAGCCTCCGGCGGCAGCACCCCGGAATCTACGAGCCCGATGCGCTGTGTGCCGGAGTCGAGCGAGTCGTAGCGCAGGCCGGCGCGCCAGCGCTGGCGGAACTGATACACGCCTTGCACGTACCATCCGGACTGTTCGCTCCGATAGGCATCGCTGAGGCCCAGGCCCACGACGTCGAAGGCGAGCTCGCCGTTTTCCTTGCGCCGGAAATACTCGCCCTGGAGCTTGAGTTCCCGGCGGGAAACGTCGCCGTACGGCCGCCACTTCAGGATCGCATCAACAGCCCAGGTGCGAGAGCTGCCCGTGAACGAATTGAGCACGGAGTTGTCGAGATCATCCACGTCCTCGTAGCCGCGATCTTCTGCCCTCATATCGTGCCACGAGCCGCCGGCGCGCCAGCTCGTGGACTCGCCGATGTCGCCGCCCGCATGGGCGAAGAGCGTCGTGCTGTTCACGCTGTTGCGGTTCCGGCGCGTGCCCGGGAAGGCTTCGCCATTGCCCGCCTCGGCGCCGAATTCCACGAACAGGTCGGTCGGCGCCAGCCACTTGAGTTGCAGACCGACCTGCCTCATCTGGTTGCCGAACAGCGCCTGGTACACGAGCGGCTGGTCGATGAAGTCCCAGGCATGCGCGTGCACTTCGTTCAGGTAGCCGAAGCCCGAGAAGAAACGGCCGCCCTTGGCCGTGAGTCCCGAGGGCAGCGCCAGCGTGCGGAAATAGGCCTCCTCGACCTCGATCTCGCTCTCCGGCGTGACCGCAGCAATCAACGTCGCCGAAAAGTACGGGTCCACGTTCGCGGTCAGCACCAGCTCGGACTCGGAGAGGTTGAAGCTGCGCTCGCCGGGACCGACCTCGCCGCCGCTCGGCATGAAGCCGGCAATGGCCCAGGTCCCGGGATCCTCGGAGAGATTCGTGTAGTTGCCGGCGAGGATCAGCGAAATCGCCGGGTTGAGCGCTGACGGCGAACTCGCGGGCGCGATGGGCACGGGCGGCTCAGTCGCCGCGATGCGAGCTTCGAGCGCCTCGAGTCGCGCAGCGTACTCGCTCTTCAGGGCCGCGAGCTCGGCGCGTAGCGTCGCGACATCGTCGGCGGCGCGGCCGATCGCGGGTAGCAGCGCGCACGCAAGCGTCATGGACGCCGCAAAATGCTTGAGAGTCGTCATCAGGAAATCCTCCTCCAACTCAACGGACACGAACGCGCGTGCGCGCGGCCGTGCGGTTATTGCGCAGTCAGAGGATGGCGGGCGGTGCGCGGGAGCGGAATGCCGGGTAGTGCGGGTCGAGCGCGATGGCGGCATCGACGGCGGGGACTGCGATCTCGGAGCCGCAAGGAGCGACGGGCAGGGCCGACTGCGAACCGCCGATCGCGCCCAGGAGCGGCGCGAAGGAATGGCAAGTCCGGCAGCCTTGGCTCGCTTCCGGGAGGCCCTGCTGGTCGTCCGGCAGGTGCGAGTATGAGTGGGCCGCGGCGCCCACCTGCCCGATGAGCAGCGCCGCCGAAAGAATGCGGACGATCAGCCTGGAACCACGTGTCAACAGGGCCAGAGCCTCCGGTTTCCCACGTTTTCAGTGTAGCATCGCCCGACAAGAGGCGCGAACGCCCGAGCCAGGTTCCCCGGGGGAGACTCCGAAATGACCACCAGACGACTGACGCGCAGGCGCGTCCTGCAAACCATGGTCGCGACCCCGGCGCTGGCCGGGGTCGGCGCATCCTTCGGGGCATTCGGCCATGACGCGGATCCGGTCATCACCGCCGCGGACCAGGCGCTCGACGTGTTCGACTTCGAGCGCGTCGCGCGCGCGAAGCTGCCGGCGGCGCATTTCGGTTATCTCGCGACCGGCGTGGACGGCGACGAGACGCTGCACGCCAACCGAGCGGGTATTGCGAACTACGTGGTGCGGATGCGGCGGATGGTGGACGTTCGCCACATCGACATGTCCGTCACGCTCTTAGGCACGACCTGGGATTCGCCCATCGTCCTCGATCCGGTCGGCAGCCAGCGCGCGTTTCATCCGGAAGGGGAACTGGCGGTCGCCAGAGCTGCCCGGTCGAAGCAGCATCTCCAGATGCTGTCCACCGTTGCGTCCACCAGTATCGAGGACGTGACCGCGGCTCGCGGAGCGCCAGTCTGGTATCAGCTCTACCCGACCAACGACTGGACCATCGCGCAAACCCTCGTGCGCCGTGCCGAGGCGGCGGGTTGCCCGGTCCTCGTGTTGACGGTGGATCTCCACGGTGGCTCCAACCGCCTGACGCTCGCGCGCTCGATCCCGCGCGATTCGCGCGATTGCACGCAATGTCACGCGAGCAGCCGACCCCGGCTCAGCGAGATCGTTGCCCGCAAGCCGATGTTCGCGGGACTCGACGTCTCGACGGTCACCGGCCTGACGCCGATCGACATGACCTGGGATTACCTGAACCGGCTGCGCGACATCTGGCCCCGGAAACTCGTCGTCAAGGGCCTCGTGACGCGCGAGGATGCGGAGCTTGCGGTGACCCACGGCGTGGACGGCATCGTCGTGTCGAACCACGGCGGCCGCGGCGAAGACAGCGGTCGCGCCTCAATCGACAGCCTGGTCGAAGTCGCAGAGGGTGGGCGCGGCCGCGTCCCGATCATCGTCGACGGCGGCTTCCGCCGCGGCACGGACATCTTCAAGGCGCTCGCGCTCGGCGCGAACGCCGTCGCCATCGGGCGGCCCCACATCTGGGGACTCGCATCCTTCGGGCAGGAAGGCGTCGAGAAAGTCCTCGACATCCTGCGCGCGGAGCTCCTGATCGCGATGCGTCAGGCGGGGACGCGCAGCATTGCCGAGATCAATCGGTCGTTTGTGGTCGACACCCGGCGCGGGTAGATTCATGCAGGCCTTGATCTTCGATCTCGACGGCACGCTGATCGACACGGTCTACGCGCACGTATTCGCCTGGCAGCGGGCGTTCGCGGAGAGCGGCCTGGCGATCGATGGCTGGCGCATCCATCGGCGCATCGGCATGAGCGGCGGTCTCGCCGCGCGCGCGGCCGCCCGCGAGCTCGGGCGCGAGATCAATGCCGCGCAGGAGGAGGTACTCCTGAAACGCCACGGCGAATTGTTCCGGCAGTTCCTGCCCGAACGCCGGCCGCTGCCGGGGGCCATCGAACTGCTGCGCACCCTGCGCGTGCAGAAAATCCCGTTCGGCATCGCGACCTCCGGCAGCCGTCCGGAGATCGATCTGTCGCTGGATGCGCTCGGCATCGGCAAGGAGACGGTCGTGATCGAGCGGCGCGACGTCAAGCGCGCGAAGCCGGAGCCGGATCTGTTTCTCGCGTGCCAGGCCAGGCTCGGCGTGCCCGCCGCCGAGTGCTATGTCGTCGGCGATGCGGTGTGGGACCTGCTGGCGGCCCGACGCGCCAACATGCTGAGCGTGGGGCTGATGAGCGGCGGATACGGCGAGGACGAGTTGCTCGCGGCTGGCGCGTATCGAGTGTATCGCGATGCGGCGGAGCTGCACCGATCGCTGGATGAGCTGGGCGTCCTGCCTTGAGCGCGGCGCAGGTGAAGCTGCCGGCCCTGCGCCTGTACGGGCCGGGAGTTACAATCCGGCGACGCAGCCGCCAAGGAGATCCCCATGCCAGACACCATTCGCAAGGTGAACTACGCATACGTCACCACCGCAAGCAAACCCGGCGAGGCGGCGCGCATCCTCGAGGCGCTGCGCGCCGGCAATGTCTATCTGCACGCCTTCTCCGGCTTTCCACAGGGGCGCAACAGGGCGCAGATCGACCTCGTCACGGATAATCTGGACGCACTGAAGGCGGCCGCCCGACGCGAGAGCTGGAAGTTGAGCCGGATCAAGCGCGCCTTCTTGGTGCAAGGAATGGATCAAGTCGGCTCCGCGGTGCCGCCACTCGCCAAACTGGGACAAGCGAACATCAACGTGACCGCCGCCTATGCCATCGCGGCGGGCGCAGGCCGTTTCGGAATGATTTTCTGGGTCGCGTCCCGCGACTACAATCGCGCGGCGAAACTGCTGGAAGCGGCCTGACGAAAACGCCGAGCGATGCTGCCAGCCGTGCTGCTAGCGGAAGCAACCGGAGGCCGCCGGCTTTCGCCGACGGCCTCGCAAGACTCCGGCTGTCGTAATTGCGACCGGCGCGTGGGTTAGAACGCCTCGCACTGAGCCGCCGTCATCGGAAGCGTGCAGATCACTCCGCCTTCCGTGATGGTCTGGTTGCCGTACTTCTCGGTCGCCAGGACCTCGAATTCATAGGCTCTGCCCGGCTCTAGGTACTGCTTCGGCACCAGCATGCTGGTTTCCGACTTCGACAGGTCGGCGTTGAACGAGGTCTTCGTCTGTCCCGGAGCCAATACCGGGTTGGTGATGTCGACGACTACGACGTGGTAGCCCACGATCTCGACCGGCCCGAGGAAGGGCACGATTGGCGCGGTCACCTTTTTCCACCGGATGAGGAGGTTCGCGTCGTGGGACACGACGGCGCGGTCCGCCGGCGCGGTAATCTCAGGGCCAGCGGGGACCCGGTGCGTGAGCCTGGTTCTGCTTTCGAATTCCGTCCCGCCGCTCTCGCCGTCGAACTCATACCACCCGGCGGGCCAGTTGGCCAGGAGTTCGGTCAGCGTGATCGCATCCGCGGAAGGCTCGCAGCCGAGTGCCTGCTCCAACTCGACGATCGGCGGTTCCACGCGTTCCTGGAAGACTTCGGTGATGTCGTGGGTGTCTTCCGCGCCAAGTACCGTCCGCATCGTGAAGACGGCCTGCTCGAACGGATTCTCGACCTCGCCTTCCGTGATGCCGTCCGTATCGAAGCTGATCTGAATGCCCATGTCGCAAGCCGACGCGTTGGTCTCGAAGTGGATGTTGGTCTGCTTGAACGGCTGGGGCGGGGCGGCCATGGCGGGCGCAGATGCCGCCGCCGTCAGCGCTACAGCTGCGGTCACGGCCACGCGAATGATTCCAATGTGATTCTTCATGGCGATTGCTCCATGTCTTGCGCGGATTCACACCGCAAAAAGGGATTTGCGATGGGTTAGACGCGACGCCGGATGGAATCCTTCGCCCGGGCCCGCTTAACATAGGTCTTCCCGGCTGGCGCGGGTGACGTCATGAGCAAGCTCATCCTCGGATTGGTCGTCTTTTTCGGCGTTCATTCGATTTCGATGCTGGCGCTACCCTGGCGCGATCGCGTCGCCGAACGGCTGGGCACGCGGACCTGGCAGGCCATTTATTCGGTCGCTTCGCTACTCGGCGTTTACCTCATCGTCAGCGGCTATGGCGCCGCGCGCCCATCCGCTGGCGTGTTGTACGGAACGCCGGCGGAGGTCCGGTACCTGGCTGCGCTCCTGATGTTGCCCGTGTTCACGCTCGCGCTCGCCTCGGTGTTCTCCGGTCGCATCCGCGCCCGCACGCAGCACCCACTGCTGCTCGCAGCCATGCTATGGGCCGTGGCGCACCTCCTGACCAACGGCAGCGTCGCCGATCTGCTGCTGTTCGGCAGCTTCCTCGTCTGGGCGATCGCCGTCCGCGTGTCGCTCGCACATCGCCCGGCGCGGCGGATGATTGCGCTCCCGACTTCGGCGATGAATGACGTCATCGCGGTCATCGGCGGACTCGCGCTCTACGCGCTCTTTTTTCTCTGGCTGCATGCCAGCTGGTTCGGGGTGCCGGTCATTATGTGATGCGCTCCGACGACGCGGCCGCGCCGCGCCGCTAGGCTCCGGCCATCGTTCAGTGCCGATTCAGTGGGTGACGCTGATCATGCGGGTCATGGGAACGGGAAAAACGGCGGCACTTCCGGCGGTCCTGGCGGTCCTGCTGCTCGCGGCGGGATGCGCGGGGACGCCTACCGTGCCCACGCCCGCGGCAGTCGAGCCACGATCGGCGGCTGGCGACCTGCGCGGTCCCGTCGCGCAGCTTGCGCTCTCGATGGTCGGCGTGAAGTACCAGTACGGCGGCGCCCATCCCAGAGAAGGCTTCGACTGCAGCGGCCTCGTCTATTACACCTACACGTCGCTTGGCCACGATGTGCCGCGCACCTCACGCGAGCAGTTCGAAACCGCGCTCGAGATCCCGCTTGCGAAAGCCGCGGAAGGCGACCTCCTGTTCTTCCAGGACCAGGAGAAGCTCTCGCACGTCGGCATCTTCCTGGGCGAAGGCCGGTTCGTGCATGCGCCGTCGAGTGGCGGCACCGTAAGCGTCGCGAACCTCGACTCACCGTATTACCAGCGCCACCTGGTCGCGGTCGGGCGGTTGCTCCCCGAATGACGAGCGACGATACGTCACTTCGCCAGCCACTGCGCATACAGCTCCGGCCGGCGATGCTTGAGGAACAGTTGACGGGCATGTGAACTCGCAGCGAACGCGAGATCGAGCTCCGCGTGCAGGATCTCGTCGCTGCCCTGTCCGGCCCGGGCAATGATGGTGCCATCCGGCGCGCAGACGAACGACTCGCCCGCGAACTCGAGGCGATCCTCGCGTCCGACTCGATTGCAGAGTGCGACGAAATAGCCGTTCTGGAACGCCGCTACGCGCATCTCGGCTTCGTACAGACCCTCGGGCCACTCGCCGACGGCGCCGGCCTGCGGAACGACCACGAGGTCGGCACCGGCGAGCGCCAGCGCACGCATGTACTCGGGGAAATGGCGGTCATAGCAGATGGCGACGCCCAGGTTGCCAGCGCGCGTACGAAACACCGGCGCGCCCCGGTCGCCCGGCGTGTAGTAGCCCTGCTCATGAAAGCAGGCGTATTCGGTGATGTGCACCATGCGCGTGACGCCGAGTAGCGTCCCGTCGGCGTCGATCACCGGCGATGAGTCGAAGGTCGCATCGCCTTCGCGCTCGAACAGATTCAGCACGACGACGATACCGAGCTCCCGCGCCTTGTCACGAAACGCCCTGACCAGCGGGCCGTCCAACGGCTCGGCGAGGCTCTGGACGTCGCCGCTCGCGGGATGCTGCGGATGGAACCACTCGAAGGCGAGCTCCGCGTAGCAGGCGAGCTTGGCCCCATTGCGGGCGGCCGCCTCGAGGTTCGCGAGCCCGTGCGCGATGTTCTGCTGCTTGTCCCCGGTCGCCCGCTGCTGGATGAGTGCGATCTTCACGAGCGATCACTCTAGCGTGCCAGGCAAACGAGCCTTGCCGAAACACGAAGCGTACGGCATTATGTCATACATGATGAGATACGAAGTGTGATGCATGACTGGCTTCAGCTTACGACTGCCGGAAGATCTCGAATCGCGGCTCGTCGAGGAAGCGCGGCGCGAGGGCGTGGCGCGGTCAGAGATCGCGCGCACGGCGATCGCCGAGTTTCTCGAGCAGAAGGAGCGGCAGCGATACATCGCTGCATTCGTTGCGGAAGCACGCGCGGCCTACGCGGATCCGAAGATTCGCAAGGAAGCGCTTGCCCTCGCCGAGGAAGCCCTGCCGCTGGACAATGAAGGACTGCGCGTGGCGGAGCGCCGGGGGCAATACGCAGGCAGCTCGCCTGCCGGGCAGCGCAGGAAGAGGCGCTGATGAGGCGCGGCGAGATCTGGACCGCAAACCTCAATCCTGCCCGCGGTCGTGAGATCGGCAAGACCAGGCCCGTGCTGATCGTTCAGGCCGACGAGCTGATCAACGCCGGCACGCCGATGGTCGTCGTGCTGCCATTGACGACGCACGTCTACCCGGAGTTCAAGCTATGGCGGGTCACGGTACCCGCGCGGGACCGTCTCAGAGACGATTGCCAGGTCGTCGTTGATCAGCCGCGATCGCTCGACCGGGCTCGCATCGGCGAAGGACCCCTCACTGCACTTACGCCGGCGGAGCTCGCCGCGGTCGAGCGAAGCCTGCGTGTGGTGCTAGGGATGTACTGATTCCAGGCGTCAATGCCTAGGCGCTCTTGCGCCTCGGCAACGTCCAGTCGGGGCGGATGAAGTGGCAGGTATAGCCGCCTGGATTCTGGAGCAAATAATCCTGGTGCTCCGGCTCGGCTTCCCAGAAATCGCCCGCCGGGGCGACCTCGGTCACGACCTTGCCGGGCCACAACCCAGAGGCGTCGACATCTGCAATCGTGTCCTCGGCGACGCGGCGCTGCTCCTCGGTCGTGTAGTAGATGGCCGAGCGATAGCTGGTGCCGACGTCGTTGCCCTGGCGATTGCGCGTCGTGGGGTCGTGGATCTGGAAGAAAAACTCGAGGATCTGCCGGAAGCTGATCTTCGCGGGATCGAAAACGATCTCGACCGCCTCGGCATGGTAGCCGTGATTCCGGTAGGTCGCATCGGGCGTGTTGCCGCCCGAGTATCCGACGCGCGTCGAGATCACGCCGGGGTAGCGGCGAAACAGATCCTGCACACCCCAGAAGCATCCGCCGGCAAGCACAGCTCGTTCTTGCGTCATGACTTTTCTCCCACCTGGCTCAGGTACGCCCCGTAGCCTTCTCTCTCCATGTCGTCCCGGTGAATGAATCGCAGGGAGGCCGAATTGATGCAATAGCGCAGGCCGCCGCGATCGCGCGGACCGTCGGTGAAGACGTGACCCAGATGGCTGTCGCCTTGGGCCGAGCGCACTTCCGTCCGGACCATGCCGTGAGACTCGTCCGACAGCTCCTTGACGTTGGCGGGCTCGATCGGCCTGGTGAAGCTCGGCCATCCGGACTTGGAGTCGTACTTGTCGGTCGAGGCGAAGAGCGGCTCGCCCGAAACGACGTCCACGTAGATGCCCGGCTCCTTGTTGTGCAGGTAGGCGCCCGTGCCCGGCGGTTCGGTGCCGCACTGCTGCGTCACGCGGTATTGCTCCGGGGAGAGTTTTGCAAGCGCTGCTGGGTCCTTGGAGAACTTCTGCATGGCCTGGCTCTTGCCGCGGGGGCTGTCTGGTGAGAAGACCGGGGCCGGGGTGCGGATATCACCATGGTCTCCGCGCGGCGATCAACCCTGTCGTGGCGCGCTTGACTGCGCCTTGACAAAGCTCACGATGCGCTCGTAGCACTCCGTGCTGTCAGGCAGCGCGTGATTGGCGAAGGGGCGCATCTCGTCGGCGATCGCAAGCTCGCAGCGCTCGAACAGGTCGGCCGCCATCTGCTGGGCGTTGGCCAGCATCGGGTCGTGCCGCGAGCCGAAGATGATAGACGGGATCGTGATCTTGCCGTGGTTCGGGCCCAGGTACTCGCGGATGTGACGTTGCATCATCGGCGAGGTGGGCCATGCTGTCCTCGAGGCCTGCGTAGCGGTTGTCCGTAAACCGGAACCAGCAGCGCGGCTCCTCGAAGCCGAAGGCTTCCACCTCATCGTCGGTGCAGCCCATTTCATTCTTGAGCAGGTTGCGGACCACGTCCGGCTCGAGACGATTGGGTCCCGCCGGATAGATCCACTCAGCCAGCTCCGCACAGGCCTGTGCGCAGTGCACGAAGTGCCCCTTCTGATTCGCATGCTTCCGAGGATTGCTCCCGAAACAGTGTAGAGTCACGATTTTCAGCTTTCTCATCATGAGTTACCCATGCCCAAGCTCATTCTGACCTACTTTGACTTCGACGGCGGCCGCGGCGAGGCCGCGCGCCTCACGATGCACCTCGGAGGCATCGCGTTCGAGGACAGGCGCATCGCCGGCAAGGACTGGCCCGCGCAGCGCGACAAGACGCCGTTCCAAGCGCTGCCGGTGCTGGAAGTGGACGGCAAGGTGATCACGCAGTCCAACACCATCAACCGTTACCTCGGCAAGCTTGCTGGCCTCTACCCGAAGGACGACTGGCAGGCTGTGCTCGCCGATGAAGTGATGGAGGCGGTCGAGGACATCTCCACCAAGATTGGCAACACCATCTTCATCGAGGACGAGGCCAAGAAGAAGGCGCGCGAAGCGCTCGCGGCGGGTTCCATCCCGCGTTTTCTGCAGCAGATTGAGGCCCGGCTCAAGGCGGGCGGTGGCGAGTGGTTCGTCGAAAAGCGCCTGACCGTCGCCGACATCAAGTGCTTCCTGTGGGTGCGCTGGCTGAAGTCCGGGGCGCTGGACCATATCCCCGCCGACATCGTGGACACGCACGCGCCGCTCCTGGCAAAGCACCTGGAACGGGTCAGGAACCATCCCAAGGTCGCGGCGTACTACGCGGCGCGAAAGAAGTGACTGGGTTCCCGCTCAGTCTTCGGCGTCGGCGAGCGGGGCGTCGAGCAGCGATTTCTGGCGCTCGCGGCCGGCGTCGCGCTTCAGCTCGTCGACTTCGGCCAGGTAGTCGGCAACGTCCCGGTTCGGCACGACGCGATCCGCCCCGAGGCGCACGTCCGGACCGAGCTTCACGCGATTGACGTCGCCGTCCTCGCCGCCAAAAGCGATGATCCAGGCGACGGCAGCGACCACCACCGTTACCACGCCGGCGAGCGCGAGCGCCGTGCGGCGACCGTAATGAGTGGCCTCGCGCAGGTGCAGGTAGATCGCGAATAACGCCATCCCGCCCGCGACGGCAATGCCGGCCTGGACGAGCACGAACCACTGGGTGGCGAACGCCACCATGCCGGCCACCCAGTAACCCCAGGCGCACAGCGCGGCGGCGATCGAGACGATCGCCGCGTGGACTCGAACGTCCCAGGCCCCCTGGTTCAGCTTCGAGATCAGCGCCCAGAGGCCGGACCACAGCGCGATCGACCCGAGCACGACGAGCGCGGCCGTGATGGCGCCGCGCAGCAGCGACGACGGCGCATCGAGCCATTGCAGGAAGCCGCCGAACGCGATGCATGCCGATACACCCGCAGCCGAGAGCAGCGTGCGGTGCCGGCGCACGAAGTCGCGCCGGAATACCCGTTCCGGTCCGATCGGGGCGTGCCGTGTGCGGATGCGCAGCCGCGTGCGTCCGACGATGAGCTCGCCCTGTTCTACGATCGCTTCGACGCCCGCCGGAATGCGCTGGCCGTCGACGCGCGTCCCGTTTCTCGTGCCGAGGTCCCGCACGCTGACGCGGCCGTCCTCCAGCAGCGTCAGCAGCGCATGCTGCGGTGCCGCATGGTCGTCGTCCAGGACGATGTCGCAGCCCAGATCGCGGCCGACGCGGCATTCCGTGCCGGCGCCCTCGAAGCGCTGCCGCAGCACCGTGTGCCCATGCGCGCCCTGCTGCTCGATCAGCATCACGGCGTCCACTGCAGGGCCCCCAGGTAGCGCTCCATCGCGCGCCTGCCGGATTCGAATGCGACGCCCTGCAGCGCGAGCCGGCTCACCAGCGCCTGCTGCCGGTCGTCGATGCCGACGACGGTCACGTCGAAGTCGTAGAGACCGGTGAACAGGCGGTACTGGCGCACGCAGGTCGAGATCCGCGCATCGAAGCCGTCGAGCGAAACCAGCGCGTCGCGGCAGGCGAACGGCGCCACGTGGGCCAAAGCGCCCGCGCGGCGCGGGCCCGCCGCGATCCGGTTCACCTGCCGCTCGAACTGCAGGGGATGCAGGCCCACGGATTGCAGGATCCGGTGCTGGATCGACAACCCGGCTACGTTCAGGCCGAACTGCAGCAGGATGCGGGGCGGTATCCGGCAAGTGACGGTTTCCACGCGCACGCGCACGTGCGAGCCGCTTTCGTCAATCGTGCTGCATTCGACGTGCCGCGAAATCTGCGTCGGCAGCACATAGCCGCGCACCGTTTGCGTGCCGGCCCCGTCCGGCCGGGCCTCCAGCATCTCGACCTCATAGGCGAGCACCTGCGCCGTCACGCGCTGGCGCAGTTGCTGCGCGCTCAGCGATTGATCGAGCGGCGCGCGCGCGCGCGCCAGCAGCGCCGGAATGTGCATGGCCGGCACGACGAAGCCGACGAGCTGCCGGCCCGTCACCAAGGAGACATTGACGCCGTACACGCGGCCCCGCCGGTCGAGCGCCGGCCCGCCCGACATGCCGCCATTGATCGCGCCGGTGTAGTGGATGCGCTGCTCGATGCTGTTCTCGACCAGCCCGTTCGCGACGCCTTCGGTGATGGTCAGTCCGAGGTTCAGCGGGAAGCCGATGGACCAGGCGCGCTCGCCCTGCGCGGGAATCTCGGTGCGCAGCCTGAGGGTCGGCAGCTCGAGGTCGTCGGCGGCGACGATGGCGAGGTCGTTCTGCACATCCATGGCAAGCACGTGCAGCGGTCCCGTGCGCCCGTCACTCGCCAGGTATTCCAGCCGGTACTGGCGCGGGTACAGCAAGGCCAGCGCCACGACGTGATAGTTGGTCACGATCCGGCGCCCGTCGCCGACGGCGAAACCGCTGCCGTGGAATGCACTTGAATCGGACTCGTCGAAGAAACCGCGGATCTGCACCACGGCGTCGCGCGCAGCGTCGAGGCGGACTTTGGCCTCGCCCGAGAGCTCCTGCGCCGCGATCTCGGCATCGACCGTGTCGGTGTCTAGCACTTCGGCGCCGATCATGTCGGCATCCGGCAATGGCTCGTCCGGCGCCTCTTCCTCGGGCGACTCGACGACCGGCACCTCAGCGGGCGCCGCGGGCTCTTCCCGTGGTGCAGCCGCGCCTGTCGCGAATCCGCACAGCCACAGCAAGGCGACGGGGCGGGCGAGCTTCAAGTGGAGCTCCCAGGTGGCGGATGGACCGGCCAGAAGTTCTGGCCTCACCCGGATCTTAGGGTTCCGGTCCCGTGATGTCTGCCACCCGTGGGTGCCTGACGCATGGCAGAATCGGATAGCCATAGGCTTCCAGTTTCGCGCTAACGCCCGGAAGCGGCTGCCGAACTTCTGCAACGCCTCCTCAGGCGCCGGTCAGCTCGCCGTTCTGGTAGTCCCGCATCGCCCGTTCGATTTCTTCACGCGTGTTCATCACGAACGGCCCGTACTGCACGACGGGCTCATTCAGCGGCTTGCCGGCGAGCAGCAGCAGGCGCGCGCCGGCCTGGCCGGCCCTCACCTGCACGCGGTCGCCGTCGCTCAGGAGGCCGGCGGCGCGATTCGGCAACGGCTGGTCGCCGATCGCCGCATGGCCCTCGTACACGTACAGGAAGGCGTTGTGCTCCGTCGGCACCGGCGCTTCGAACTCGCCGAACGGCGGCAGGTTCACGTCGAAATACTGCGGCTCCGTGGAAAGCCCCTGGATCGGGCCGCGAGTTTGCGCAGCACCCTGCTCCAGCGTCCCGGCGATGATCTTCGCCTCGCCGCCGTTCGCGAGCGTCGCGGTCGGGATCTCCTGCGCCGGGATGTCGCGGTACGCCGCCGGCTTCATCTTTTCCTTCGCCGGCAGATTGATCCACAACTGGAAGCCGCGCATGCGGCCTTCGGTCTGGCGCGGCATCTCGGAGTGGATCACGCCGCGCCCGGCGGTCATCCACTGCACGCTGCCGGGGCCGAGGTCGCCGGTGTTGCCCATGTGGTCCTTGTGCTGCATGTGGCCGTCCAGCATGTAGGTGACGGTCTCGAAGCCGCGGTGCGGGTGCGGCGGGAACCCGCCGATGTAGTCGTCCGGGTTGTCGGTGCCGAACTCATCGAGCATCAGGAACGGATCGTGGCGCAGCGCCTGGCTGGCGCCCAAGCTGCGGCGCAGCTTCACGCCGGCGCCGTCGGACGACAGCACGGACGGAACGACTCGCTGCAAGGTACGGACGGACATGATGACCTCCGGGTGATCCAGTCTAGAACCTCAGGCGCGCGCCCGGCGCGCATCGAGGCTCCACTTGCCTGCGCCATTCGCCGCCAGGAACAGGAAGCCGCCGGCGATCGCGACATTCTTGAGGAACATGATCTGCTGCATCGGGTCGGCGAAGTTGCCGTGGAACAGGATGCCGGCGAGCAGCGTGAACCCGGCCAGCGCGAGCGCCACGGCCCGGGTCCGCCAGCCCGCAATGATGGCGAGCGCGCCGCCGATCTCGAGCACGATCGTCGGCAGGAGGAGTGCGCCCGGCACGCCGACCGATTCCATGTAGGCAAAGGTGCCGGAATACCCGGCGATCTTGCCGATCCCGGATATCAGGAAGATAGCCGCGAGCAGCGTGCGGCCGGTGAGGTTCGTGGCGTTGTTGAGCGATGTCATGGCTGTCTTCCGTGTGCGGATGGAGCGCATGTTGAAATTGATTGGATAGATTAAAAAGCGCATATTTTCGGCACTACCTATCTGATTAGTTGATCCTATGGCCGTGCCGAGAATCACCCTGGATCAGTGGGCCGCGCTCGTTTTCGTCGTGGAATCAGGCGGTTACGCGCAGGCGGCCCTGCGGATCAGCAAGAGCCAGTCTGCCGTCACTTACGCGGTCCAGAAGCTGGAGCAGCTTGCGGGCGTCAAGGCGTTCGAGATCCAGGGCCGCAAGGCGGTGCTGACCGCCGCCGGGCGCGTGCTGTACCGCCGCGGCAAGGCGCTCATCGAGGAAGCCGCGCGGCTCGAGCGCGCGGCGGCAGATCTCGCCAGGGGCTGGGAGCCGGAGATCCGCCTCGCGGTGGACATCGTGTTCCCGACCTGGCTGCTGTTGAGCTGCCTGGAGAAATTCGCCGGCGAACGCCCGGAGATGAGGATCGAGCTGACCGAGGCGGTGCTCGGCGGCACCGACGAGGCGCTCCTCGAAGGCCGCGCCGATTTCGTGATCGGCTCGCACGTGCCCGCGGGTTTTCTCGGCGATCCGCTGATGCGGCTGCGATTCGTGTGCTCGGCGCACCCGGATCACCCGCTGCACCGGCTCGGCCGGCCGCTCACGCAGGACGACCTGCGCCAGCACCGGCACCTCGTGATCCGCGACTCGGGCGTCACGCACACCCGCCCGAGCGGCGCGTGGATCAACGAGCTGCGCTGGACGGTATCGCACAAGGCGACCTCCATCCGCGCGGCGTGCATGGGGCTCGGCTATGCGTGGTTCCCGGAGGAGTCGATCCGCGAGGAACTCGACCGCGGCCGGCTCAAGCCCCTGCCGCTGGTGGAAGGCGGCGTGCGCGAGGCGACGCTCTACCTCGTGTTTGCCGATCGCGAAGCCGCGGGGCCCGGGGCACGGCGGCTCGCGGAGATCGTGCGCGAGCAGGTGGCAGAGATATGCCGGGCGGTTGAGAGGGGCGAGGACGTAGAGGTCGGCTGAGCGGCGCCCGAACGGCCGCGTCGCAGCGGCGTTTACAGGGATGTACTGTATCTATATACTGATACTATACCTGCTGTTTGTATCATTATATTGACATGTCAAAGAAGACTCTTGGCAATACGGCACTGCCCCAGCGCGCGCGCGCCGCACTCCGCGTGCTCGGTGGGGATCTCGCGCTGGCGCGGGCGCGCAGGGGCCACAGCCTGCGCGACGCCGCTCTACGCCTGCAGGTCAGCATCAACACCGTCCGCAATCTCGAGGCCGGGCATCCCGGCGTCGGCCTTGGCATCCTCGCCAATGCGCTCGCGCTGTACGGGATGCTGCCTCGCCTAGGCAAGCTCGCGGATCCCGCGGCCGACCGGATCGGTCTCGCACTCGAGCGTCGCAAGCTCGAACGTAAAGGCAAGGCGGACGCCGATGCCTTGAGTTTCGATGTCTGACCGAGCATTCGTGTACGGCTTCCTGCCGGGGGAGGCTCGTCCGACGCTCACCGGGCAGGTCATCGTGATCGCGACCGGCAACGACGGCTTCTGCCGCTTCAAGTACGCGCGCGAGTGGTTGGCCGCGCCGCGCGCATTTGCGCTCGATCCCGAGCTGCTGCCTTTGGCCGATACCGAGTTCGAGTCCCAGCCAGGCTGGGAGGTGTTCAGCGCTCTGCGCGACGCAGGACCCGATTACTGGGGACGCAAGCTCATCGAGCGGCGCCAGAATCGTCTCGCGCTGTCGGAACTCGAATTTCTGCTGGCAGCGGGCGATGAGCGCACGGGCGCCCTCGCTTTCTCAACTACACGCATTGTGGTCCCGGGCAGGACGCCGCCGTCTGCCAGGCAGCTGCGGCAATTGAGCGGGGCTGCGGCACGTATCGAGCGGGACGAGCCGGTATCCGCCGATTTGCTGGAATTGCTTGGTGCCGGCACGGGCACGATCGGTGGCATGCGGCCCAAAGCGACAATCGAAGATGACGGGCGCCTCTGGATTGCCAAGTTTCCATCGCGCGAAGACCGCTACGCCATCACGCGCTGGGAGTCTGCGACGCTCGAGCTCGCCGCACGCTGCGGACTCGATGTTCCGCGGAGGCGTCTCACCCTGGTGAATCGCCGCCCGGTCCTGCTGGTTGCGCGTTTCGACCGGCGGCTCCACGCCGGCGTCCGGGAGCGCGCCCACTATCTGAGCGGACTGACGGTGCTCGGCCTGCACGAGCGCGACTACGGTCAGGGCAGCTATGCGGATCTCGCCCACTGGTTGCGGCGGCACGGGGCCTCGCCGCGCGAGGATGCGCTCGAACTGTTCCGCCGGATGGTCTTCAACATCCTGATCGGAAACAGCGATGACCATCTGCGCAATCATGCAGTCATCGACTTCGGCGATGGTTTCCGGCTGTCGCCGCTGTTCGACGTGGCGCCCATGCCGGCGGCCGGCGGCCAACGCATGCAAGCGATCGCCGTGGGGCGTGAAGGACGCCTGGCTACCGTCACCAACGCGCTGAGCGAAGCGGGCATGTTTGGACTAGGTGAAGCGACGGCCAGGGCGGAGTGGCAGCGCCTCGCCAAGGTCGTGGAGACGGAGTGGCAGGCTTGTTTTCAGGACGCAGAGGTCAGCCAGCGCGAACTCGGCGTCGTTGCCCGAATTCTCGCGCGTCACATTCAGGCAAAGGCGTGACACAATGCCCGCATGAGCAGGGACGCCCTGTCCGGCTTCCACCCGGCAGTCGCCGGGTGGTTCCGCTTCTTTCTCCCGCACATCGTGCACCTGCAAGGTCGTACGCGGGGGTGTTCATGAGCTTCCGCTGCCCTGTACTTCTCATTGCTGGCGCCCTCCTCATTCCCCAACAAGCCGAGGCGGCCACCGAGTTCGAACTCGCCGGCGTCCACGTCGTCGAACGGCAGCACCGCGCGGGCGCTCGCCTGGAGCGTCGCCTTCGGCGACAGCTCCTGCGCCCAGGCGAGAAAGGGGATCAGCTCCTCGGTGGCGTCGCCCTCGGTCGGCACCGCGAGCTTGGCGCCGCCGGACAGCAGGTAGCCGCGCTCCAGGCTCCAGGTCAGCGCATGTTTCCAGCCGACCTCGACCTCGGTGAGCGTGCCGTTCTCCTCGACCAGTTCCAGGATGCCCTGGCCGCGCCGGCCGAAACGCTTCTCGAATTCGAGCACGTTGCGCCACACGTCCTCGCCGTCCTGGTCCGCGTAGCGGGATTTCCAGACGATTTCGTCCTCCGGAAACGCTTTCTGCGTGCGGATCGGCAGCATCAGGTTCAATTCGGCCGGCGGATAGCGCTCTGATCCCGGCGCCAGCGTCTTCACGTAGGCGACGATCGCGCCGACTTCTTCGTCCGTGAACGCGGAGCCCCAGGCCGGCATCTGCGGCGACAGGCCGAGCGAGCGCCCGCC
>JBQTKI010000037.1:0-14385 GCA_052386275.1 Gammaproteobacteria bacterium
GGGGGTGGCGCCCGGCGCACTTGCCCCCCCAAACCCACCGCCCCGCGCCCCTGCCCCGGCACCAAAACCCCCACGGTCGCGCCCATGCGGACGTAGATCCGAGGTTCCCGGCCTTAGTGGACCCGCAACCGGGTCACGCGCGCGGGCATGCCGCCGCGGCATTTCAGGATTTCGACGTCGAGACCATCGTCATGGGCCGTGAGCAGGAGCCGCAGCGCGGCCGGCGAAGGCTCGTCGCGATGGCAGAGTGGGCGGAACAGGAAACCCGGGTTCTGCCCTTCCTCGGCGGCGAGCGCCAGGCGGCGCAAGGCCGCCACGCCCGTAGCTTCGGCCCAGCCGAGCACCGCCGCGCAGGCGCCGGAACCCAGTGCCTGCTCCATCGCCCACAGCAGGTCGAAGCCCGCCTGCGGCCGGACCACCAGCATGCGCGAGGAATCGAGCCCCGCGGCCGCGAGCGCGGGCGCATAGGGCAGGTGCGGCGGCGCGAGCCAGGCGATCCAGCGCGGAGCTTCCGGCCGTTTCGCGGCGAGTGTCCTGAGCGCGGGCAGGAGCAGCCGGACCTCGCCGACGCCCGCAGCGGGAACCAGGATCTCGGTCAGGGCGGCGAGCGGCCAGCCCCCGCCCGGCAGGCGCTCGTCGAGACGGCGAAAGCCAGTCGGCACGGCGGCCGGCCCTTGCGCTCCGCCGCCGCGCCACAGGCGCGGATCGCGCAGCAATGCCGCGAGCGGATCGCTCACTGCATCCCATCCGCGCGGCCGCGCCGCAGGACCCCGACCACGACGCCTTCGATCGTCAGCGATTGCTTGCGCAGGTCCACGCGGATCGGCTCGAACTCGGGGTTCTCCGGCAGCAGCCAGACCACCGGGCCTTCCTGGCGGTAACGCTTGACCGTCACCTCGTTCTCGAGTCGCGCGACGATGATCTGCCGGTTGCGGACGTCCGCGGCGCGGTGCACGGCGACCAGGTCGCCGTCCAGGATGCCGACGTCGCGCATGCTCATGCCGCTGACCCGCAGCAGGTAGTGCGGGCGCGGCGTGAACAGCGCGGGATCGATCTGGAAGCGGCCCTCGATGTGCTCCTCGGCCAGGATCGGGCGACCGGCGGCCACGCGGCCGATCAGCGGCAGGCCGAACTGCTCGCGCAGCGCGTCCTTCAGCACGATGCCGCGGGCGCTGCCGGCGATCAGCGCCAGCACGCCCTTGCGCTGCAACGCGCGCAGGTGTTCTTCGGCGGCGTTGGCGGAGCGGAAGCCGAGCGCCTGTGCGATCTCAGCCCGGGTGGGGGGCAGGCCGTTTCGGGCGATGGCATCCTGGATGAACTCGAGGATCTGGCGTTGGCGGGGCGTGAGGTCCGACATGGCGCACCTGTATGAATGAACAGTCACTGAAATTATATACAGTTGCCGGCGTCTGGCAAGCGCCCCGCCCTGCCGACCTTTTCGGATCGCGTCCCATCACGTGCTTCGGTCCGCACGCATCGCAGCCACACGCCACCGGGCGTCGAGACGCACGCGACACACGCCGCTCGCGCACCGCGCGCGCATACGCGCCACGCGTGAAAATCCGCGCCGCGCGCGATTCACTGTCGCCCGATGGCGACAGGCGCCCTGTGCTTTCACCCCCTGCACCGATAAGCTACGATCCGCATCGCAAGCCGCGCGGACAGGAAAAAACACGCGGCGCCGTGCATCCGCGAAAGCGGCTTGTTACGTTCCATGCAACCTTGTGGAGAAATAACTCATGACCAAAATCCTGAAGGTGGGCGTCGCCGCCGCCGTCCTCGCGCTGGGCGCCGGCTGCCAGGACCTGAAGCCCATGCAGGCCGACATCGACTCGCTGAAGTCGCAGGTGTCGCGCCTGTCCGGTGACCTCGACGGCGTGAAGGCCGCCGCCGACGGCGCCAGCCGCGCTGCGGCTGCCGCGCAGCAGGCCGCCACCTCGGCGCAGAACTCGGCCAACCAGGCCCTGTCTGCGGCGCAGGCGGCACAGCAGTGCTGCGATGCGAACAGCGAGAAGCTGAATCGCATGTTCGAAAAGTCGATGTCGAAGTAATCGACGTCCGACGACGACCACGGGGACCCCGCGGTTTCGACACCGCGGGGTTCTCACTTTTCAGGGGGCCGCGTCCGCCAGCGCGGGCGCCGGCAGCGTAACGGTGGTCGGGATCCCGCGCGCTTCGCGCCAGGCACGCTCGGCTGCGATCCAGTCGATCACGCGCGGCGCCGCTGCGGTCGCCTCGACGATCAGCCGCGTCAGATCGGTCAGCGTCGGCGGCACGACCGCATCCTCGGCGAGCGGCGGGTGCACCTCGATCAGGAGTTCGCCGTCGTGCCAGCCCCACTTGTAAGGCTGGTTCACGATCAGGACGGGCGTGTTGACCGGCACCATGCCGAACAGCCGCTCGATGTCCTCCGGATACAGCCGCATGCAGCCGTGCGTGACCTGCATGCCGACTCCCGCCGGGCGATTAGTGCCGTGGATCAGGTAGGCGCCGCCGGGGATGCCGAGGCGCATCGCGTACAGGCCAAGCGGGTTGTCGGGACCCGCCGGCACCACGGCCGGCAGGATGTCGCCGCGCTTGGCGTGCTCGTCGCGCACCGACTGCGGCGGCGTCCAGGTAGGGTTCTTCACCTTCGAGGCGATCGTGGTCTTGCCGAGCGGCGTGTTCCAGTCCATCTTTCCGATGCTCACCGGAAACGTCCACACGATCGGCGGCTCGCCCGGTGCGGCGGGCGGGTACCAGTAGAGCCGGTGCTCCGGCAGATTGATCACGATCCCTTCGCGCGGCGCCATCGGCAGCAGGCGCCGCTTCGGGATCACGATGGCGGTGCCGGCGCCCGGCAGCCAGGGATCGACGTTCGCATTCGCGTGCGTGATTTCCTCGTACCCGAGGCCGTGGCGACGCGCGATGTCGAGCAGCGTGTCGCGCGCGCCGGCTTCGTCCTTGCGCAGCTCGCCGATCACGTCGCTGCCTGCGGAGGGCAGCACGAATTCTTCCGCGCTACACGGTGCAGCTGCTGCCATCAACGCCGTGACGATCGGGATGACGAACCGGGAGCTTTCCATGGCCGAGTGGACCCTCGGCGGCGGCCGCAGGTTCCGCATCAATAGCGAATCAGCGCCGAGCCCCAGGTGAAGCCGCCGCCGAAGGTCTCGAGCAGCAGCGTCTGCCCGCGATGGATGCGACCGTCGCGGATCGCCGTGTCGAGCGCGAGCGGGATCGATGCGGCCGAGGTGTTGCCCTGGTCCTGCACCGTGACGACCACGCGCTCCATCGGCAGGTCGAGCTTCTCCGCGGCGGCCTGGATGATGCGCAAGTTGGCCTGGTGCGGCACCAGCCAGTCGATGTCGCCGCGTTCGACGCCGTTCTTGGCCAGCGTCTCGTCGACCAGCTTCGACAGCGTGCGCACCGCCACCTTGAACACTTCGTTGCCGGACATCTTGAGGCCGTCGGTGCGATTGCTGCGCAGCTTGTCGAAGCCACTCGAGACCCCGTAGGGGAAGTACAGCAGGTCCTGGTACTTGCCGTCCGAGTGCAGGTGCGTGCCGATGATGCCGGGCTCGTCGGCCGGCGTGAGCACCACGGCGCCCGCGCCGTCGCCAAACAGCACGCAGGTGGCGCGGTCGGTCCAGTCCACGAACCGCGACAGGCATTCCGCGCCGACGACCAGCGCGCACTGCGATTCGCCAAGGCGTACGTACTTGTCCGCGATCGACAGTGCGTAAACGAAGCCGCTGCACGCGGTTTCGAGCGAGAACGCCGGGCAGCCGTGGATGCCGAGCCGTTGCTGCATCAGCGTGCCGGTGTTCGGGAAGATCAGGTCGGGCGTGGTCGTGCCGACCACGATGAAATCGACGTCGGCGGGCGTCAGCCCCGCCGATTTCAGCGCGCGGCGCGCGGCATGCTCGGCGAGCGACGAACTGGTTTCATCGGGTCCGGCAATGTGGCGCCGCTCGATGCCGGTGCGCGAGCGGATCCACTCGTCGGTGGTGTCCACCATGCGCTCCAGCTCGGCATTGGTCAGCACGCGCTCCGGCAGGTAGCTGCCGGTGCCAGCGATGCGTGCGTAGCGGTTCATGCGGCGATCACCACGGACCGCGCCGCGCCGCGCGTCATTCCTGCCCGGCGTCTTCGACCGGGACCTCGATCACCCTGCGGCCGCGGTAAAAGCCGTCGCGGCTGATGCGGTGGCGCAGGTGCGTCTCGCCCGTGGTCGGGTCCTTCGACAGCGCCGGCTTGCCGAGGCGGTCGTGGGACCGGTGCATCCCGCGCTTGGACGGGGTCTTGCGGCTTTTCTGGACGGCCATGGTGCATTCACTCCGATTCGCTTCGGTGCTTCATCAGGTCCTTCAATTCCGCGAACGGCCGTCGCATCGCCTGCCCGGCGTGCTCCGCCTCCGCGGCCGCCGGCCATTGCGCCGAGGCGGGCAACTCGCAGGCCTCGCTCGCCGCATGCCGCGCGATCAGCGGCAGCGCGAGCAGCAACTCGTCCTCCACCAGCGACGCGAGGTCCACGCACCGCGTGTCGCCCGCAATCGCCTCCCGGCCCTCCGGGACAGTCGAGTCTTCGCTCGCGACGAATGCGAGCTGCGACTCGGATTGCAGAACGCGCCGCAGCGGCCGCAGGCAACGCTGGCAGGTCAGCTCGGCGGTCGCCCGTACCTGCAGCTCTGCGGTCGCGATGCCATCGACCAGCGCGAGCACCATGCGCACACTCGCCGTGCCTTGCGGCCGCGCCAGGCGGTCGGCAAGGCGAACAAAATCCGCGATCCGGTACTCCCTCTCGAGGACCGATCCCGCCGCGGCCGCGCGCTCTGCATCCAGCAGCGGGTCGCCGGGCCTGGACATGGGGCCGGTATCATAGTGACGGGTGCCGGGGGTGTCAAAGAACTCGCGGCGCAAATCCTTGTTTTTCAAGAGCGCATCACCATGGCGGTGTCCCTGCTGCTGGCTTCGACTTCCCCCTATCGCCGCCGCCTGCTGGAGCGGCTGGGGCTGCCGTTCGCGGTCGAACCGTCGCAGGCGGACGAGACGCTGCTCGCGGGCGAGACGCCCGGCGTGCGGGCACTGCGTCTGGCCCGCGCTAAAGCAGCGGCAGTGTCCGCGCGCCATCCGGGGGCGCTGGTCATCGGTTCGGACCAGGTCGCCGCATGCGCTGGCGCCGTGCTCGATAAGCCCCGCGACGCCGCCCGCAGTCGCGCCCAGCTCAACGCCTGCAGTGGCCACGCAGTGGCGTTCCACACCGCTGCCGTGCTGATGCGCGGCGATCCGGCATGCGCGCGCGAGCATGTCGACCTCACGACGGTCCGTTTCCGGAGCCTGAACGACCAGGAAATCGCCCAGTACGTGCTGCGCGACGCGCCCTACGACTGCGCGGGCAGCTTTCGCGCCGAGGGCCTCGGGATCGCCCTGTTCGAGTCGGTGGAGACACGCGACCCGACCGCGCTCGTGGGATTGCCCCTCATCTGGGTGGCCGCCGCCCTCGCCGCCTGCGGGCTCGATCCGCTCAGCGGCGAACGGCCTGCCACTGCCGCAGCGACGTAAGCACGGCCTCGAGGTCGGCCGGCAGGGGCGCCCGGACCCGGAACGGCGCGCGGTCGTCAGGCCAGTGGAAGGCCACCGACTCCGCATGCAGGAACATCCGGCGCAATCCCGCTGCGCAGAGCGTCGCATTGGCGCTGCGGTCACCGTACTTCGCGTCACCGGCCACCGGGTGGCCGGCAAAGGCCGCGTGCACGCGGATCTGGTGGGTGCGGCCGGTGTGAATTTCGACGTCCATCAGCGTCGCCGCCGTGCCGAAATGCTCGCGCGGCGTGAACCGAGATACGGCGATCTTGCCCTCGGCGTGGACCCGCACGACGCGTTCTCCGCCCTGGCGCTGGCGCGTCAGCACCGGCGCGTCGACGACCTTGGAGCCCAGGCGCCAGCGCCCGGCCACCAGCGCGGCATAATGCTTCTCGACCGCGCCGTCGCGCAGCAGCGCGTGCAGGGCCCGAAGTGCAGCGCGCGTGCGGGCGACGAGCAGGCAGCCGCTGGTATCCCGGTCGAGCCGGTGCGCGAGGTCCAGCGGCTCGTGCGGGCGCAGCGCGCGCAGCGCCTCGATCGCGCCGAAGGCGAGCCCCGAGCCGCCATGCACCGCGAGCCCAGCCGGTTTGTTGAGCACGATTAGACGCTCGTCCTCGTGGATCACCGCGGCTTGCACCGCATGCAAGAGCGCCGCAGGCGCGCGTCGTGGGCCAGGCTGCTGCGGTGCCTCACGCACGGGCGGCAGCCGCACCTCGTCGTCGGCGGCGAGGCGATAGTCCGGTCCTTTGCGCTTGCCATTGACGCGCGCCTCGCCGCGGCGCAGCAGCCGGTAGACGCGGCTCCTCGGCACGCCGGCGAGTTGCCGCAGCAGGAAATTGTCCAGCCGCTGCCCTTCGCCCTGGGTCCCGGCACGGATCCGGCGCACGCCCCGGCGCGGGATTCGAGCCGTTGTCATGCGATGCCTCTAACGTGTTGATTTTCCGAATGCATTCCTGCTATGGTGCGCGCCAATCAGGTCTTACGGCGCAGGCTTCGCGATGCGAGGCGTGGCCGCTGACCGGTATGCGACCTCACCCCATCGGCCCAGGTTCATTCCCGGCGTCGCAGCGGGCAGGCCGCATGTTAGTTGGTCCGGCATTGCCGGACCATCGCCGGCCGTACGCACGGATGTGAATTCCGCGTGTCGATCTCGCGAGTGAGCGCAGGAAGCCGCAGACCCGCAGCCGGAAGCTGCGGCCCGCTTCGGCGCGCGCGGGATCCACGCCCAGAATGGCTCGAGCATTTCCTCGTGGCGCAATCCGGAACTCCGCGCGACACGGCCCCCAGCACCTCGGAAGGGGCCCATGAAAAGAATGCTGATCAACGCAACCCAGCAGGAGGAGTTGCGCGTCGCTCTGGTTGACGGCCAGAAACTGTACGACCTGTCGATCGATCTCCCGTCCCGCGAACAGAAGAAGGGCAACGTGTACAAGGCGCGCATCATGCGCGTCGAGCCGAGCCTTGAGGCGGCCTTCGTCGAATACGGCTCCCAGCGCCAGGGATTCCTGCCGCTGAAGGAAGTCGCCCGCGAGTACTTCCGGTTCCAGCCCGCGCCCGGCGCGCGCTTCAACATCCGTGATGTATTGCAGGAAGGCCAGGAGCTGCTGGTCCAGGTGGAGAAGGAGGAACGCGGCAACAAGGGCGCCGCACTCACGACCTTCATCTCCCTCGCCGGCCGTTTCCTGGTGCTGATGCCGAACAACCCCCGTGCGGGCGGCGTGTCCCGGCGCATCGAGGGCGAGGAACGCGACGTCACGCGCGACTCGCTCGATCAGCTGCGCGTGCCGGAGGGCATGGGCACGATCGTCCGCACCGCGGGCGTCGGCCGCGGCCCCGAGGAACTGCAGTGGGACCTCGACAACCTGCGCGCCAACTGGGACGCGATCGTGACCGCGGCCGCGGGGCGCACGGCGCCCTTCCTGGTCTACCAGGAGAGTGATGCGGTCACGCGGGCGCTGCGCGACTACCTGTCCGACGACATCGGCGAGGTGCTGATCGACGAGCCCGAGGCGCATGCCCGCGCGCTCGAGTACGTGCAGCGATTCATGCCGCCGGAGGCGCTGCGCCAGATCAAGGTCTACTCCGACGAGGTGCCGCTGTTCACGCGCTTCCAGATCGAGAGCCAGATCGAGTCCGCTTACTCGCACACCGTGACCCTGCCCTCCGGCGGCAGCATC
The DNA here is from genome assembly GCA_052386275.1 of Gammaproteobacteria bacterium. Lineage (GTDB taxonomy): Bacteria > Pseudomonadota > Gammaproteobacteria > Steroidobacterales > Steroidobacteraceae > SCUD01. The sequence continues at coordinate 7,743 of JBQTKI010000037.1, forward strand.
GTGTTCGACTACACCGAGGCGCTGGTTTCGATCGATATCAACTCCGCGCGCGCGACCCGCGGCGCGGACATCGAGACCACGGCGTTCAACACCAACCTGGAGGCCGCGGAGGAGATCGCTCGCCAGCTGCGCATCCGCGACCTCGGCGGCCTGATCGTAGTCGACTTCATCGACATGGAGTCGAAGAAGAACCAGCAGGAAGTCGAGGACCGCGTGCGCGACTCGGTCCGCTCCGACCGCGCGCGCATCCAGCTCGGGCGCATCTCGCGCTTCGGGCTGATGGAAATGTCGCGGCAGCGGCTGCGCCCCTCGCTCGGCGAATCCACCCACATGGTCTGCCCGCGCTGCAGCGGCATGGGGACAATCCGGAGCGTCGAGTCGATGGCGCTCGCGGTGCTGCGCCTGATCGGCGAGGAGGCGCGCAAGGAGCGCACCGCGCGCGTAGTCGCGCAGCTGCCCGTGGACGTCGCCACGTTCCTGATCAACGAGAAGCGCGAATGGCTGCACCGGCTCGAGAGCCAGCGCGAGGCCACGATCGTGCTGGTTCCCGACCCCAACATGCAGACGCCGAACTACTCGATCCGCCGCGTGCGCGACGACGAGCTGTCGCTGCCGGAGCACGCGGTGACCAGTTACCAGGTCGCCGGCCAGGGCCCGGTCGAGCTCGATTTCAAGTCGCAGGCCGAGAAGCACCCGCCGTCCGCGCCGCCCGCGGTGCAGGCGATCGCGCCTGCTGCGCCCGCACCGACGCCGCCGCCCGCGCCCGCCCGCGCCCCAGCCGGGCCGGGACTGTTCGCGCGGCTGTTCGGCTGGCTGCGCCGTCGCGACAGCGAAGAGGAAGAGCGCGAATCGCGCGCCAGCTCCTTGCGCCGCGAAGAACCGCGGCACGGTCGGCACGGGCACGATCGCCATGAAGACCGCGGCCGGCGCCACCCTCGCGGCGACCGGCAACGCGGCGACCGCGATCGCGACCGTGGCCGCGATCGTGAGCGGGATCGCGACCGGGATCGCGACCGACATCGGGGTGGCGATCGCGATCGCCATCGTGACCGCGAACGCGAACGGGTTGAGCCGCGGGCGCGCCACGATCGCCAGCGCGACGATGCGGATCGCCAGCGCGAACGGGCGGCCGAGGCCCCGCCCCGTCCAGAGCCGGGCCCGGCCCAGACCGCGGAACCCGGCGTGGAAGGCGAGCCGCGACGTCGGCGCCGCCGGCGCCGCGGGCGCGGCGGCCGCGACCGGCAGGAGGGTCGTGCGGCGGGAGATCTCCAGGGTGCGGAACCGGGCAACGGCCACCCGCAGACACGCGAACCTGCGGAGTCCGCGCCGGTGACCCAGCCCGAGCCGGTGCGCGCACCGGATGCGGCGGCGGCGCCCCCGCCGGCCCCGTTGCCGCCGCCGGCACCCGCGGAGTCCTACAAGCCGGGGCAGACCTACACCGTGTGGTCGTCTTCGCCAGGCGAGGGCCACCACTTTGGGCCGAAAGAGTGAATCAGCGGGCCTGCCGCAGCGCCGCGAGCAGGCCCCGCGCAGCTTCCTCGACCAGATCGAGCACCTGCTCGAACCCGGTGTCGCCGCCGTAGTAGGGATCCGGCACGTCGCGGCGGCCGAGCGCCGGTGCGTACTCGAGGAACAGCTTCAGCCGGTGCCGGTGCTCGGCCGGCGCCAGCCGGTGCAGACGGCGGAGGATCTGTTCATCCATCGCGAGCACCAGGTCGAAGCGCGCGAAGTCTCCTTCCTGCACGACGCGGGCCCGCAGTCGCGTCATGTCGATGCCGCGGCGCGCTGCGGCCTCCATCGCGCGCGGGTCCGGCGGCTCGCCCGTGTGGTAACCATGTGTCCCGGCAGAGTCCACCTCGACCCCGAGATTCTCGCCCTCGCGCTCGAGCAGCGTCCGGCACACGGCTTCCGCCGTCGGCGAACGGCAGATATTGCCGAGGCAGACGAAAAGCACTTTCTGACGTCGACTTACGTTTGCCATGCCTAGTTGAATCAACTGTCTATACGTGCCATAGTGTGCCACGTAATGCCCCCAAAGGACAAGGGGCTGTGTACCCGGCTTGAGTACCCCGGTGACAAATGTCGCGGTGAAGGGCGAATGGCACGCAGGAACCTCCTGACAGACTTGGCCGTCCGCAAGGCGCCCACCCCGGAGCGCGACAAGCTCCTGGCCGACGGCAGGAACATGTACCTGCGCCTGCGCCCGTCAGGACACCGGTCCTGGGTGCTGCGCCGGCGCCGGGGCCGCACCATCGAGGTCGTCACGCTCGGCAGCTACCCGGACATGAGTCTCGCCGAGGCCCGCCAGAAGGCCGGCGAGATCGACAGCGGCCTGGATCGCGTCAACGTCACGCTGAAACAAACCCTTGACCGCTACTTCGAGGACATCGTCCGGCCGCGTTACCGGCGCTGGCGTCAGGTCTACCTGTACGTCGAGCAGTTTGCCCGCGAGGAACCGCGGCTCGCCTCCATGCGGCTGCAGGATGCGCAGACGGCCCAGCTCACGGCAGCCATGAAGCGCTGGGCGAAGCGAGCCCCGGTCGGCGCGAATCGGGTGCTCGCGATCCTGCGCCAGGCGCTCGGCTACGCGAAGGAACTCGGCTGGATCCGCGTCTCGCCACTCGAAGGCGTCGGGCGCCGCGCCGCCGGCGGGCATCATGTCGAACGCGCGCGCGAGCGTGTGCTGACTGACGACGAACTCCGTACCGTCTGGCGTGTCGAGCACCGTCACGGCGACCTGCTGCGCTTCATGCTGTTGACCGGCGCCCGAATCGGCGAGGCACAAAAATCGACCTGGGCGCACGTGGACCTGGCCGCGAGCAAGTGGACGATTCCGGCCGAGCACTCGAAGAACAAGCGGGCGCACTGGGTCCCCCTGCCCAGCCAGGCCCGGGAGATCCTCGGGCGGCAGGACCGGAGCCGCCTGCTGGTGTTCGGCATCGCCAGCGACACGGCGGTTCAGGCATGGACGCGACGCTGGTGCAAGGCCAAAGGCATCGCCCCGGCATTCGTGCCGCACGACTTGCGTCGTACCTTCGCGACGCGCACGGCCGGCCTCGGCATCGCACCGCATGTAGTAGAAAAGCTTCTGAATCACTCGCTTGGCGGCGTCGCCGGCGTCTACAACCGGGCGACGTTCGAGCCGGAACGCATCGCCGCGGCGCAACTGTGGGCCGACGAGCTCGAGCGCCTGGTGCGGTCATGACAGCCCGGAAGCGCGGGCGCCCGACCAGAGTCGCGAGGCTGTTGGAAAGTCGCAAGGCGGTCTCGCGCGACCTGGTGCCAGTCTTTGCCTTCGTGTGGCTGTGGGACCGCATCCCAAAACGCCCAGGCCTCGATCGCTACCAGGAGGCGCTGACGTTCACGGCCGAGCAATTCGGCATGACCGCGCGCACGCTCGAGCGACGCTACAAGCTGCACAAGCCGGTCGTGAATCGGTGGCGCAAGCAAGCGTGGGGGAACCCAGTCCCATACGGCACCTGGCCGCTTCCAAAGAATCCCGCCTGAATTTTTGTCGGTGCGGCTGATCGAGCTCGCCGCATAGTATCGAGACCGGACACGCCATTCGAGGTCCGGTCATGACTCAAGTCGCCGAGAAACCGCTGCTCCACAGTCCACGTGAAGCGGCCGCCCTACTTTCGATCAGCACGAGGACCTGCTGGAGGATGATCGCGCGCGGCGAGCTGCCGATTCAGCGGATCGGCCGCTCGGTGCGGATCCCGCGCTCTGCGATCGAGAAGTACGCCGGCAGCGCCGCATGAACCGGAAAAACGCCGGCCCGGTGTGCAACCACCGGGCGCGGCAGGATCGGAAAAGGGACGCTGATAGTTTCGTCGGTCGCGGGCGCCCTGGCAAGCGACGCTGTATCGACTGCGCTCGTAGATTCAGGCCGCTGAGTCCGTCCATGCAGCGGTGCGGCAGTTGCGAGGCGCGAGAGATTGGGCGCCGCGCATTCATGCGCGAGCTGCGCTTGACCGGGCTGGTGCGCGGATGACGGTCTCCGACGAAACCCTGCGGCGGGTTGACGCGCACCGCGCCCGACGCATCGGCGAAGTTCTACGCGAGCAGACCGCCAGCGTCGCGCCACGACCCACTGGTGCGGCCAAACCGACGACCGCCGAGCAGTTCGCCGACCTGGGCCTCGACGGGGCGGCGATTCTCGCGGACGTCGAACGCTTCCTGCTGCGATTCGTTGCCTATCCGAGCGAGCACGCCCGCGTCGCGCACGTGCTCTGGATCGCGCATGCGCACCTCATGGCAGGCTGGGAATCCACGCCGCGGCTCGCGTTCCTCTCGCCTGAGCCTGCCAGCGGCAAGTCGCGCTCGCTCGAGGTCACGGAGCTGCTCGTTCCGCGGCCAGTGTCCGCCATCAACGCTACGCCGGCGTACCTTTTCCGCAAAGTCAGCGATCCAAATGGCACCCCGACGATCCTGTTCGACGAGATCGACACCGTGTTCGGACCGAAGGCCAAGGAAAACGAGGAGATCCGCGGCATCCTGAATGCCGGCCATCGCCGCGGTGCGATGGCAGGCCGCTGCATCATCCGCGGCAAGACCGTCGAGACCGAAGAGCTGCCGGCGTACTGCGCCGTCGCGATGGCAGGCCTCGGGCAGCTGCCGGACACGATCCTGACCCGCTCGATCATCGTGCGCATGCGGCGACGAGCTCCGGGCGAGGTCATCGAGCCGTACCGCCGACGACTGCATGCAGCAGAAGGTCATCGCCTGCGCGAACTGCTGGCAACCTGGGCAAGGGTGGTCGCGCCGTCAATAGGTGAGTCCTATCCAGCAATGCCGGCTGGTGTCGAGGATCGTGCCGCCGACTGCTGGGAGGCGCCACTCACAATCGCCGCGCTGGCTGGCGGATCGTGGCCTGATCGGGCTGCAGTAGCGGCTGTAGCGCTTGTAGCGCAGTCCCGGGAGTCGAACCCGAGTCTTGGCGTGCGATTGCTCGCCGACCTTCGCGTTGTATTCGACGGGGCGTTGTCCCTGACGACGGAGGAGATCATCACCAGGCTGTGCAGGATCGAGGAGGCGCCATGGTCCGACCTGAAGGGCCACGCGATCGACGCGCGACGCCTGGCGGTCATGCTGCGACCCTATGGGGTCGCGTCGCGGCGACTGCGCGAAGGGGCCTCGGTGCTACGCGGCTACCACGTCGAGGACCTGGCGGACCCGTGGCAGCGCTACTTGCCGACTCCGCCTGTAGCACCTGTGGCGGATGGCTATGTAGAAAGTTCAAGGAGATCCGAGGGTAGAGACGTGCCTCGGCCCGGCTCCATGGGCTCAGCAGACAGCGCTACATCCGCTACACGCGCTACGGACCGCGGTGCCCCCGGCCCGGACATGCCATGGTGAGGTCAATCGGCCATGTTCGCCGCGAGGGCCGATGCTGGCGGGTGTACTGGCGCGCGCCGCCGGCGCCCGGGCAGCGGCCCCGTCAACGATCTGCACGCCTCGGCGACGTCCGCGAGCTGCCGAGCGCCGCGGCCGCCCGCCGGGCAGCCGATCGCCTGCTCGAGCGCCTCGAGCCGCGCCGACTGCACGCCGGCAGCGTGGTCACCTGGCCGGATTGGTGCAGGCTCTACGAGGCGCGCTACCTTGCGCTGCTCGCGCGTGGATCCCGGACGACCCGGGCCTCGATCATCCGCCGGCACCTGGTCGTGGCGCCCGTCCTCGCCGGGCGCGCGCCGCACGAGATCGACGCCGCGGTCGTCCAGCAGTTCATCGTCGACCAGCACGTCGCCGGCGCCGCGCCGTCCACGGTGCGCGCGCGTTTCGCCCTGCTGCGCCGGATGCTCAGGACCGCGGCCGATGCCGGCCTCGCGGTCACGCCACCAAGGGCCGACCGACTGCGCTTCCCGAAGGACGAGACGGCCCCGCAGACAATCCGCTCCAAGGCCTTCACGCCCGCCGAGGTGACGCGGATCCTCGCGGCAGCCGAGGAGCCGCTGCAGACCGCGGTCGCGCTCGCACGGTTCGCGGGCCTGCGCGCCGCGGAGATCTGCGGGCTCACTTGGGACGCGATCGACGTCGGCACCGGGCGCCTCGAGATCCGCCAGCAGGCACTCGCCGGCGAAGTCCGGCCGCTGAAGTCGAGGAGCTCGGCCGCGACCCTGCGCGCGCCGGCGCCGCTGCTCGATCGCCTCAAGTCCTGGCGCACGGCATGGCCCGCGAATCCCGCCGGCCTGTTGTTCGCCGACGCGTCCGGCCGCCCGCTCGATCAGGAGCTCCTGCGTCGCCTGCTCCATCGTCTGCTCGAGCAGCTCGGGATCCCGCGCCGAGGCCTCCACGCTTTCCGCCACGCCTGCGCACTCGCCATGGCCGCGGCCGCAGTCAGCCCCGAGGCCCTGCGCCGGGCGATGCGCCACGCCTCGCTGCGCACGACTGCGGCCTACCTCTCGGCCACGCCCGAGGACGTCGCGGCCGCCCTCGCCGTTGCCGCGACTGATGGGGAAACGATGGGGCCGCACGCTGCGATCCCGCAGGAATTGCAGACGTCTGCACAAAGCGCCCTGACCCCTGAAAGAACAAACGCGATGGTCGCGCCATGACGGCCGCTGACGCACCACGGCCCACCATCCGCGCCGAGGACCTGGCCGAGCTCGCGGAAGATCAGGAACGCGAGGCCGCGGCCCGCCGC
>JBQTKI010000038.1:0-37426 GCA_052386275.1 Gammaproteobacteria bacterium
CGCTCGAGCCCGTCGGCCTGCGCGATGGTGCGCGGGAAGCCGTCCAGGATGAAGCCACCTGCGGCATCAGGTCGCCCCAGGCGCTCGCGGATGATGCCGAGCATGATGTCGTCGGCGACCAGCTGGCCCACGTCCATCACCGCCTTCGCGGCGCGGCCGACCGGCGTGCCGCTGGCTACTGCCTCGCGCAGCAGGTCGCCGGTCGAGACCTGCGGCACGCCATGGCGCGCCTGCATCCGCTGGGCCTGCGTGCCCTTGCCCGCGCCGGGCGCGCCCAGCAATACCAGCCTCATTCCGTCAAACTCCGCGGGCCCCGGCCCGTCGAGGGGCGCCCATCCTGCCCGCGGCATCCGGGCGCGTCAAACTGGTATGCTTCGCCCCCCACGGGGCGGCCGCGCCGCCCGCCAGACGGACCCCACGATGAGCAACCGGACCGCGAAGCCCGCCCGACGCAATGCCCTGTATGCGCAATCCGGAGGCGTGACCGCGGTCATCAACGCTTCGGCCTGCGGTGTCATCGACGCCTGCTGCCGGCACCGCAACCGCATCGGAAAACTTTACGCCGGCCGCGACGGCATCGTGGGCGCGCTGACCGAGGATCTGATCGATGTCTCGCGCGAGAGCCCGGCAACGATCCGGGCGCTCAGGCACACGCCGGCGGGCGCCTTCGGCTCGGCGCGCTACAAGTTCAAGGACCTCGACAAGGACCGCGCCAAGTACGAGCGCCTGATCGAAGTGTTCCGCGCGCACGACATCGGCTACTTTTTCTACAACGGCGGCAACGACTCGATGGATACGGCGCTGAAGCTCTCGCAACTCGGCGAGCAGCTCGGCTACCCCATCGCCTGCATCGGCATCCCGAAAACCGTGGACAACGACCTGCCGGTCACCGACTGCTGCCCGGGCTTCGGCTCGGTCGCCAAGTACGTCGCAGTCTCGACGCTCGAAGCCTCGCTCGACGTCGCCTCGATGGCGCGCACCTCGACGCGCGTCTTCATCCTCGAGGTCATGGGCCGTCACGCGGGCTGGATCGCGGCCGCCGGCGGGCTTGCGGCGAAGAAGGCCGGCGACCCGCCGCACCTCATCCTGTTCCCCGAGGTCGCCTTCGACCGCGAGAGGTTCCTCGCACGTGTGAAGGAGACGGTCACGCAGAAAGGCTGCTGCGTCATCGTCGCCTCGGAAGGAACGCAGGACGCCGGGGGCAAGTTCCTCTCCGACATGGGCACGAAGGACGCCTTCGGCCACGTGCAGTTGGGCGGCGTCGCACCGACGCTCGCGGCGATGATCAAAGAGGCGCACGGCTACAAGTACCACTGGGCGCTCGCCGACTACCTGCAGCGCTCGGCGCGGCACATCGCCTCGAAGGTGGATGCCGACCAGGCCTATGCAGTCGGCCGTGCGGCGGTCGAACTGGCGCTCGCCGGGAAGAATGCGGTCATGCCGGTGATCCGGCGCAAGTCGTCGAAGCCCTACCGCTGGGAGGTGTCATCGGTCGCGATCGCCGAGGTCGCGAACCGCGAGAAGAAGGTGCCGCGCGACTTCATCACCGCCGATGGATTCGGCATCACGCCGGCCTGCCGCCGCTACCTCGAGCCGCTGATCTGCGGTGAAGCCTACCCTCCGTACGAGAAGGGCATTCCGCGCTACGCGTCGCTCAAGGGCGCGCGCGTGAAGCGGCGGTTGACGACAAGTTTCACGGTATAATTTCGGGGTTTCCAGGGGAGTCATTTCATGTCGATGCAAGCTGCACTCTGGCTCGCGATCGGAGCCGGCGTGGTCGCCACCCTGTACGGCGCGCTGTCGGTGCGCTGGATCCTCGCGCAGCCGGCGGGCAGCACGCGCATGCAGGAAATCGCCGCCGCGATCCAGCAGGGCGCTGGCGCCTACCTGAACCGCCAGTACACGACCATCGCGATCGTGGGCGTCGCGCTCTTCGTCGTGCTCGGCTTCGCGCTCGACTGGTACACGGGCGCAGGCTTCGCGCTCGGCGCGCTGCTCTCGGGCGCCGCGGGCTACATCGGCATGAACGTCTCAGTGCGCGCCAACGTGCGCACCGCCCACGCGGCGAGCATCGGGCTCAATCCCGCGCTGCAGGTCGCCTTCCGCGGCGGCGCGATCACGGGCCTGCTCGTGGTCGGCCTCGGGCTCCTGGGCGTCGCGGGCTACTACGCGTTCATGATCCGCTTCACCGGCGACGCCGATCACGCACTGCATGCACTGGTCGGCCTCGCCTTCGGCGGCTCGCTGATCTCCATCTTCGCGCGCCTCGGCGGCGGCATCTTCACCAAGGGCGCCGACGTCGGCGCCGACCTGGTCGGCAAGGTGGAAGCCGGCATCCCCGAGGACGACCCGCGGAATCCCGCCGTGATCGCGGACAACGTCGGCGACAACGTCGGCGACTGCGCCGGCATGGCGGCGGACCTGTTCGAGACCTACGCGGTGACCGTGGTCGCGACTATGCTGCTCGCGAGTCTCACGATGAAGGACCTCGGCGAGGCCGCGGTCCTTTACCCGCTGGTGCTAGGCGCAGTCTCGATCGTCGCCTCGATCGTCGGGACCTTCTTCGTGAAGACTTCCGAGGGCGGCAAGATCATGGGCGCGCTGTACCGCGGCGTGATCGTCTCCGGCTTGATCGCGGCGATCGCCTACTACCCGATCACGAAAGCGATGCTCGGCGAGGCCGCAATGCCGCTCTACTTCTGCGCATTGATCGGCCTCGGTCTGACGGCGGCCCTGATCTGGATCACCGAGTACTACACGGCGACCGAGTTCAGTCCGGTGCGCCATATCGCCGAGGCCTCGACGACCGGCCACGGCACCAACGTCATCGCGGGCCTCGCGGTGTCCATGAAGTCGACCGCTTTGCCGGTGCTCTCGATCTGCGCCGCCATCTGGGGCGCGTACACGCTCGCCGGCCTCTACGGCATCGCGATCGCGGCGACCGCCATGCTCTCCATGACCGGCCTGATCGTCGCGCTCGACGCCTACGGTCCGATCACCGACAACGGCGGCGGCATCGCGCAGATGAGCGGCCTGCCGAAGGACGTACGCAAGATCACCGACGCGCTCGACGCCGTCGGCAATACGACCAAGGCGGTGACGAAGGGCTACGCGATCGGTTCCGCCGGCCTCGCGGCGCTCGTGCTGTTCGCCGATTACACGCACAACCTCGAGATCGTCGGCAAGCTCGAGGCTTTCAGCCTGTCGGACCCGGCGGTCATCATCGGCCTCTTCATCGGCGGCCTGGTGCCCTACCTGTTCGGTGCCATGGCAATGGAGGCGGTGCAGCGCGCCGCGAGCTCGGTGGTGATCGAGGTACGCCGGCAGTTCAAGGAGATCAAAGGCATCATGGAGGGTACCGGCAAGCCCGATTACTCGCGCGCCGTGGACATGCTGACGCGCGCCGCGATCCGCGAAATGATCGTGCCGTCGCTCTTGCCGATCCTGATCCCGGTGATCGTCGGCTTCGGCATGAACTTCCTGCTCGGCCCCGGCGCCGGCATCCGCGCACTCGGCGGCGTGCTGATCGGCACCATCGTGACCGGACTTTTCGTCGCGATCTCGATGTGCACCGGCGGCGGTGCCTGGGACAACGCCAAGAAGTACGTCGAGGAAGGCCATTTCGGCGGCAAGGGCTCGGACACGCACAAGGCGGCCGTGACCGGCGACACCGTGGGCGATCCCTACAAGGACACCGCGGGCCCGGCGATCAATCCGCTGATCAAAATCATCAACATCGTGGCGCTGCTGCTGGTGCCGCTGTTGTAGAGGCGACGCCACGCCCGAGAAACCGCGCCGTGCCATGCTGCCTGATTGCCCGGGAACGGGTCGCCTGAGTTCCCGGCTCTTTCCTGCTTCCGGGAGCACGGCGAACACGGCTGCGTCACCTGCGCGACTCCTCGTCCTGCTTTCGCGCGTTCCGCTCGCGCTGCTCCACGTGCTGGCGCGGGCCGCCGCATTCCTGGTCCTGCTCGTGCCGAATTCGCGGCGACGAATCATCCGGGAAAACCTCCTGAAAGCATTTCCGGAACTCTCGAATGAGGAACGACGACGCCTGGAGAGGGCTGCCGTCCAGAACCTCACCGACGTGGCGATGGAAACCATCAAGGCCTTCAGCATTTCCGAAGAGGCGCTGAACGAGCGCGTACACATCACGAATGCCGAATTGCTGGAACGCTTTGCAGGCCGGAACCAGTCGATCATCCTGCTCGGATCGCATGAAGCCAACTGGGAGTGGGTCGCACTCGCATGCAGCAGCCGCTCGCCAATTCACCTGCACGTCGTCTACCGGCGCCTGCCCCAGGCGGGCGTCAATGCGTTCCTGCGTGCAATGCGATCGCGATTCGGCGCCTTGCTCTTCACCCGCCAGGAGTTTCAGCGTGCCCTGATCGAGGGCCGCAAGCGGCTCCGTGCCATCGCCCTGGTGGTCGATGAACGGCCGTCGACCAGGGACGAGCGGCACTGGGTCTGCTTCTTCAACCGGGACACGGCTTTCCGTTCAGGCTTCGCGACGCTCGCCGGGCAATGGCAGTATCCAGTGGTTTTTGCCTCGCGCAGGCGGACATCGCGCGGCCATTACGAAGTCACGTTCGTGATCGTCGGTGAGCCACCCTACGATTCGCAGCCGGTTCACCTGGTCGAACGTTACGTGCAGTTGTTGCAGCAGTCCATCGCCGCGAACCCGGCGGACTGGCTCTGGACCCAGCCGCGCTGGAACCGGAACAAGCCCTTTTATGACTAGGATTCGCGTCAGCTCAGGGCACGTCGACCGGATGCATTGACCTTCTTTTCGAGGAAGGCAGCCAACTCCGCGATCGTGGGGTAATCGAGAAAGTCCTCGATGCGAAGTGCGTCCGGGTATCGTTCATTGATCGCCTCAAGCATTACCGTAAGCGCCAGCGAATCGGCACCACTGTCGATCAGGTTGTCGTTGACCGCGATGTTGCAGTTCTTGAGCGTGGTTTCGCAGATGTCCTTGAGGGTTCGTTCCATGGCGGACCACGCCAGCAGTCTTTCGTTGCCGCTGGCATTCATGATTGCCCGAAGTGCACTCAGCGAGTCATCGTGCTGGCCGCGACGAAAACCCTCACTGAGGGCGACTCGCTGGATCTTGCCGCTGGTGGTCCGCGGCAGCGACTGAATGGGAATCACCTCGCGGACGTCCAGGCCCGTTGCACTTCCGATCGCTTCCTTGACCAGGTGCACGACGGGCGCGAAGTTCTCGAGGGACCCGCCATGCTGCACGAACACGGCAACGCCATCGGTTTCGGCATCCCGCTCGCGGATGCCGACGCATGCAAGCTTGCCGGACAGGTGGCCATTGGCAGTCTCACATACCCGATCGAGGTCATGGGGATGGAAGTTCTGCCCATTGACGATGATCGTTTCTTTGCGCCGGCCGACGACATAGAGCCCGTTTATGAAGGCCCCCAGGTCGCCGGTCTCCAACCATCCGTCTTCGGTAAACCCGTCCTTCCGCTGCCCGCCGCGCCGATAGTAGCCGCCCGTCACGCTGTCGCCGCGGATCTGCACGTGGCCGACCTGCCCCTCGGCCATCGGTGAATTCCGGTCGTCGACGATTCGCAACGACATGCCGGTGATCGGCTTGCCGACATTCACCAGGGACACGGTGGTCGCGGAGCTCGAAGCCTGAACGCGCACGGCGTCGCCGACATTCAGCGCCTCGCGTTGGGCGTGAATCACCTCGAGTTCGGCGCCAGGCTGCGGGAACGTGACTGCGAGAGTGGCTTCGGCCATGCCGTAGACCGGAAACATGACGTTTACCTGCAAGCCGTGCGGAGCCAGGGCGTTCAGGAATTCCCGGCACAGCCCCGGCGAAATCGGTTCGCCGCCATTGAAGATCAGCCTGACACGCGAGAGATCCAGTGATTGGTGCTCCAGTTTGCCCCGGGCCCGCAACAGGTGCTGATAGCCGAAATTCGGCGATCCCAGTGCCGTCACGCGCTTTTCGCTCGTTTTCTCGATCCACTGGGCGGGTCGTCGCCCGAAGGACTCCGTGGGCAGGATGTACTGGCGCATGCCGACCACCAGCGGCAGCAGATGGAATCCGACCAATCCCATGTCGTGGGTCAGCGGCATCCAGCTCAACATGGAATCCGCGCTCGAGAAGTTCACGCTTTCGCAGATGCTGTAAATATTGCTCAGCATGTTCCGATGCGTCAGGACCACGCCTTTTGGGTCTCCCGTGGAACCGGAAGAGAATTGAATGAGCGCGATGTCGTCCGGGGTTGCCCCGTGCGGTTCACCGGGCCGCACGTCAGCCGCGATGTTCTCGAGCAACAGCGTGCGGGGAGCGTCGAGCAGTGATCGCCGGCCTTGCTCGTCGGCATAGGCGGCCAGCCGTTCATGCTGGCGTCGCTCGGTGAAGAGTGCGGGTTGATGCAGGGTGGCCAACACGCCAAGGACTCTGCGTCGATGCTCCTTGCTGCCGCCCGCTGCCAGGGGAACCGGAACCATTCCGCCCAGGAGGCATGCCCACAGGGCGTCCACCAGCGCGCGTTCGCTCTCGACGCACAGGATCAACTCGTCTCCGCGCTGCACGCCGGAACTCTGGAAGAAATGCAATATGCGCAATGCCCGCTGGTAAAGGGTCGCATACGAGAACGTCTGCTCACGGTTATCGACGCCGATAAACGTGATGCTCCCCTCTCCGGTGGACTGGGCCTCAAGTGGCTGCATCAGTGTCTGAAATCCCATTGCCATCAGCCTCGATGCTCGAGCCGCACGTGAATCGGGGTCCGCGCCCGCAGCGAAAAGCCCGCCGCGTAATCCCCCGGCGTACCGCCAAGGTGAGAGACCTTGAACCTGCCCGACACGGTCGCGACATGGAGCAGCATTTCCAGCATGCTGAGGTCGTCGCCAATGCAGTTGCGCGGCCCTGCGGAATACGGGATGTACGCAAACTTGTGGCGCGCCGCAACGGACTGCGGGGCGAATCGTTGCGGATCGAATGCGTCGGCCATAGGCCAGAAATCCGGGTGTCGATGAATGAGGTAAGGGCACACAAAGACGTTGGTGCCCGCAGGAACATCGTAGGCGCCAATCCGCGAATCCCGTTCTGCCTTGTGCGTGATGACCCAGATTGGCGGGAACAGTCGCAAGGCCTCCTGGATCACCCGCTTGGTGTAATGCAACGACGCAAGATGTGGAACCGCCGGCCCGGCGCGGCTGGTCACGCCATCGACCTCGTCGCGGATGGCCTGCGCGACCGATGCATCGCGCGATACGACGTACCAGATGGACTTGAGCGCGCTCGCAACTGTCTCGTGCCCGGCGGTGAGGACGCTTCCAATCTCATCAATGATCAGCTGATCCGGCATCGCCTCGCCATCACCGTGCCGCGCATCCATGAACATGCTGAGCAGGTCGACGGGCCGGGCCCCGGATTGCCGTCGTGCTGCTATCAGTCTCAAGATGATTTCACGAACTCGCCGGGCATCCTTGAGGAAGAGCAGGTTGCTGCGGGTGTCCGCCTTCATCGGAGCTGTCAGTCGTTCAAGATACCCGACCCCCAGTTCGTCGAGCATATCGTGGGCGTCCACGCTGAAAATCGCGTTGAAATTCAGGTCGATGCTCAGGCCCACCATGTCGCCCGTCAATTCGACCGCATCACCACGGTGCGCACATGCATCCCAACGATCCAGCAACGCAGACCCGCAGCTGTCCGCACTTGCAACGATTGCTTCCAGAGCATTGCCGTGAAAGCAGCGTTGCAGGAGCTTCCGCTGCCCTTTCCAGACGCTTCCCTCGCTCACCAGCAGGCCGCTGCCGAGCACCAACGACATGTGCCCGTCCAGCATGAAGCGCCGGTAATCTTCGTGGTGAGTGCAGAGAACTTGCTGTGCGTAATCCGGGTGGGCCACGACAAATGTCTGCACGGCATTTCTGCGGGTCGCAAGTCCGAAGATGTCGCCATGCTGATTCCGGAGATCAATAAGGGACTGGAGCGTGCCCGCAGGCAACTCCAGGTCAACTTCCAGGCCAGCGTGCGGTGGCAGGCAGCAGGTCTCCGACCGCGCAGCCCCTTCTTCTGAAGGCATCGGCATCCCCAATCGTTCCGGCCGGGGCTTTGATTATCTAGTCGTTATTTCGCAGCATCTTAGGTCGAGGGTACGCGCTAGGCAACTGCAGCAGCAAGGGCTCGGACATGCACAAAGCGGCTGTGACCGGCAACATCGTGGGGCTCTTGCTGGTCCCGCTGTGGCAACCGAAGGTCAGCCGCCGCCCAGGTGTCGCTCGAAGAAATTCAGGATCAGCTCGTAGGCGGCCTTGCGGTTGTCCTCGTCGATAAACCCGTGGCGCTCGCCCCATTCGGTGGACCACTCGGGCGGATTGCCGGCCTTCTCCAGCGCCTCGCGCATGCGCTTGGCATGCTCGAACGGAGCGCGCTCGTCCTGCTTGCCGTGCAACAACAACACCGGCACGCGGATCTTGTCGGCGTTGTACACCGGTGAGCGCCGCTTCATCTCCTCCTCATCCGTGCCGACCGCCATCTTCAGGTAATTCATCCCGCGCTCGACGGTCTGGATGTCGCCGCGCTCGAACATCAGCGGCAGGTCGTAGACGCCTGCCATGCCGACCGCGCAGCGGTACAGGTCGGGTTCGCGGTACACGCCGGTGAGCGCGGAATAGGCGCCGTAGCTGCCGCCATAGATGCAGATCCGCTTCGGGTCCGCGACGCCGTCCTGGATCGCCCAACGCACGGCGTCCGTGACGTCGTCCTGCATCTCGCGGCCCCATCTGCCGTAGCCCGCGCTCTCGAACTCCCGGCCGCGCCCGCCGGAACCGCGGTAGTTCACCTGCAGCACGGCGTAACCGCGCGATGCGAACAATTGCGCTTCGAAGTCGAAGCCGTAGCTGTCGTAGGGACCATGCGGCCCGCCGTGCACGAGCACGATCATCGGCAGCTTCTTGCCGTCGGTGCCGTTCGGCATGGTCAGGTAACCGCGGACCTTGAGTCCGTCGCGCACCGTGATCTCGATCGGGTCCACGGGAGCCAGGTCGGCAAATTCGAGATCGGGACGGGACACGAGCATCTGCATGAACTTCTGCGCCCCGACGTCAGCGACGACAAAGACCGCCGGCGCGCGCGGACCGGACACCTGCGCCACGGCCAGTTTCATGTCGTCGGTCTGGCTCGTGATGCCGATGTCGTGGGCCGGGAATCGCTGGCGCAGCCATTGATGCAGTCGTGCGAGCGGGTGTTCCGGGTCCGGGTACCAGTATTGCGGGACGTGGTCCACGTAGCGGAATCCCCAGGCCCGCCCCGCCGGGTCCACGCCCGCCAGCTCGAGGTCTGCCACCGGGTGTCGGAACAGCAGCCGGTGTTCCCCGGTCTCCGGCGTCCAGACAAAAACGCCGCGCGTCGGCGCATCGCGATCATCCAGGACGTAGAAGCTGCCCTTGCTGCCGGCGCGCGCGACCGGGAATACGCCGCCCTGGTCGATCGCGGAGTTGAATTTCAGCTGCCAGGCCTTGTTCGCGAGGTCGCGATAGTGGACCTGCTGGTTGCCTTCCGCGTCCTGGCCCCACACCAGCGCCACGCGGTGATCCGCGTCGGTCAGGAAAGCCCCATTGCGCACCGGAGAGCTGGCGAGTTTCCTGAGATTTCCGTCTTCGACGTCCATGCTGTGCACGGAATTGAATTCGCCCTCGATACCGTAGCCCCAGGTCTGGATCAGCACTTGGTCCGGGTCGGCAGGCAGCGAATCGATGACGTCGGCCGCCGAGTAGACTGACTTGCGCCGCTGCAGGTACAGGCTTGTCGCCTCCTCGCCGGCGGCAAAGCCGAACAGCAGCTCCGCCTGCTTCCCATTCGCGTCGATGCCGAGGATCTCACCGGTCGGCTGCCTGCCGGCGGTGAAGCCCGGGAAGCGCCGCGTCGGCGAAATCAGGAGCCGCGAGTCGTTCGCCCACACGAAACTCTCGATGCCCACCAGGCTGCCGAAATGCGTATGGGTCGTGGGCTTCATCTCGGCAAGGTTCACGACCATGATCGCCTCGTACTCGGTCGTCTGCTGCGTGAACCCGAGATAGGTGCCGCCCGGCGAGATCTTGAGAGTCCCGTACTTCGGAAAATTCGTGAAGCTTGAGACCGGCGGCGGCTCACCGAAGGCGAGCGCCGGAACCAGCAATGCCAGTGCTACCGCGAGGCCGCGACGCATGGCGATCCTCCCTTTTCGCGATACGTGGTTCATTATACGGACGCCATGGCCGATGCGCCCGAACCGACCGCCGCCGAACGCCGGCTCGAACGCTGGCTCGGCGACGACGCGCCGCGCCACTTCGGCAGCGGCTGGATCAGCGGCATCGTATCGGTGTTCCTCGGCGCCACCGCGCTCGGCGCCGTGCTCGTGCTCCACTTCCCGGACCTGCTGACCTCGGCGGAGCTGCGCGGCCGCTATCCGGTGCCCGTCATGCGCGCGCTGATCGAACTGGTGATCGGTGTCGCCTTCCTCACGGCCTGCGTCAATCTTCTGCTGCGCCGCCGCAAGACGCTGGGCTACGCCGGGCTCGCGCTCGCGCTCGCGGCGGTGGTGCTGGGCGGCGCAGACGTCGAGATCCGCGGCGACTTCGACCGCCCGGTGCACTTCGGGCTCGACTGGTTCCTGCTGAACCTGCTGGTGTTCGCGCTCGTGTTCGTGCCGCTCGAGCGCGCCTGGCCGCTGGTGCCGTCGCAGCGCGTGCTGCGCGCCGGCTGGACCACGGACCTCGCGTATTTCTTCGTCAATCACGTCGGCATCCAGCTGCTGACATTCCTGACGCTGTGGCCGGCGACGACGCTTACCCGCTCGCTCGGCATGGACGGCGTGGCGCAATCGGTCTCGTCGCAGCCCGTGTGGCTGCAGGTGCTGGAGCTCATGCTGCTCGCCGACCTCATGCAGTACTGGGTGCACCGGGCCTTCCACCGGCTGCGCTGGCTGTGGCGCTTCCACGCGATCCACCATTCGATCCGCGAACTCGACTGGCTCGCGGGCTCGCGACTGCACCTGGTGGACGTCGTGGTGACGCGCGCGCTCGTCGTGCTGCCCGCCTTCGTGCTCGGCTTCTCCGAACCCGCGCTCTACGCCTGGCTCGTGGTCATCGCAGTGCACGGCGTGCTGAACCACGTGAACCTGCGGTTCCGGTTGCGCTGGCTCGAGCGGCTCCTGGTCACGCCGCGTTTCCATCATTGGCACCACGCGGTGTCCCCGCCCGACGTGAACTTCGCCGTGCACTTTCCCTGGCTCGATCGGTTGTTCGGTACGCACCACCTGCCGGAGGGGCGCTGGCCGGAGGGACTCGGCATCCCGGGACACCCGGTACCGGCCGGATTCGGCGCCCAGCTCACCTGGCCGCTGCGCCGCGCCTGATTCCCCCACGCACCCGGTTTCCCCCGTCGCAGGGCTTGCTTTCCTTTCCCAATTCTAGTACCTTTATTATCAAAGGTACTAGGGTCAAGGCCGATGGCGATCGACGAGAAATTCAGTTCCATCCGCAAGGGCCTGCTCGAGTACCTCGTGCTCAGGATCATCTCCGCGGACAAGGTGTACGTCGCGGACATGCTCGAGCGGCTCGCGGCGACGCAGTTCGCGACCCAGGAAGGCACGCTCTATCCCCTGCTGAGCAAGCTGCGGCGCGAGGAACTGCTCGACTACGAGTGGCGTGAATCCGACGCCGGCCCGCCGCGCAAGTACTACAAGCTGACCGCCAAGGGGCGTGCGCAGCTCGCCGAACTCAACCGTTACTGGAAGCAGATCAACGTGACCATCGACGAAATGGGGCAGTCCGCATGAACAAGGTCGTCACCGTCAACCTCAATGGCAACGCCTACACGCTGGAGGAGCCGGCCTACGAGGCGCTGCGCGCCTATCTCGACGGCGCGAATGCGCGGCTCGCGTCGGATCCCGACCGCGCCGAGATCATGGCCGACCTCGAGCAGGCGGTTGCGGACAAGTGCCGGCGCCACCTCGGCCCGAGCAAGGGCGTGGTCGGCAGCGCGGAGATGAAGGCGATCCTCGAGGAGATGGGCCCCGTGGAAGCAGACACGGCTCCGGCGGGGGACGCGTCGCGTGCCGAAGGCCGCGGCCCGGAGCCGCGACCTGGCGCGACGCGCCGCCTCTACCAGATCCGCGAAGGCGCGATGATCAGCGGCGTCTGCACCGGAATCGCGGCTTATTTCGGCGTCGACGTCGCGTTCGTGCGCATCGGCTTCGTAGCGGCGACGCTGCTCTCCGGCGGCATCTGGGTCCTCGCCTATATCATCATGATGTTCGTCGTGCCCAGGGCGGAGACGGCCGAGGAGCGCGCTGCCGCGAGCGGGCAGCCGTTCAACGCGCAGGAACTGGTAGAACGCGCCCAGCAACACTACGCAGAGCTGCGCGAGCAGGGCAGCCGCTGGCAGGACGACTGGCGCCGCCGCAGGCAGGCGCGCCGCAGGCAGCGCGCCGCCGAGCGCGAACGTGAGTTCTGGCGCAGCGCGGGCGAACTCGAGTACCACGGCTACGGGTCGCGCGTGCTGGCCGGCTTCCTGGTTCCCATCCTCACGGCCGTGAGTGCGGTGCTCTTCGTCGCGCTGGTGCTCGCCGTGCTGTTCCTGGTCATGACCGGCGGCATCCTCGACTGGTCGCTGCCCGCGGACATCCCGGTGTGGGCCGCGGTCCTCATCGCGGCGATCGCGTACCTGGCCCTGCAAGGGCCGTTGCGGGCGGCGAGCCGCGCATCCTATGAGGCGACCGCCGGTCCCCGCCATGGATGGGTCGCGGCCGCCGACGGCCTGCTCTGGATCGGCTTCGTCGCGCTGCTGTTCTGGATCGCCTGGCTGTCGTGCCCGGACGTGCGCGACCTGTTCGAGGGCATCCGGCACGGCTGGCGGCACTACGCTTACCTGTGGCACGCGTGGTGAAGCCCCGCACGTATCACGGCGCGCGGTGGCCGTCATTTCCTGCCGCAGTCTTGTGCGCAGCGATCCTGACGGCGACGGCGGCGCTGGCTGCCTGTGCGCCGAAGGGGTCTGCACTGCGGTTGCCGGCCGAAGTTGCGACCCACGCCGACGGCCGCGTGCCCATCGGCAGCCTCTACGAAAGCTACGCCGCACTCCGGGACCAGGGCTGGATCCTGGATGTGGTCGCGGAATCGCAGCCCGCGGGTGCTGCGCGCCCGCTGCCGATCGTCGCGCTGCGCTCCCCGATCGAGGGCCCGGCCGTCTGGATCCTGGCGGGCATCCACGGCGAGGAGCCGGCAGGACCCAACGCGATCGCGGCCGCGATCGACGACATCGCCCGGCTCGGCCGCACGCGCCCGGTCGTGCTGCTTCCGCTGCTCAACCCGCACGGCTACGCCCGCAACTGGCGCTACCTGAACGTGGCCGTGTACTCGGAGGAGATCGACGGCGCGAGCGTCGGGGATTCCTCGCACCTGCTGCCGGATCCGGACGTGCCGGGGCGGGCACGTGCACCCACGCCGTCGAGCCCGGAGGCGGATGCGATCACGCGCTGGATGCTGGCGCAGTCGGCGCGCTACCCGCCCGCAGTCAGCATTGACCTGCACGAGGACAACCTGATCCACGAGGGCTACGTCTATTCGCAGGGTGCGGCAGGTGCCGCCGACCCGCTCGCGATCGAGGCTATCGCGGTGCTGCGCGACAACGGGGTGCCGATCAAGGCCGGCGGCACCACGCGTTTCGACGAGCTGATCGAGGGTGGCATCATCGGCCCGGTCGTCGACAGCTCAATCGACGAGCTCATGAGCGCGGCCACGGTGATCGCCGGCGGCAGCACACGCAAGGGCCCGCAGGCCGCAACCGTGCTCGTATTCGAGACGCCGGCTGCGGCATTGCCGCTGCCGCAGCGCGTCGCCGCGCACGCCGCACTGCTGCGCCGCCTCGCGGGGCAACTCGCGCGCCCTTCAGGCTGACCGCGGGCGATCATCGTAGCGAGGCGGTCGCCTCCTCGAATTGCGCACGCGTGGCGGTCGCGCCGTGCACGCTCGCGATCCGCTCGTAGGGCAGGCCGAGCGCGCGCAACTTCTCCGCGAACGACGCGGTGCTCGCCTGCGGCGGGCCGAAGGGCGCATCGTTGGCCGGCACGAAGAACAGGTCGCCCTGGTACACGAGCTTCTCCTTTGGCAGCCAGGCGATCACCATTTCCTTCGCGTGCGGGTTCGGGCCGATGTCGATCAGCTCGATCGCGCGGGTGCGGTCCTTGAGCACGCGGCGGCCACCCTCGATCAGCAGGAACTCCGGCGTGCGTGGATTGCGCGCCAGGCGGTCGTTCTGCGGCGTCGCGGCGATGCGCTCGATCACGCCGCGGTTGCCGGGAGTGGTGACGACCGTCGCGCCCTCGGCGATGAAGCTGCGGATACCGCCGATGTGGTCGCCGTGGTGGTGCGTCGTCGCGACGTAGCGGATCGGCTTGCCGGGGATGAGTTCCTTGATGCGGGCGATCACGGTGTCGGCACCGTCGCTGGTGCCCGGCGCCTCGAGCGCGACCACGTGGTCGGCGAACTCGACCGCGATCGTGTTCTGGTTCTGGCCCGAATAGTTCCGGATCAGGTGCACGCCCGGAGCGAGCGTCTCGACCGCCTGCGGGAAGTCGGTGGGCGCGGGCTGCACCTGCCGGTAGCCGTCGGCCGCCACGACGAACGAGGCGTCGGTGATCGCAGGGTTGATCTCGGCGCGCAGCGTGAACTTCCCGACCACGTCGCCCGCCTGCATGTTGGTGAAGGTCGAGGGCAGCTGGTAGGCGCCGACCTTGCGGTAGTCGCCGTACAGGATCTCGGAGGCCTCCACGCCCGTCATCGGGTCCACGAAGATCAGCTCGTACTTGGACACGAGCCCGGTCGCCGCGTCCACGAATACCGACACCTGCACCGTGTCCGGCATCACAAAGGTGATCGCGTCGTGCCGTCGGCCCTGGAAACTCTCCTCGCCCAGGTGGCGCAGCGTGTTCTGGCGGTCGAGCGCCTGGCGCAGCAGCAGGTTCGGCAGGCGTCGGTAATACTGGATGAACTGCTGCTGGGTCGCCTGCGCGGCCGGGATCGGCGTCGTGGTGCGCGCGCGGTGGTCGTAGTTGCTGCCCTGGCCGCCGGCGATCGCGACCGAGTTGTCGCCCTCGAAGCCGAAGCCGCTGGTGCGCTGGTCGAGGCGCATTCGGTTTTTCTCGAGGTCCACCAGCAGCGTTTCCTGCAGCCGCCCGCCCTCGAACGGCGGGTCGGGTGTCGTGGTCTGGAATCGCGGCATCGTTTCGCCGTCAAGGTGCAGGCGCACGGCCTTGACGGCGCGCAGCACCGCCGCGCCGCCGTTCGCCTCGACCGCGCGGTCGAGCACGGCGCGCGCGCGTTCCTGCGAGCGTTCGGTGATGGTTTCGGGGTTGTCGGCCGCGGCAACAGCCGCCGCGGAAGCCAGGAGGATCGCGATCGCCTTGCGCAGCATGGGAATCTCCAGTGAAGCCGGCCGCAGGCAAGCTAGGCCGCGGCCCGCGGCCACGCAACGGCGTTGCGCCGGGCCGTGTGCTCCCGGCGGCGGGACGTGCGATACCCGTCCTATACTCTGAGTCATGGCAGGAATGGACTGGCGCATTGTGACGCTCGTCGTGCTCGTAGCCGCGGCCGCCGGGGTGGGCGCCGCGATGTTGCTCGGGCGCGAGGCACCGCTCACGCTGCGATCGGGAACGGCGCTCGATGCGCCGCGCTCGCTCGCCGAGTTCACGCTCGTGGACCCGCAAGGCGGCGCATTCACGCGCGAGGACTTCGAAGGCCGCTGGAGCCTGCTGTTCGCCGGCTTCACGAATTGCCCGGACATCTGCCCGTTGACGCTTGCGCAGTTCGCAGAAATCCGCAAGCGGCTCCCGGAGGGACGGTTGCAGCTCCTGTTCCTGTCCGTGGACCCCGAGCGCGACACGCCGGAACGCGTCGGCCAGTATCTCGCGCACTTCGGCCCCGGGCTCGCGGGCGCAACCGGGGCCCCGGAGGCCGTCGCTGCCTTCGCCGCGCAGCTCGGCCTCGCGCACGTGAAAATCCCGGGCGCGGATGGCAACTACACCGTGGATCATTCCGCGGCGCTCGTGCTGATCGACCCGCGGGCGCGCATCGCCGGCTACTTCACGCCGCCGCACGACACGGCGGCACTCGTCGCCGACCTCTCGCGCCTGCCCGCCGGCTAGCGGCGGGCGCCGGCACTCAGGACTTCGCGTCCCCCGGCATGAAGTCGGCGTTGGCCCAGGCGGCCGCAAAGCGCGCCGCGACTTCGGCCGCTTCCGCCTTGCGGCCCTGCGCGCGCAACGCGCGTTCGAGGCCGAACAGCGACCAGCCATTCTCGGGATTGCGCTTCAGCTCGTCCCGGTAGGCCTGCTCTGCTGCCTTCGGCTTGCCAGCCGTCAGCAGCACGGCACCCAGCGCCTGGCGCGCCGGCGAGTGCCAGGCCGGCGGCTCGTCGTAGAGCAGCGTGTCCTCGATCGACACCGCCTGCTCGAGCGCGGCAATCGCCGCGCCGTAGTCCTTTGCCGCGCGCGCGAGCTCGGCCGCCACGAAGCGCTCGGCGACCTTCACGCCGTCGATCAGCGAATAGCGGTCCCAGGCCATCATCTTCTCGATCGCGGGATCCGCCGCGGCTTTCATCAGCACCTCGTGGTGGCCTCTGGCGTCGTCGATTCGGCCCTGCGCCACGGCCGCCATGCCCTGGCCGTAGTGCCAGAGTGCCTGCATGTAGGGCAGGTCATCCGCGGGTTTCGGCGCCGCCGCCACCTGCTGCCAGCGCCCGAAGCGCACGTCAGCGAGCAACGGCGTCGAGGCGAAGTTCTGCATCGCCTCGAATCCGGGCATGCGCATCAGCTCCGGGTCGCTGGTTTTCTCGCCGGTGGTGCGAGCGGCCTCGATGGCGATCGCGCTCGCGCCCTCCATCGTCGCCGCGAACCAGAGGAAATGGTGGTTGTGCGGCACGTAGCCGAGCGGGTAGACGCCCGGGCCCGGCTTGCAGATGGCGAGGTAGGCGTCGTCGGACGCGATCGCCTTCTGGTTCGCGATCACAGCGTCGTGGAAGCGGCCCACGCGCGCGTAGATGTGCGCGGGCATGTGCACCAGGTGGCCCGAACCCGGCACCAGCTCGCGCAGCCGGTCGGCGGCCGCGGCGCCCTTGGCCGGATCAGGCGAGGCCTCGACCGCGTGGATGTAGAGGTGCAGCGCGCCCGCATGATCCGGGCTGCGCGCCAGCACCGTCTCGAGCGTCGCAACGACCTGCGCCGTATGGCCCTTCGCCTGGCCTTCCGCATCCCAGTAGTCCCAGGGCTGGAGGTCCATCATCGACTCGGCGTGCATCGCAGCGATGTCGTTGTCGTCGGGATACTTCGCCGCGAACCCGCCCATCGCGGCGGCGTAGGCCTCGTCGAGCGGCCGGCGATTCTCCGGCGGTTGCTCCGCATAGCGCGCGGCGAGTGCCGCGATCCAGTCGCGCTCCTTGTCGGTGGCGTCATCGGCCGCATCCTCTGCGCGCCGCAGGCGGTCCCAGGCCTTGGCGTTGTTGGCCGGGTCCATGGCGGCATTCACGTGCGGGCCGAGCACGAGTGCGGCGCCCCACCAGCACATCGCGCAGTCCGGGTCGAGTTGCGCGGCCTTCAGGAACGAGCGTTCGGCGGCGTCGTGGTTGAAGCCGTAGGTCAGGGCGAGGCCTTGGTCGAACCAGCGCTGCACCTCGGGATCGCTGCTCGTGACCGGCATCGAATGGTCGCCCAGGCCCTCGAGCAGCGTGGCGCCGACCGGCGCCAGATCGGGCGGCAGAGCGCCCTCCTGGTAGCGGTGGTAAGCATAAAAACCGGCGGCCGCCACGACGATGACGACGACCGCCAGCAGGATGTTTCGATTCATGCTGCGACTCCGGAACTCGTTGGCAAGGAAGTGCCCAGATACTCCAATTCGAGACGAAATTCAATGCCCGGTCGCCGGCTGGACGCGGCCGGAACGGCGGTCCTAGAATCCCCTCGCTCAATCCACGGACTGCGAATCCGCGCATCGGGGGTGCCATGCTCTCGCGAACGCTGCTCATTCTTGCCTTTCTATCGATGACCGCCTGCACCAAGCATTGGGACCTCGAAGTGACCGAGGTCGGCAACAACGAAATCGAGCTGTACATGAACATCCCCGTAGGTGAACCCTTCAGCCTGCGAGGCATGAGTCTGAGCTGGGCCGCGCACGGTGGTCGCGGCGGGACGATCGATCTCGGCGTGATGACGGATCCGCTGCTGGGCGGCGAGTATCTGGTCGTCTGGGAAAGGGGCGGTTATTCAGGCCCGCCAGTCGTCGAGCGTTTCGTCAGCGGCGTGATGCCGGCGAAGGGCATCAAGGTCGCCGCCGGATTCTTCGACGGCCTCGATGCAGCGCCGGGCATGGTACAGGTCAAAGGCTTCCGCTCCGCCGCCATCGTTGTCAGACACGAGGTATTGGACGGCGTGCGCTTCGGCCTGCCAACCGCAAATCGGCCGCCGATCGATGCGCTGTTCACGGACGATGGTACGATGACTTTGCCGACCGGGTCTCAATCGGTGCAGCGAAGGTTCAGCGGCAGCACGCCGACGGATACCGACTCGGAATCCGACTGGAAGCAGTTCATCAACAGCTTTGGCACTCCGACGCCCTGAATGAGAGGTCGCCCATGCGGATGGCGAACACGACGCGCCGGCTGGCCCTGGCCGGGATGGTGGTGCTGCTGACGGCCGGTGCCGCGGCATCCGGCGAAGCGGCTGCCACCGGCGGCTACCAGGATCTGCTCGCGCTGTTCGCGGACTGGCGGGCATTAGAGCGCCCGCCGCTCGTGGACGGCGCGCCCGACTACCGCCCCGCGACCTTCGCGCGCCGACATGCCGGGCTCGCGGACTTCCGCAGGCGGCTCACGGCGCTCGACGTCTCGCGCTGGCCCATCGAGCAGCGCGTGGACTACGAGATCCTGCGCGCCGAGATGAACGGCTTCGACTTCTACGCGCGCGTGCTGAAGCCCTGGGAGCGCGATCCGGCCTGGTACCAGGTGGTGTGGGACGACCAGAGCGACACGCCGGCCCACGAGGGCCCCACGATCCACTGCGCGCTCGAAGTCTGGACCTACGAGTTTCCGCTGTCGCGCGAGGCCAGGGCGAAGCTGGTGCGCGAGCTTGAGGTCATCCCCCCGCTGTACGTCCAGGCACGCGGCAACCTGACCGGCAACGCGCGCGATCTCTGGGTCACCGGCGCGGGCACGGTCCGCAAGCAGGTGGCCTCGCTGGATGCGCTCGCGAAGCGCACCGCGGGCGGCGGTGCCTCGCTCGCGCGCGCGATCAAGGCCGCGCGCGAGGCGACCGTCGAGTTCGCCGACTGGCTGGACGCGGAAGCGCCGAAGAAGACCGGCCCCTCCGGCATCGGCCGCGACAACTACAGCTGGAACCTGCAGCACGTCCACCTGGTGCCGATGACCTGGGAGCAGGAAGTCGAGTTGCTGAAGCGCGAGCTGGCGCGGAGTCACGCCGCGCTCAAGCTCGAGGAGGAGCGCAACCGCGGCCTGCCCGAGCTGCCGGTGATCCAGTCGCCCGAAGAATACGACCGGCGCGCAAACAAGGCGGTCTCTCGCTTCATCGAGTTCCTCACGGAGCGGGAACTCTACCCGATGCGCGACAACATGGACCCGGCGCTGCGCGCGCAGATCGGCGCCTACGTGCCGCTCGAAACCCGCAATTTCTTCGCGATCGCGACCCACTACGAGCCGCTCACGCTCTACACCCACTTCTACCACTGGTGGGACCTGGCGCGCATGCGCGACGAGCCGCACACGAGCCCGGTGCGCAGCCATGCGCTCCTCTACAACATCTGGGACAGCCGCGCCGAGGGCATGGCGACCGCGATGGAGGAATTCATGCTGCACGCGGGGCTGTACGATGAGCAGCCGCGTGCACGGGAGATCGTCTGGATCATGCTGGCGCAGCGCGCCGCCCGCGGCCTCGCTTCGCTCTACGCGCACGACAACCAGTTTGACCTGGCGCAGGCCAAGGCCTTCCAGGTCGAATGGACGCCGCGCGGCTGGATGCGCCCCGACCTCGACCTGCTCGGATTCGAGCAGCAGCTCTACCTGCGCCAGCCCGGCTATGGCACGAGCTACGTGACCGGCAAGCACCTGCTCGAGGACCTGGCGCGCGAGCGCGCGCACCAGCTCGGCGAGGGCTTTTCGATGCGCCGTTACTTCGACGATGTGAACGGCGCCGGCATGATCCCGGTCTCGCTGATCCGCTGGCAGCTGACCGGGTACGATGACCAGCTCCGGTCGATCCTGGCATCGCCGGCAGACTGAACGGGAGCCACATGCGAGCATTCGCCTTCACCGGCGCGCTGGCGCTCACCTGCGCCGCCCAGGCCGACACCACGCTCGAATACACCGTGCTGCATTCCGGCACGAGGTCGGGCGCCCAGACCACGGTGATCGCCGACGACGGCATGGTGCGCGTGAGTTATTCGCACCGCGACAACGGGCGCGGACCGGACCTCGAGGAGCAGATCCTGCCCGCGGCCGACGGCACGATCCGGCGCTACCAGTTGCGCGGCAAGTCCACCTTTGGTGCGGTGCTCGACGAACGCTTCGAGCTCGCGCGCGGCCGCGCGCGCTGGCAATCCATCTCGGAGCGCGGCAGCGCGAAGGTCGACGGCCGTGCCGTGTACGTGCCGGTCAGCGGCAGCCCGGAAGCGCGCGCCCTGCTGGCGCGCGCGGCGCTCGGCTCGCCGGGCGGCACCATTGCGGCCTTGCCGGGCGGTGAACTGCGCGTCGAGCGCGCGCGCGAACTGGCGCTGGCCGGCGACGGCGGCACCCGCGCCATCGCGCTCTACCGGATCACGGGTCTCGGCCTGCAGCCGGCCTGGGTGTGGCTCGAAGCCGGCGGCGAGCAGCGGCTTTTCGCACGCATAGTGCCCGGCGGCGCGCACGTGATCGCGCGCGGCTTCGAGCGGCATTCGCCCGAGCTCGAGCGGGTGCAGCAGGACGCCGAAACCGATGCGTTGCGCCGGATCGCGGCGCAGAACCGGCGCGAACTCCCGGACCCGGTGCTGATCCGCAACGTACGCCCCTTCGACACGGCGCGCGCCGCGCTCGGGGATCCCGCCGACGTCTATCTGTACGGCGGGCACATCGCCGCCATCTATCCGGCCGGATCGGCGTCACGCGACGCGGCGACCGTGATCGAGGGCAACGGCCGAGCGCTGCTGCCCGGGCTCTTTGACATGCACACGCACGAGGACGGCTGGAACGCGGCGCTGCAGGTCGCGGGCGGCATCACGACCTCGCGCGACCTGGGCAACGACAATGCCCTGCTCGCGCGGCTGATCGGCGGAATCGGACGCGGCGAACTGCTCGGGCCGCGCGTCGTCGCAGCCGGCTTCCTGGAGGGCGAGAGCCCGTTCTCCGCGCGCGGCGGAATCGTGGTCGCCAATATCGAGGATGCCAAGGCCGCGGTCGACTGGTACGCGCAGCACGGCTTCCGCCAGGTCAAGATCTACAACTCGTTCAAACCCGAGTGGGTCCCGGAGGTCGCCGCGTATGCGCATGCGCGCGGCCTGCGCGTGAGCGGCCACGTGCCGGCCTTCAGCCGCTCGGAGCGCGTGTTACGCGAAGGCTACGACGAGTTGCAGCACATCAACCAGATCATGCTGAACTTTGTCTCCGACCCGGAAACCGATTCGCGGACGCTCGCGCGCTTCACGCTGGTAGGCGAGCGCAGCCACGGGCTCGACCTCGATTCGGCGGCGGTGCGCGATTACGTCGCCCTGCTCGCCGCGCGCGGCACCGTCGTCGACGCGACGCTCAACACCTTCGAAGCGATGTATGACCAGCGCCAGGGAGAGATCGACCCGGCGATGGCCGGCGCCGCGGACCACGTGCCGTACGCGACCCAGCGCGAATGGCGCAGGAACTCGATGGACGTCAACGAGGACAACATCGCGACCTACCAGGCGTCCTGGGCGAAGATGGTCGCGTTCGTCGGCCGGCTGCACGCGGCCGGCGTGCCGCTGGTCGCCGGCACCGACAACACCGCGGGCTTCGCCCTGCACCGCGAGCTCGAGCTCTACGTGCAGGCCGGCATTCCGGCCGGCGAGGTGATCCGCATCGCAACGGAGAATGGCGCGCGCTACGCCGGGCTCGCGGGCGAGACTGGGCGCATCGCGCCCGGGCTGCGCGCGGACCTGATCCTGGTGGACGGGGACCCGACGCGGAACATCTCGGACATCCGCCGCGTCGCGTACGTGATCAAGGACGGCGTGGGCTACGCGCCCGCGGAGATCTACGAAGCTTTCGGCGTGCGCCGCTTCGCCGACCCGCCGCAGCTGAGCACGGCCGGCCGCTAGCGGCCGCCGCCCTGCGTTCCGGTGGCCTGCGCGGCGGCCGGCTGCGTCTCCCGGCGCCGGCTCACTTTCGGCGCCCCAGCGCGACTGCAACCGGATAGTCCGCCTCCAGCGCCTCCCCCGCAGGGCTGACGACGCGGAAGCGCAGCACCGTCGTGCCCTCGAGACAGTACTGCAGCACCGACCATGCCTCGAACTCGAACGCGTCGCGACGGGCCGCGGCCGCATGCACCGGCTCCGCGAGCGCCTTGCCGTCCACTGCGATCAGCGCGGCGCGCCAGCCCGCGGTGTCGGACGAAGCAGCCGGATCCCACTGCAGGGAGAACTCGACGCTTCCGAGCTTCACGTCGCGCCCAAGGTCGAGTCGGTACGGCTCGGTGTGCGAGCGCGAGAACCGGTGCCGGGCGACGGTCATCCCAGCCGCGTCATCGTGCGTCGGCGCCGCCGGCGGCTCTGCGGCGGCCGCCGTCGCGATCCGCCTGCCGAAGAGGATCTCGGCCCTGAGTACCGAGCCGCGCGGCAGGTAGGAGTGCTCGCCGCGCGTCACCAGGCCCGGCAGCACCCCGAACATCGCGAGGCTCGACGCCGTGCTGCTGCGGTCGCGGCCATGCCGCGTTTCCGAGGCGACCACGCGCAGCTGCTGGCCGTCCACCGCGGGCACGGAGTCGATGCCAATCGTCATCGAACCGGAGGCACCCATCATCGCGTGGCCGGCGGCCTGGCGCATCCTGCCGCGGACCGGCGTACCGCGGCGGATGACGACCCGGTCGCCGGCCATCACGTCCTCCGCGACACGCAGGTGGATCATGGCGCCGACGGGCGTGTAGCCGGAGGTGACGTGGTGCTCGAGCGAGAGCAGCACCGGCGTACCGGAGCGCAGCTGCACGGCCTCCGCGGCCGGCGCGGAGCACGCCCAAACCGTCAGCGCCAGTGCCGCGGCGGCCGCCATCCATGGTCGAAGCCGGTCCATGGCCGGGGATTGTAGCGCCGCGCGGCGCGCCTCAGGCCGCCGGCGCCAGCGGCCGCGGCCGGCCGATGGCGTGGCCCTGCACGAAGTCGATGCCCATCGCGCGCGCCGCCTCGAGCGCCGCCAGGTCCTCGATCTGCTCCGCGACCAGGCGGAAGTTCAGCGTGCGCGCCATGCCGACCACGGCGCTCACCATCGCCTGGTTGACCGAGTCGCGCCCGAGGTCGCGCATGAAATCGCCGCCGATCTTCAGGTAGTCCATCGGCAGCTGCTTGAGGTTGGCGAAGCCGCCGAGGTCGGTGCCAAAGTCGTCGAGCGCGAAGCGGCAGCCCATGCCGTGCAGCACGTCGATGAAGCGCCGCGCCTGCTCGATGTTGCCGATCACCGAGGTCTCGGCCACCTCGAAGCAGATCTGCGAAGGCAGCACACCGGTGCGGTCCAGTTCTTCCACCACGAACTCGAGGAAGGTCGGGTCCGCGAGCGTCTGGCCGGAGACGTTGATCGACAGGCTGCGGCCGAAGGGAATGCGGATCGCGCCGGCCGTGAGCGCCGCGAGCGCGGAGCCGAGCACCCAGCGGTCGATCAGCGACATCAACCGGTAGCGCTCGGCCGCCGGGAAGAACTCGGCCGGCGCGACCGGCTGGCCGTCGTCGTGCAGGCGCACGAATACCTCCATCGCCGGGCCGCTGGTCGCGCCCGGGCGGGTCGGCTCGATCGGCTGCACGTACAGTTCGAAGTAGCCTTCGCGCAGCGCGGCCTGCAGCCGCTGCAGCCAGTGGATCTCGCCGCGGCTGCGCGCCACCGCCTCGTCGCGCGAGGAATACACGTGCACGTGGCTGTCGCCCTGGCGCTTGGCCACGTAGCAGGCCGAATCCGCCGCGCCCAGGATCTCCTCGAGCGAGTGGCTCTCGCGGTCCACTTCCACGATCCCGATGCTGACGCCGACGCTGAAGATGCGGTCCTTCCACACGAAGCGGTACTCGCTGATCGCGCGCCAGACATCGTCGGCGATCTGGCGCGCCTTGTCGAGCGGGCAGCCGACCAGCAGCACGCCGAACTCGTCGCCGCCGAGGCGCGCGACCGTGTCCGAGTCACGCACCGCCCCGCGGATCAGCGCGGCGATCTCGCGCAGCATGTTGTCGCCCGCGAGGTGGCCGCTGGTGTCGTTGACCACCTTGAAGCGGTCGAGGTCCAGGTAGCAGACCACGTGGCTCTGCCGCCCGGCGCGCGCGACCTCGAGCGCCTCGGCGAGGCGGCGCTCGAATTCGCGCCGGTTGATGAGTCCCGTCAGTGCGTCGTGACTCGCCTGGTAGGACATCTGCTGCGTGATGCCGCGCATCTCGCTGACGTCGTGCAGCACGACCGCTGCGCCTGCGACCTCGCCGTCGCGGCCGCGGATCGGCGAGGCCGCGGCCTCGATGCCGAGCTCGTTGCCGCTCGCGCGCGCGATCAGGATCGCCCGGCGCCCGAGGTTCACCCGCGCGCCCGACGCCAGGCACTGCTGCACCGGGTCCGGCAGCGCGCGGCGGTCGTGCTCGTCCACGAATCCGAGCAACAGGCTGAACGGCTGGCCGACCGCGTCTTCGCGGCGGATGCCGGTCAGCTGTTCGGCGGCGCGGTTCAGGTAATCCACCACCCCGTGCGCATCGGTGGTCACCAGCCCTTCGCCGAGCGCGTCGAGCGCAAGTTCAGCGCGCGCCGGCGGCTGGCGCGGCGCTTCGGCGCTGCGCGGCAGCATCTCCTCGGCCGTGAACAGCGCGAGCCGGAGGCCGCCGGATTCGAGCAGGCTGCCCGCAAGCTCGAGCCGCGTGACCTGGCCGTGGCTATCCGCGACCTCGACCTCGGTGAGCGACGGCCCGCCGTTGGCTGCGAGCGCGCGCGTCACCGCGAGCGAGGCGAGCTCGGCGTAGTCCTTCTCGACCAGCTCCGGGAGCTTGCGGCCGATCAGTTGCTCCGCCGGGATGCCGACGAGCGCCGCAAAAGCGTCATTGACCGCCTCGATGCGCTCGCCGTGGAGCAGCGCGGGTTCGCGCATGGCGGCAAGCATCGCGCGCGTGCCGTTGACGGGCAGAGGGACACCGCCGCCTGCCGGCTCGGGCGCGGTTTCAGGTTCGTCCGCGAGCTGCCGCAGTCTGCGTCGCTGTACCAGGACCACGACGGCGAGCACGGCGGCAAGGATCGCGAACGCGATGCCAGCGATCACCGGGACCGTCATGCGGCCTGCCATCCCCTCCGGTTCCGCGCGGATGCCGCGGCACCCTCGTTCTCGCTATGCTGCGCGGCCTCCGGCAGCATATCCCACGCTTGTACTGACGCCCGCCGCGATTCACCATAATGATATGGACGCCCGCACCGAAGCTGCCCGACGGCAGATGATCGAGCAGCAGGTCCGCGCCTGGGAGGTGCTGGACCCGCGCGTGCTCGAAACGCTCGCCGCGGTGCCGCGCGAGCATTTCGTGCCCGAAGGCTGGCGCGGCGTCGCGTTCGCGGACACGGAGATCCCGATCGGCCACGGCCAGGTGATGCTTCCGCCCGCGGTCGAGGGCCGCATCCTGCAGGCGCTCGCGCTCGAGCGCGGCGAACGCGTGCTCGAGGTCGGCGCCGGCACCGGATTCTTCGCCGCTTGCCTCGACCATCTGAGCGGCGACGTCGAAAGCCTCGAAATCTACGCTGATCTCGCCGAGAGCGCGCGCGGCGCCCTGGCCGCCGCTGGCATCTCGCGCGTACGCGTGGAAACGGCGGATGCCTTCGCCCGCACCATCGCACCCGGCTACCAGGCGATCGCGCTGACGGGCTCGCTTCCCGCCTACGACCCGCGCTTCGAGCGCGCGCTCGCCGTGGGTGGACGCCTGTTCGTCGTGGTCGGCAGCATCCCGGTGATGGAAGCGCGCCTCGTGACCCGAACTGCCGAAGACGCATGGCTCACCGAAAGCCTGTTCGAGACCTGCATCGCCCCGCTGATCCACGCGAGCGCCCCATCTCGGTTCCGGTTTTAGTTCTGCTTGTTTCAGCGTTCTAGAACCACTTTTCGGCTGTTTTCACCCAAATAAATCTGCTTAGTCCCCACCAAAGTCGCATTGCGGTTGGGTGTTGAAGTAGGTCTATTGGTGATATACACTACTAGTACAGTAACTATCCTCCCTGCCCTTTCTGCGTGAAGGAACGTCTCCGCATGAACACTCGAATCGTGGTCCATACCATCCTGCTCGCCGCGATGGCGACCTCCGCCAGCGCCGCCGACCTCGGCGCCGTTTACCAGCGTGCGCTCGCCAACGACCCGGTAATTCGAGAGGCCGAGGCCAATCGGCGGGCGGCTCGCGAATCCAGGCCGCAGGCGCTCGCCGCGCTGCTGCCGCAGATCGATGCCAGTGGCCGCTACGACGATGAGGAAACCGAGTTCGACGGCGCGTTCGTGTCGCCGGGCGGCGTGACGCCGCAGATCCGTGATTCCGACGGCGACACCACGGCCTGGCAGCTCGCGCTGCGCCAGAGCGTGTTCCGCTGGCAGAACTGGGCGGCGCTCAAGCGCGCAGATGCGGAAGGAGCGCAGGCCGAGGCCGATTACCGCGCCGCGCAGCAGGACCTGATCCTGCGCGCGTCGGAAGTCTACTTCAACGTGCTCGCCGCCCAGGACACGCTGGAAGCGGCGCAGGCCGCGCATGACGCGATCGCGCGCCAGCTCGAGCAGTCGGAGAAGCGTTTTGAGGTCGGCCTGATTGCAGTCACGGACGTGCAGGAGGCAAAAGCGGCCTACGATTCGGCGACCGCCGCGCTGATCCAGGCCAAGCGCACGCTCGCGACCGCGGGCGAGCAACTGCGCGAACTCACGGGCGACGCCTGGGACATGCTCGAAAAGCCGGGCGTGGACATGCCGCTTGCAGGACCGGATCCGGCGAACGTCGAGGACTGGGTGCGCCTCGCGATGGACCAGAACGCGCGCCTGATCTCGAGCCGGCTCGCCGCGGACATCTCGCGCCACGATGTCAGCTCCGAGCGCGGCGGACATTTCCCGAGCGTGGACCTGGTCGTCACGCGCAACGACTCCGACGAGAGCGCGACCATCACCGGGACGCAGGCCGGCGACGTCAACAACCAATTCGAAGGCACGACCGTCTCGCTGCAGGTGACGGTCCCGATCCTCTCGAGCGGCGCGACCTCTTCGCGCGTGCGGCAGGCGCAGTTCCGCCACGTCGCAGCGCGCGAGCGGCTCGAGCGCACGGCGCGCGAGACCGAGCGCGGCACGCGGGACGCCTACCTCGGCGTCGAAGCCGAAATGGCGCGCGTGCAATCGCTCAAGCAGGCGGTCGAATCAGCCCGCACGGCCCTGCAGGCGACCGAGGCCGGCTACGAGGTCGGCACGCGCACCTCGGTGGACGTGCTGGACGCGAGGCGACGCCTGTTCGAGGCGGAGACGAACTACGCGCGCAGCCGCTACGACTACCTGCTGAACGTGCTGCGACTCAAGCTTGCGGCGGGGACGCTGGACGCGCAAGGCCTGAACGAGATCAACGGGCTGCTGACGGAAAACGTCAGGGTCCGCTGATTCAGGGCGCCTCGGGCACCCCTTCCGGCGCGGCCGGCGCATCGCCTCCCGCCGAGGCGCGCGCGAGGCGGTCCGCGATGGCCGTCCAGGGCTCGGTAGCGGGCACTGCTTCGACCAGGATTCGCGCGGCTCCCGCGCGGTCGAGTTCGCGCAACCCGGCATACAGCGCGCGCGCGTAGGCCGCCGGCGGCTCCGGCATGCGCCGCCAGGTCAGGCGCGGCGAGCCCGCGTCGGCGCTGCTTCGCGCCATTACCGCGATCTTCTGTCCCGCCGCCAGCGCACGCGACAGTTCCGAACGCAGCGCGGGCGCGGCCATCACCGCGAGCGGCGTACGCGGCGCATAGTGCGAGCGCAGCCGACCCGGTGCGCGCGGCGCCGTCGCATCCGGCTCGGACACCTTGCCGGCCACATCCTCGAGCTGGGAGCGCAACACCGCGCCCGGACGCAGGAGCGTCACGCCACCGCCGAGGCAGGCGACGATCGTGGATTCGAGCCCGACCTCGCAGTCGCCGCCGTCGAGCACGAGCGCCACGCGGTCGCCGAGCTCCTCGCGCACGTCGGCCGCGCGCGTCGGGCTGATGCGACCGTAGCGGTTCGCCGACGGCGCGGCGATGCCGCCGCCGAACGCCGCGAGCAGTGCGCGCGCGACCGGATGCGCCGGCGCGCGCAGAGCGACGCTGTCCTGCCCGCCGGTGACTTCCGGCGGCACCCGCGCGGCCTTCGGCAGCACGAGCGTCAGCGGCCCCGGCCAGAAGGCCTCGGCGAGGCGCAGGGCCGCATCCGGCAGCGCGCCCGCCCATTCGCGCGCCGCCGCGAGGCCGCTCACGTGCACGATCAGCGGATGGCTCGCGGGCCGTCCCTTGGCCGCGAAGATCTTCGCGACCGCGGCCGGGTTCGTGGCGTCCGCCCCCAGGCCGTAGACGGTTTCGGTGGGAAACGCGACGAGTTGGCCCGCCCGCAGCAGCGCGGCGGCTTGCTCGATCCGCCCGGGATCCGGCAACATCACTCGAGCGGCGTGCGACGCCAACCCGCTTCGGTGCGCGTGAGCTCGTAGGCCGGCCAGTAGTGGCGGTCGAGCTTGAGCGTGATGACCTCGACCGACTCGTTCCAGTTGACGGTGCGCAGTCGCAGCGAGGAGCGGTCCGGCCGCCCGGCGACCGCGAGGATGAAGGCGTCGAGGTCCGGGACCGGCACGCCGTCCACGTCGGTGATGCGCCGGCCCGCCCACAGCTTGTAGCGCGAGGCCGGCGAGCCGTACATGAAGAACGCGACGAAGACGCCCGCGGGCTCGATGCCGCGCTGCGCCGCCATCGCGCGGTGCGGTGCCTGCAGCGTCGCGCCGGCCCAGACCAGGACGCGGTCGATGTCGCGGCCGGACAGCGCGACGGTCGGCAGCATGACCGTGAGTTCCTGCCCCGATCGCCACAGCGTCAGCACCACCTCGGGCGCGCCGACCGCCGCGCTCGCCTCGGCGAAGCTGTTGACGACCTTGCCGTCCACCGCGAGCAGCAGGTCGCCCCGCGCCAGCAGGCGCGCTGCCGGGGTGCCGGCGACGAGGCGCTCGATCGAAAGCACCTGCCGGCGCTCCGGGTTGTGCGCGCTCAGGCGCTCGATCCAGCGCTCGTCGAGGCCGAGCCGGCGCGCCTCGACCAGCGACAAGAGTCCGTACTCGGCCTCCGCCGAGTACAGCGGCCGGCCATCGCGCGCGTACTCGAGCATCTCCTGCACGACGCCCGCCGGGATGCCCATGTTCTGCTGCTCGAGCTCGCGGCCGTTCTCATAGGCGAAGCTCGCCCACTGCGCGAGCACCTCGCCGCGGCGGTCCACGATCAGGCCGTCGTAGTCCTGCGGCCCGTTCACCAGCGTCACGATCTCGAGGTTGGCGTCGCGGAACTGCAGCGTGCGCGAGAGCGGGAATGCGACGGCCCCGAGCGAGGCGACCGTGGCCTGCTGCGACACCACGCGGTTGTCGCGCGAGAGGCCCACCACGTGCACGCGCTCGCCGGTCGAGGGCTCGCGGCCCGCAAAGCGCACGGCGCGCACCGGCGTTGCGCCGAGCTGGCGCGGGTCGTAGCGGATCAGGGCCAGGTTGTGCAGCGGGTGCACGTACAGGACGCTGCCGTCCACCTCGATGGTGCCGGCGAATGTCAGGCGCACGTCGCCGATCGCGACCGGCACCGTATTGCGGTCGACCGCGACCACGCCGTGCTGCGCATCGAGCACGACGCCGGTGCCGTGATAGTTGCGCTCGGTCACTCCCGAGACCGAGTACGGCATGCTGAACTCGACCAGCACCAGCGAGGGCGCGAGCGCGTCCACGATGCGGTCGCCGGTGCGCGCAAACTGCGTGGTGCGCGGGCCCGGCGGCGGTGCATCGGGCCCCGCGGCGATCGCGGTGCAGGGCCACAGCCCGGTCGCATCGTCGCGCACGCAATGGCGCGCCGGGAACCAGGCGCGGTCCACGCGCAGCGTGGTGAGCTGCGGCGCGCGCGTCTCCTCGAGCGTCACAAAGCGCACCGTCACGCGCTCGCCGTGCCCGAGCGTCTCGAGCACGGCCCTGGCGTCGGCCAGCGACGCGAGCGGCCGGCCCGCGAGCTCGGTCAGCACCGTGCCGCGCAGGATGCCGGCCGAGCCGAACATGTAGCCGGGATTCGCGACGTAGACGCCGGCGACCGGCAGGTTCATGTGGCGCGCCATCTGCCAGGACAGTGTCTGGATCACGCCGTCGCCGATCTCGACGTATTCGTCGGGCGTGATCTCGTGCAGGTCCTGCACCGGCAGCGACAGCGTCAGGGACTCGCCGCCGCGCACGACCGCAAGCGTCACGCTGCCGCCCACGCGCTCGTCGAGAATCGCACCCAGCACGTCGAAGTCCGACACCGGGCGCCCGTCCACCGTGACCAGGATGTCGCCGACCGCGAGCGGTCCATGAGCCGCGGCGCCCGGCTGCACTTCGGTCACCACCAGCATGCCGGTGCGAGCGGGTGCGGCGCGCCGCGCTTCGGCCTCGGTCGCGGCCGGCAGGCCGAGGCGGCGCAGCTCGTCGTAGGGCGTGTAATGGAACACCGTCTGCAGCGTGCCGCGGCTCACCGGCTTGCCGGCGCGGATCAGGTCGAGCGCGCGCACCACCCGCGACAGCGGCAGATAGAAGCTCGACGCGGCGCCGGTCGAGCCGCCCGCGTTCAGCGCCAGCACCCGGCCCTGGATGTCCACGACCGGCGATCCCGAGGAGCCGCCCGAGGTGCTGGAGGCGGCCTGGAAGTAGAACGTATTGAAGTCGTTGTACTTGCCGCTGCCGTACTCCGGCGCCTGCCGGTCGAGGCGCGCCAGCGTGCCGGCGAGGATCGAGAGCTGCTCACCGGCGTCGTTGCCGACCACGCGGATCTCGACGCCGACCTGAGCGCCCTGCGGGTACAGCGGCAGCTCCGTCGGCTGGATGAAGCGCAGCTTCGACGGGTCATAACGGTAGAGGCCGAAGTCGTGCACCGGGTCCCGGTAGACCGGCGACAGCTCGACTTCCTCGCGGTTGAGGAAGGTCGCCATCGCCGTCACCGGCCCCGGCGTCACCACGTGGCGGTTGGTCAGGATCAGGCCGCGCTTCGCGTCCACTACGAAGCCGGTTGCCTGCGAGGAGGTATTCCAGTCGGTGTCGAAGGCGCGGGTCGCGTCGATCTGGATCGCGACCACGCCGGTCGAGATGCGCTCGAGCGTGCGGGTCCAGCGCGAGCTCTCCTCGTGCTCCTGCGCGGCGGTCCACGCGGGCAGGAGCGCGATGAGCGCCGCCGCCGCCAGCCGCCGGCCCAGGGCCTCAGCCCAGCCGGTAGTGGAAGGCGTCATGGAAGCGCTCCTTGAACTCGTCCATCGTGAAGCGGTGGTGCTGGGTGCCGACGACCGCGATCTTGATCGCGCCCATCAGGGACGCGACGCGCCCGGTCGTCTCCCAGTCGATGTTGCGCGCGAGGCCGTACAGCAGGCCGGCGCGGTAGGCATCGCCGCAGCCGGTCGGGTCCACGACCTGGCCCACACGCACCGCCGGGATCTCAATGCGCCGGCCGCCGGCGTGGACCACCGAACCCTGCGCGCCCTGCGTGACGATGTAGGCCTTGACGCGCTTCGCGATTTCCGCAGTCGAGAGGCCGGTGCGCTCCTGCAGCAGTTGCCCCTCGTAATCGTTGACCGTGACCCAGGCGGCGCGCTTCACGAACGCGACGAGTTCGTCGCCATTGAACAGCGTCATCGCCTGGCCCGGGTCGAACACGAACGGGATGCCGGCCGCGGCGAACTGCTCGGCATGCGTCAGCATGCCGTCGCGGCCATCGGGCGCCAGCACGCCGATCGTGATGCCGCCGTCCGTGGGCACCGGGAGCCGCCAGGAATGGTTCATCGCGCCCGGATGGAAGGCGGTCAGCTGGTTCGCGTCGAGGTCGGTCGTGATGTAAGCCTGCGCAGTGTACTCGCCCTCGATCTCGCGCACGTAGGCGAGCGACATGCCGTTCTCGTTCATCCAGCTGCGGTACGGTCCGAAGTCGTGGCCCACCGCGCCCATGGCATGGCCCGGCGTCACGAGCAGGCGCAGGTTGTAGGCGATGTTGCCGGCACAACCGCCGAAATACCGCCTGAGCGTCGGCACCATGAACGACACATTCAGCAGGTGGATCTGGTCGGGCAGGATATGGTCGCGGAAACGGCCCGGGTAGACCATCACCGTGTCGTAGGCGAGCGAGCCGCAGATCAGTGCCGCCATGCGAGCACCAGTATCCAGTTGGCGGCGAGCAGCACGAAGCCTGTGAACACGGCGGCGGAACCCAGCTCCTTCGCGATGCCGGAGAGTGGGTGGCGCTCGACGCCGATGCGGTCCACGGTCGCCTCAATCGCGCTGTTCATGAGCTCGATCGCGAGCACCAGCAGTATCGGTCCGACCAGCAGCGCCCGTTCGACGCCGTCCTCGCCCAGCCACAGGCCGAGCGGAACGAGGACCGCCGCCAGCGCGCATTCCTGGCGAAACGCCTCCTCCTCGCGCCAGGCGGCGGCGAAGCCGCGCCAGGTGCTGCCGAAGGCGCGGGCGAGTCGCACGGGCCCGGACTTCTTGTCGGGCCGCTCGCTCATGCCGCCGCAGGCTTCCAGGCGACGTCGAGCTGGCGCGCGGCGCGCACGTCGTCGAGCCGGCGCACCGGCATCGTGTGCGGCGCGGACTTGAGCGTCGCGGCGTCGGATTCGGCCTCGCGCAGGATCGCGGCCAGCGCCTCGACGAAGCCGTCGAGCTCTTCCTTGGTCTCGGTCTCGGTGGGCTCGATCAGCAGGCACTCGGGCACCAGCAGCGGGAAGTAAGTGGTCGGCGCGTGGTAGCCATGGTCGAGCAGGCGCTTGGCGAAGTCCATCGCGTTTGCGCCGGTCTCGCGCGCCTGCCGCTTAAGCGTGACGATGAACTCGTGGCTCGCGCGCCGGCCCGGGTAGGCGGCGTCGAATCCGGCCTCGACCAGTCGCGCCAGCAGGTAGTTGGCATTCAACGTCGAATATTCGGCGACGCGGCGCATGCCCGCTGCGCCCAGGATGCGCATGTAGGCCCAGGCGCGCAGCAGCACCCCGGAGTTGCCCATGAACCCGGACAGCCGGCCGATGGACTGCGGCAGGTCGCGCTCGTCGAGCCAGCGATAGCGCTCGCCGTCCAGGCCCACGACCGGCACCGGCAGGTAAGGCTGGAGCCGCGGGCCGACGCCGACGGCACCGGAGCCCGGGCCACCGCCGCCGTGCGGCGTCGAGAAGGTCTTGTGCAGGTTCATGTGGATGACGTCGAAGCCCATGTCGCCGGGGCGCACCTTGCCGAGGATTGCGTTGAGGTTCGCACCGTCGTAGTAAAGCAGGCCGCCGGCCGCATGCACTTGCTTCGCGATCTCGACGATGCGCCGCTCGAACACACCGAGCGTGCTCGGGTTCGTGAGCATGATGCCGGCGGTCGCGGGCGACAGTGCCGCCTCGAGCGCGGCGACGTCCACGTCGCCGTCGGACTTCGACGGGATTTCGCGCACCCTCATGCCGCACATCGTGGCGGTCGCGGGATTGGTGCCGTGGGCCGCGTCGGGCACGATGATCTCGTTGCGCGCCGCATCGCCGCGCGCGCGGTGGTAGGCGCGGATCATCGCGACGCCCGCGAACTCGCCCTGCGCGCCGGCCATCGGCGAGAGCGACACGCCGGCCATGCCGGTCAGTTCGCAGAGCATTTGCTGCAGCTCGAACAGGCAGGCCATGAAGCCCTGTCCGGTCGCGGCGGGCGCGAGCGGATGGCGGCCGAGGAACTCGGGCAGCATCGCGATCGAATTGCAGGCACGCGGGTTGTACTTCATCGTGCAGGAGCCGAGCGGGTAGAACTGGGTGTCGATGCCGAAGTTCTTCTGCGACAGCCGCGTGTAGTGCCGCACGGCCTGTAGCTCCGATACCTCGGGCAGCGCCAGGCGGCTCTGGCGGCGCAGCGGCGCCGGCAGATCGGCGTGCACGGCAGGCGGGTGCTGCGCGGTCGCGCCGCGTCCGGGCCGCGACAACTCGAAGATCAGCGGTTCTGCCTTCTTCACGCCGGATCCCTCATGCCGCCGCGGCGCGCGCGAGCAGCCGGTGCAGCGAGCGCGCGTAGCGCTCGATGTCGGCGGCGGTGCGCGTCTCGGTCGCGCAGACCAGGAGCGCGTGCCCGAGCTCCGGGTAGTCGCGCGCCAGGTCGTACCCGCCGATGATGCCATCGGCGGCGAGCGCCTCGAGGAGCGGGCCGACCGGCCGGTCAAGCAGCAGCACCGCTTCGTGGAATCGCGGCCCCGGGAACGCCGCGCGCACGCCCGGGATTGCGGTGAGCGCTTCGACCAGCTCGCGCGTGCGCGCCGCGCAGGCGGCGGCCACGCGCTCAAGGCCTGCGGGACCCAGCAGCGCCAGGTGGATGGTTGCCGCGGTCATCAGCAGGCCCTGGTTGGTGCAAATGTTGGAAGTCGCCTTGCCGCGGCGGATGTGCTGCTCGCGTGCCTGCAGCGTCAGCGTGAAGCCTTGCCTCCCGTCCGCATCCACGGTGCGCCCGGCGATGCGCCCGGGCATCTGGCGCACGTGCTCCATGCGGCTCGCCATGAACCCGACATAGGGCCCGCCGGAAGACAGTGGCACGCCGAAGGGCTGCGCGTCGCCCACGGCGATGTCGGCGCCGCCGTCGCCCCATTCGCCGGGCGGGGCGACGAGCGCGAGCGCCACCGGATTCACCGCGCCGATCACGAGCGCGCCATTCGCGCGCGCCCAGCGCGTGAGCGCGTCGGCATCCTCGAGCTGGCCATAGAAATTCGGCTGCGGGATCACAAGCGCGGTGATGTCCTGGCCGGCGAAGCGCCCGAGTGCCTCGGGAATGATCGTGCCGCGCTCCGTGCAGTACGCAATTTCCTCGACGGCGACGCCCTGCCCCTCGGTGATCACGCGCACGACCCTGCGCCAGGTCGGGTTCACGGTCGCGGGCATCAGGATGCGCGCCGACTGCGAGCGGCGGTGCGCGCGCACCGCCATCAGGCAGGCTTCGGCGAGAGCGGAAGCGCCGTCGTAGAGCGAGGCGTTCGAGACATCCATGCCGGTCAGCGCCGCGATCATGGACTGGTATTCGTACATGATCTGCAAGGTTCCCTGGCTCGCCTCGGCCTGGTAGGGCGTGTAGGCGCTGTAGATCTCGCCGCGCGTGACCAGCTGCCAGACCGGCGCCGGGATGTGGTGCTCGTAGGCGCCGGCGCCGATGAAGTTGAGGCGCCGTCCGTCGGCGGATGCGCGCTCCGCGGCGAGGCGGCTCGCTTCCATCTCGGTGAGCGCCGCGGGCACGCCCGGCAGCGCGTCCACCTTGAGTTCCTGCGGGATTTCGTCGAACAGGTCCTCGATGGCCGCGACGCCGATGCGCTCAAGCATCGCGCGCACGTCGGCCTCGGTGTGCGGGATGTAGGGCATGTCAGCCGGCGGCGGCAACTTCGGCCGCGTAGCCCGCGGCATTCATGAGGCCCGGCGCGGCGCCACCCGCGGCAGGCTTCAGGCGCATGATCCAGCCCCGTCCGTAAGGATCCTGGTTGATCAGCTCGGGCTGCGTCGCGAGCAGTTCGTTGCCAGCGATCACCTCCCCGCCCAGCGGGCTGTAGACGTCGGACGCGGCCTTGACCGACTCGACCACGGCGCAGGCATCGCCCGCCGCGAGCTGACGGCCGGCCTGCGGCACGTCCACGAACACGAGGTCGCCGAGGGAATGCTGCGCATGGTCGGTGATGCCAACCTCGACGCTGCCGTCGGGCAGCGTGCGCACCCATTCGTGGCTCTTCGTGTAGCGCAGGTCAGCGGGAATCTCGCTCATGCAATCCTCCGGTTCAAACCTGGACCAGGATCCGGCCGTTCCTCGCGAACGGTGGCTTGACGATGCGTGCGGGCAGGCGCTTGCCGCGAACGTCCACTTCAACCTCGCCCGCGGCCGCGGCCGGGACGCGCGCGAAACCGATCGCGCGCTCGAGGGTCGGCGAAAACGTGCCGCTCGTGACCTCGCCTTCGCCGGACGCTCCCGCGTACACCTTCTGGTGCGAGCGCAGCACGCCCCTCTCCAGCAGCACGAGGCCCACGAGCTTGCGCCCGACACCGGTTTTCTGCTGCGCGAGGAGCGCTTCCTTGCCGACAAAGTCGCGATGGCCCTCGAGCACGACCGTCCAGGCGAGGCCGGACTCGAGCGGCGAGACCGACTCGTCCATGTCCTTGCCGTAGAGATTCATGCCAGCCTCGAGCCGGAGCGTGTCGCGCGCGCCGAGCCCGCAGGGCCGGACGCCCGCCTGCCGCAGCGACTGCCAGAACGCGGGCGCTTCCTCCGCCGGCATCACGATCTCGTAGCCGTCCTCGCCGGTGTAGCCGGTGCGCGCCACGAACCACTC
Source organism: Gammaproteobacteria bacterium (assembly GCA_052386275.1). Taxonomy (GTDB): domain Bacteria; phylum Pseudomonadota; class Gammaproteobacteria; order Steroidobacterales; family Steroidobacteraceae; genus SCUD01. Next base: position 36,755 of record JBQTKI010000038.1, read on the forward strand.
GTCGCAGGGAGCGCCGAAGAAAGGACCGAGCGCCGCGGCCGGCGCGCGGCAGGGCTCGGGCAACACGGCGCCTGCCTTGGCGCACGCTTTCGGGCCCTGCACGGCGATCATGGCGAGGTCGCGGCGCGCGACCACCGCGACGCCGATCTGCCTCGCGTGCTCCTTGATCCAGGCGAGATCCTTGTCGGCGGTGCCTGCATTGACCACGACCCGGAACCACTTCTCGTCGAGATAGTAGGCGATCAGGTCGTCGATGACGCCGCCGTCGGGATTCAACATGCAGCTGTACAACGCTTTCCCGGGCGCGGTCAGGCGCGAGACGTCGTTCGCCAGCACCCGCAGGAGCAGCGCGCGCGCGCCCGCGCCGCGCAGGTCCACCGTGCACATGTGGGATACGTCGAACATGCCGGCGTCCCTGCGTACGGCATGGTGTTCCTCGATCTGGGAGCCGAAGTCGACCGGCATGTTCCAGCCGCCGAAGTCCACCGTGCGGGCGCCGACGGCGACATGGAGGTCGTATAGCGGTGTGCGTCTCATCCTCGGTCCCGGCAGCCCGCGCTGCGCCACGCGGAAAAAGGGGCGGCGGGCCGCCCCGCCCCCCCCCCCACAGTCCAGGACACAGAGCTAATTGGTACCGGGTAGTCCCCCGGGCCCCACCCCAAACGGGGGGCC
>JBQTKI010000039.1:0-61329 GCA_052386275.1 Gammaproteobacteria bacterium
CCGACCACTTATTCCGAGATCGCCGAGGCGATCGGCAAGCGCGGCGCGAGCCGTGCGGTCGGTCAGGCGGTGGGCGCGAACCCGGTCGCGTGGCTGATCCCCTGCCATCGCGTGCTGCGGCGCGACGGCGAACTGGGCGGCTATCACTGGGGCGTCGAGCGCAAACGGGCCATGCTCGCCTGGGAACACGCGGCTACCGTCCGAGTCAGCGCCTGAAAAGGGACGCAACAGGGACGCAACAGGGGACGCAAGAGGTTTGCGTCCCGTTTGGCATGGATGACCAAAAGCATCCGTTTGCGTTGCAACGCATTGATCGGCCGCTGACGAAATAGGGGTGCGTCCCCTAGGAGGGCGTGCCGCCGGATTCGCCGGGTTCGTCCGGCCCGGCGGGCGGAGACGGCTTGCGGGCTGGCACCAGCATCGCGAGCATGCCTTCCTGCATGCGGTTCCACATTTCCATGTTCTGGCGCGTCATCTCCGCCATGGCGTTCATCGGCGGCGGCGCGCTGTTCAGCACCTGCGAGATCTGCTGCTGCACGGTTTCCTGCTGGCGCATGAAGGCGGCCACGCTCTGCTCGAGGTAGCGCGCCATGAATTCCTGCATCGGTCCGCCGTAATAGCGGATGATGGATTCGAGCAACTGCGTGGTCAGGATCGGCTTGCCGAACTGTTCCTGTTCGGCGATGACCTGCAGCAGGATCAGCCGGGTGATGTCTTCGCCGGTCTTGTCCTCGACGACCTTGATCTTCTCGCCGCGCACGATGAGGTCGCGGATGTCCTCGAGTGTGACGTGCTTGCTGATCGAGGCATCGTAGAGCCGCCGGTTGGCGTACTTCTTGATCAGCCGTTCCCTGGTCATGGGCGGAGTGTAGCGGAACGTGCCGCAGTGCGTTAACGCACTGCGGTAGAAGGAATTTCGACGGAGAGCGGACGAAAAAAAGGACGGCGACCCTGAGGTACGCCGTCCCGAGGGGGGAGGGTCAGAGACCGTTCAGGCGGCCTTCTTCGCGGCCTTCGTGGTCTCGGAAACGGTCTGGTCGAACCACTTCGTCAGCTGGGCCTGCTGCTCGGAGCCGAGCTTGATCAGGTCCTGCGAACGCTGCGTCGCCTTCTCGGCGAACTGGGTCGACAGTTCGATCTGACGCGAGGCCAGCTCGTTGAGGTCCTTCACGGTGCTCGCGAGCTGCAGCTGCTGCAGCGAGTACTCGAGCACTTCGCCCGCGAACGCGAGCTGCTGGCGCGCGACGCGCTCGAAGCCGACGAGCGACAGCTCGTTCAACTTCACGGCAGGCGCGAACGCCTTGCGGCTGGCATCGACGAAAGCGTTGAAATCGAAAGTCTGGCTGGTCATTTCTGGCATCCTTCGAAAGACATGGAGTTCCCGGCGACGGGCGGTATCTTACTTCAGGTTGTAGTGCAGTGCAACATGACTGCCGGATCATTCTGATGTGCCGCCCTGATGATCATATTAATGCTTTATAAACAGCAAGTTATATGAGCTCTGTCCCGCTCGCACTAGCCTCGCTGGCGACCCGGTATTTTTGCGACGCACATCGGCCCGAGCGGATGAGGCCCGCGTGAGCGAGTCCGACCCGATTCAAGCCTGGTTTACGGCCTGGAAGTCCGCCTGGGGTCCGGGGTCCCCTTCTGCCGGCGCAGAAGTCGGCCGGCGCCTGATCGAGATCGGGCAGGAATATGCGGGCATCGCGCGCGACAGCTGGAAGTTCTTCGGCTCCGCGCCGGGCGCCGCGGCCGTTCCTGCGGCGGCCGCCATGCAGGCCGCCTTTGCGGACAGTTACCGCCGGTTGCTCATGCCAGCGGCGCCGTTCGATCCTGCGGGCATGGCCGCCGCGCCCGCCATGGCCGCGGCCGCGATGCGCTGCCAGCGGGCGATGCAGGCACTCGCCACAGAGGCCGGCGCGATTGCGAATGACGCCTCGCGACGGCTGGTACTGGAACTCTCACGCGAGGACCGAGACGCAGAACCGGTCGCAAGCCTGCGCGCGCTGCATGAACTCTGGGTCGAGTGCGGTGAGGCGGCCTGGGCTTCCGCAGTGCACCAGGACTCTTATGCTGCGGCGCAAGCCGAGTGGCTCGCCGCGCTCGTCGAGTTCACCTGCGAACAGCGCCGGCTGACGGCGCCCGGCGCGGGCGGCAGTCCGCCATGACGCGCCTCGCAATCGACCCCGCGCGCGCCGCGCAGGAGGTCGCGGAATTCGGCCAGCGCATGGCGCTCGCCGCGGCCGGGCTTGCCGGCGTCGAGCTGTACACCGACGGCTGCACGCCACGCGATGAAATCCTGCGGCTCGGCAAATCGGTGCTCTGGCGCTATCGCGCGATCGCGCCGTCCACGGGCGGCGTGCCGCTCCTCATCTGCTACGCGCTCGTGAATCGACCGACGATGATGGACCTTCAGCCCGACCGCTCGCTGATCCGCGGGCTCCTCGCAGAGGGGCAGGACGTCTGGCTGGTGGACTGGGGCTATGCCGATGCCAGCGACCGCAATCGGCCGCTTTCGGATTACGCCGACACTCAGCTCGGTGTCTGCATCGAGCGCGTCCGGCGCGATAGCGGCGGCGGCGCGGTCAACCTGCTGGGCGTCTGCCAGGGCGGAACGCTGTCGTTGTGCCATGCGGCACTGCATCCGGAACGCATCCGGAACATGGTCACGATGGTGACGCCAGTCGATTTCCAGACGCCCGACAACCTGCTCTCGAAGTGGATCCGGCACGTGGACGTGGCCCGCATGGCGGAGGTGCTCGGCAACGTGCCGGGAGCGCTCCTGAATGCGGCCTTCCTGTCGCTGATGCCTTTCCGCCTCAGCGTACACAAGTACGCGGCGCTCGCCGACATCGCGGGCGATCGCGAGGCGCTGGCGAACTTCCTGCGCATGGAGCGGTGGATCCACGACAGCCCGGACCAGGCCGGGCGCGCTTTTGCGGAATTCGTGCGCTCGTTCTTCCAGGAGAATCGCCTGGTGCGGGGCGGGCTCGAAATCGGCGGCAGCGGGATCGACCTCCGGCGCATCCGCTGCCCGCTCCTGAACGTCTACGCCAGCCGCGACCATCTGGTGCCGCCCGCGGCCTCGCGCGCGCTCGCGGGCCTGACCGCCAGCCGCGATTACTCCGAGTTCGAGTTCGACGGGGGCCACATCGGGATCTACGTCAGCCGCCGGGCGCAGGAACTGTTGCCGCGCACGATCGCCCAATGGCTGAGGCCACGCTCCGCAGCCTCGGCCGCGGGTATCGGGTAGCATCGGACGGAGACGGAAGGAAGAAGCATGGACGACAAGCCCAGGCGGCTGCCGATGGCGCGCCCCCTGACCGCGCTGGCGGCGGCCTGGCTGTTGCAGGGCTGCGGCGGCGCCACCGATGCCGGGGCGGGTCCGCGCGCGGGCGCCGGGCCGGAATCGGTGGCGGTCGTGACCGCGGCGGTGGCGGCGAAGCCGGTAGCGGTCGAGGTCGAGGCGCTCGGCACGGCCCGCGCCAACGAGGCGATCGAAGTCACCTCCAAGTCGGCCAACACCGTCGTCGCGGTGCGCTTCGAGGAAGGCCAGCTCGTGCGCCGCGGGCAGCTCCTGGTCGAATTCGACGGGGCGCAGGCGCGCGCCGACCTGGCGGTGGCGCAAGCCGCCCTGGCCGAGAGCCAGAGCGCCTTTGCGCGCAGCAAGGACCTCTTCACCCGGCAGGCGCTGTCGCAGGCGCAACTGGAGACCATCGAAGCGACCCTGCTCGCCAACGAGGCGCGCGTGGCGGCGGCCCAGGCCCGCCTCTCGGACACGCAGATCCGCGCAACTTTCGATGGCCGCGTCGGCTTGCGTCGCGTCAGCGTCGGGGCGCTCGTGAGCCCCGGGACCGTGATCACGACTCTCGACGACACCAGCACGATGAAGGTGGACTTCGACGTGCCCGAGGTGTTCCTCGCGGCGCTGAATCCGGGCCTCGCGGTCGCGGCCAGGAGCGTCGCCTTCCCGGACGAGACTTTCGCGGGCGAAGTCGAATCCGTGGATTCGCGGGTCGACCCGGTCACGCGCTCGATCCGCGTGCGCGCAAGGCTGCCGAACCTGCAGGGACGCCTGCGCCCCGGCATGTTCCTGACCGTGCGCGTCTCCCGCGACCCGCTGCCCGGACTCGTAGTGCCGGAGCAGGCGCTGGTGCCGGAGCGCGGCAAGACTTACGTGTTCGTGCTGGCCGGGGGATCCATCGCGCGTCGCGAGGTCACGATCGGGCGGCGCACGCCGGGAGAAGTCGAGCTGACTGAGGGCGTCGCGGCCGGCGAGCGCGTGGTGGTCGAGGGCACGCAGAAGGTCCGCGACGGCAGCCTGGCGCACGAACTTTCCACGCCGCCCGCCGCCGCACCGGGCGCGTCGTCATGACGATCTCGGATTTCTCGATCCGCCGGCCCGTGTTCGCGACGGTCATCAGCCTGATGCTGGTGATCCTCGGCCTCATTTCGCTCACGCGCATCGCCGTGCGCGAATACCCGGAAATCGACCCGGTGTTCGTTTCGGTCACGACCGACTATCGCGGCGCCGGCGCCGCCATCGTCGAGAACAAGATCACGCAGGTGATCGAGGACCGCATCGCCGGACTCGAGGGAATTGAGGCACTGCGTTCCAGTTCGAGGGACGGCCGTTCGGGGATCAACATCGAATTCGCGACCGACCGCGACGTGGATGCCGCCGCCAACGACGTGCGGGACCGCGTCGGGCGCGTGCTCGACGACCTCCCGGAGGAGGCGAGCCCGCCCGAGATCACGAAGGCGGAGTCGGGTCCCGAGGCGGTCATCTTCCTCAACCTGTCGAGCGACCGCATGACGGTGCTCGAACTCACCGACTACGCGGACCGCGTGCTGATCGACCAGCTGTCCGCGATCCCGGGCGTGTCGCGCATCCAGATCGGCGGCGAGCGGCGCCAGGCCGTGCGCATCTGGATCGACCGGCAGGCACTCGCGGCGCGCGCGCTCACGGTCGCCGACATCGAGGGCGCACTCCGGCGCGAGAATGTCGAGCTGCCGGCGGGCCGGCTCGAGTCCAGCGAGCGCGAATTTGCGCTTCGCACCGACACCGGCTTCGCGCAGGTCGAGGATTTCCGCCGGCTCGCGCTCGGGCGCGGCCCGGACGGCTACGTCGTGCGCCTCGGCGACGTGGCGCGGGTCGAACTCGGCGCGGAGAACGACCGTACCGTCGCGCGCACCATGGGCCTGCCCGCGATCAGCCTCGGGATCGAGCAGGTCTCCAAGGCGAACACGGTCGAAGTCGCGCGCCAGGTGCGTGAGACCGTGACGCGCGTCCAGAGCGGGCTGCCCGAGGGCATGGTCCTTGCGGTCAATTTCGACCGCGCCGTGTTCATCGACGCGTCCCTGCTCGAGGTCGAGATCGCGCTCGCGATCTCGCTCACGCTGGTGCTGGTCGTGATCTACCTGTTCCTCGGCAACATCCGCGCGACGCTGATCCCCGCGGTCACGATTCCGGTGTCGATCATCGCGACTTTCCTGTTCATGGACGCCATGGGCTACTCGGTCAACGTGCTGACGCTGCTCGGCATGGTGCTTGCGATCGGCCTGGTGGTGGACGACGCAATCGTGGTGCTCGAGAACATCTTCCGCCGGATCGAGGCCGGCCAGAAGCCGCTGCTCGCCGCGCTCGACGGCAGCCGCGAGATCGGTTTCGCGGTGATCGCGACCACGCTGGTGCTGATCTCGGTATTCGTGCCGATCTCGTTCCTGCCGGGCGCCATCGGTCGGCTGTTCCGCGAATTCGGCTTCACGCTCGCGGCTGCGGTCGGATTCTCCTGTCTCATCTCGCTCACGCTGACGCCGGCGATGGCCTCGCGCATGCTCCGCGAGCACGAAGGGAGGAGCAGGATCGCGCAGCGCCTGGACGCCTTCTTCCACGCGCTCGCCCGCGCCTACGAGCAGAGGCTCCGCAGCCTGATCCGGCGGCCGTGGGTCGCGGTCGGCGGGACGCTCGCGCTGGTCGCGGTCGCGGCAGGCGCGATCATGACGCTGCCGCGCGAGTTCGCGCCGACAGAGGACCGCGGCGCGATGCGCATCCAGCTCACCGCCCCGGAGGGCTCGAGCCTCGAGTACACCGAGCGGCAGATGGCGGCGGCCGAACAGATCCTGTTCCGCGAGAAGGCGCGGCATGGCGACATCCGCCGCTTCTCGCTGCGCATCGGCTCCGGGTTCGGCGGCGCCAGCGAAGTCAACGAGGCCAACGGCTTCATCATCCTCGAGGACTGGGGCGACCGCGCGCGCAGCGCCATGGAAATCGCCGCCTCGCTCTCGGCGCAGTTGTCCGAACTGCCGGGCGTGCGCGGGGACGTGTTCACGCCGCAGGGCATCGGTTCGCGCGGCGGCCGGCCGGTGCAGGTCGTGATCGGCGGGCCCGACTACGAGACGCTCGCGCAGTGGAGCGACGTGGTGCTCGAGGCCGCGCGCGCGAATGCGGGCCTCACCGGGGTCGACACCAACTACCGCGAACGCAAGCCCCAACTGCGGGTGTCGGTGGACCGCGACCGCGCGGCCGAGCTCGGCGTCTCGCTCGAGACCATCGGCCGCACGCTCGAGACCGTGCTCGGCTCGCGCGTGGTGACGACCTACATCGACCGCGGCCGCGAATACCGCGTGATCCTGCAGGGCCAGGCCGGCGACCGTACCACGCCCTCCGACCTGCAGAACCTGTACGTGCGCTCGACGCGCGGCAACGAACTGGTGCCGCTCGCGAATCTCATCGAAATCGAGGAGACGGTGGGGCCGGTGCAGCTCAACCGCTTCGACCGGCTGCGCTCGATCACGATCAGCGCCGGCCTCGCGCCGGGCTACACGATGGGCCAGGCGGTGGCATTCTTCCAGGACCTGGTGCGCGAAGGGTTGCCCGCCGCGGCGCGCCTTTCGTTCGACGGCGAGTCGCGCGAGTACCTGCGGACGCAGGGCCAGTTGTGGACCACCTTCGTGTTCGCGATCGCGATCGTGTTCCTGGTGCTCGCGGCGCAGTTCGAGAGCTTCAGGCACCCGGCCGTGATCATGACCACGGTGCCGCTCGCGGTGATCGGCGCATTCGTCGGCCTGTGGCTCTACAACTTCTTCGGCGTTCCGATGTCGCTCAACATCTTCAGCCAGATCGCGATGATCATGCTGATCGGCATCGCCGCGAAGAACGGCGTGCTGATCGTCGAGTTCGCGAACCAGCTGCGCGACCGCGGCCTCGAGCGGGTGGAGGCCGTGGTGCAGGCCGCGGCGGTCCGGTTGCGCCCGGTGCTGATGACGAGCCTGTGCACCGCCTTCGGCGCCCTGCCGCTCCTGCTCGCGACCGGCGCCGGCGCCGAGCAGCGTCAGCCGATCGGCGTCGTGGTGTTCTTCGGCACCACGGTCTCGGTGTTCCTCACGCTCTTCGTGGTGCCGGCGGTCTATGCCCTGGTCGCCCGCAGCCACCGCTCGCCGCACTATCTGGCGGGTCTCATCGAGCGGCTGCGCCGGCTCGAGCCGGCCCCGGTGTCAAGCCAAGTGGATCATCCACAAGCCGCTGAAAAATAAGGGCTTATCGCTTTCCGCCGGCCTGCCGGAAACGCCGGGCTGGTAGAATCCACCTTCGTCCCAACCCCGTCCGAGCAGCGCCAACGGACCGCGGCGAATGCCCGGGCCTGGGGTGCCGATTGCCGCCCGGCGGACCCGAGGAGATTGGCGTGGCGACCGGCACCCCCTACCAGCAGCTCGAGCAGGAGTTCCGCAGGCTCCATGCCTTTCGCGGCGTGCTCGCGCTGTTGCGCTGGGACGCGGCCGTCAGCATGCCGCGCGGCAGCGCCGACCTGCGCGGGGACCAGCTCGCGGCACTGCAGATCGAGGTGCACAACCTGCTGGTCTCTCCGCGCATCGCACGGCTGCTGGATCGCGCCGACGCACAGGCGCCCACGCTCGAGGACTGGCAGGCGGCGAACCTGCGCGAGATGCGCCGCCTGCACGATCACGCAATCGCGACGCCGCCCTCGCTGGTGGCGCGCATGGCGAAGGCCTTCACGCGCGCCGAGGCGCGCTGGCGCGAAGCGCGCGAGGCCAATGACTTCGGCACGCTGGCGCCGCACCTCGAGGAAACCGTGAAGCTGGTGCGCAGCAAGGCGGAACTGCTGGCACAGCGCTTCTCGCTCGACCCCTGGGACGCGCTCGCCGACGAGTTCACGCCGGGCCTGCTGTCGAAGCACATCGATGCGATCTTCACGCCGCTGACGCAGCGCCTGCCGGCTCTCGTGACCGAGGCCATCGGACTCCAGGCGGCGGCTCCGGCGCTGCCGATCGAGGGCCGCTTCTCGGTCAGCCGTCAGCGCGGCCTGTGCACTGACGTCATGAAGGCGCTCAGCTTCCCGTTCGATCGCGGCCGTTTCGATGAAAGCGACCATCCCTTCACCGAGGGAGTGCCGGGCGACCTGCGCGTGACCACGCGCTTCGTGCAGAAGGACCCGTTCCAGGGCCTGCTCGGCGCGATGCATGAGACCGGCCAGGCGCTCTACGACCTCGGGCTGCCGGCGGAATGGCTGGATCAGCCGGTGGGGCAGGACCGCGGCATGGCGCTCGAAGAGAGCCAGTCGCTGCTGCTCGAGATGATGGTGGGCAGGAGCCGCGCGTTCGTGACCTACCTGCGGCCGCTGCTCGAGAAGCACTACGGCGCCGCCGGGCCGGAATGGGCCGAGGACAATCTCTATCGCCACCTGAATCGGGTCGCACGCGGCACCGACCGCATGGATGCCGACGAACTCACCTACCAGACGCATATCTGGATGCGTTACGAACTCGAACGGCGGCTGCTCTCGGGCGAGCTCGCGGTCAAGGACCTGCGCGACGCCTGGAACGCGCTCTCCTCGGACCGCCTGGGTCTGGTGCCAGCCTCGGACCTCGAGGGTTGCCTGCAGGACATCCACTGGGCCGTCGGTTCCTTCGGCCACTTCCCCTCCTATGGCGTCGGCGCGGTGATCGCCGGGCAAATCTGGGAGGCGATCCGCGAGGAGCAGCCCGGCATCGATTCCGAGATCGGTGCCGGCCAGTTCGCCGGCCTGCTGGGCTGGCTGCGCGAGCGCGTGCACTCGATGGGCGCGAAGCTCCCGGTGCCGGCACTGGTCGAGCACGCGACCGGCCGGCCGCTGTCGGCCACGCCTTTCCTGCGCTACCTGGAGCGCAAGTACGTCGCCGAGTTCTAGAATCCGCGCATGATCCCGGCCGCGCACGAGACTTCGAACAATTTCCGCCGCCTGACCGCGAGGCTGCGGGGCCTGGTGGGCAAGGCGATCGCCGACTTCGCGATGATCGGGGAGGGCGATCGCGTCATGGTCTGCCTGTCGGGCGGCAAGGATTCCTACACGCTGCTCGACCTGCTGCTGTCGCTGCAGCGCGCGGCGCCGGTGCGCTTCGAGCTCGCCGCCGTCAACCTGGACCAGAAGCAACCCGGCTTCCCGGCGCAGGTGCTGCCGGAGCACTGCGCGGCGCTCGGGGTGGCGTTCCACGCGATCGAGCAGGATACCTATTCGGTGGTCAGGCGCGTGATCCCGGAGGGGCGCACGCAGTGCGGACTGTGCAGCCGGCTGCGTCGCGGCGCCCTGTACCGTTTCGCGCGCGAGAACGGCTTCACGCGGATCGCGCTCGGCCATCACCGCGACGACATCGTCGAAACGCTGTTCCTGAACCTGTTTCACGGCGGCCGGCTCAAGGCGATGCCGCCCAAGCTCGCCTCGGATGACGGCACGAACGTGGTGATCCGGCCGCTCTGCTACGTGCCGGAACGCGAGATCGCACGCTACGCGCGGGCGCGCGGCTTCCCGATCATCCCCTGCACGCTCTGCGGTTCCCAGCCCAACCTGCAGCGCGAGGCCATCGCGCGGATGCTTGCGGACTGGGACCGCGAGCAGCCCGGCCGCGTGGACTCGATCTTCACGTCGCTCTGCAACGTGCAGGCCTCCCACCTCGCCGACCCGCGTGCCTTCGACTTCGCGGCGATCGGGCGCCGCGCGCGCGATGCCGGCGGCTGAATCCGCTGCGCCGCTGCTGCCCGAAAGCTACTGGGTCGAACCCGGCCGTATCCTCGCGGGGCCTTACCCGCTGGTGGGCGAGGAGGCGCTCGCCACGCGGCTGCGGCGGCTGCTGGACGGCGGCATCGACTGCTTCATCGACCTGACCGAGCCCGGCGAGCTGCCGCCCTACGAGTCGCTGTTGCCGGGCCAGTTCTCGCGCACGCCCATCACCTATCTGCGCAAGCCGATCCGCGATCACGGCCTGCCGGCATCGTCATTGCAGATGCAGGAGATCCTCGACGAGCTCGCGGCCGCGCTCGCGGAGGGCCGCCGCACCTACCTGCACTGCCGCGCCGGCGTCGGTCGCACCAACCTGGTCGCCGGTTGCTGGTTGGCGGCGGCCGGAGCGACCGGCGATGCGGCGCTGGCGACCCTGAACATGCGCTGGCTCGGCAGTGCGCTGGCCTCTGTCTGGCCGCGCGTGCCGGAGACCGAGGCGCAGCGCGAATATGTGCGCTGCTGGCGCCCGCGAGGTTCGGTGCCGGCGCCGGTACGCGCGCCGGCGTCCACCCGCGCCGCCGTTCCGGCGCGGAATCCCGCGGACCGCGCGCGCGGCGTGCTGCTCGGTCTCGCGATCGCGGAATCGCTGCTGCACGCACGCCACGGCCTGCCGGCGGGCGCCTGGGCGGACGCGACCGCGATGACGTTGTGCCTTGCCGAGAGCTACCTGAAGTGCGGCGGCCACGATGCCGCCGACCAGGTGCGGCGCTATCAGGGCTGGCAGCGCCTCGGCTACTGGTCGAGCACCGGCCGCTGCGTCGGCCTCTCGGATGCGACGGCGCGCGCGCTCGCCGCGGCGCAGTGGCACGGCAATCCATATGCCGGGTCGCACGACCCGGCGCAGGCATCCGCGGAGCCGCTCGCCCGCATCGCGCCCGCCGTGATCTGGCATCGCCACGATGGGCGCGCGGCGCTCGAGGCGGCGGTGCAATGCGCGCGCGTCACCCACCAGGCGCCACTCACGCTCGACGCCGTGCGCTACTTCGCGGCGCTGCTCGCCGGCGCGCTCGCGGGCGCCCCGAAGGAGGCTTTGCTCGCGCCGATGTTCAGTCCGCAGCCGGGATTGTGGGATGCCGTGTCACTCCGCCCGCGGGTGTACGAAGTCGCGTCGGGCGGATGGCACGGCGCACCGCGCGGACCGGTTCAGGCGTCCGACTCGGCACCCGCGGCGCTCGCCGCGGCGCTCGCGACATTCCATGCCGCGGCGGGTCCCGCACAGACATTACAGGCGGCCGCCGCAGCGGATACGCCGTCGCTGCCGGTGGCCGCGATCGCGGGCGCGCTCGCAGGCGCGCACTTCGGCGCTGCCGCGTTGACGGGCGACTGGCGCGCCGGACTCGCACGCGCGGGCGAAATCGAGGCGCTGGCCGATGCGCTGGTCGCGCGCCCATCCCCGGAGACCGCGCGGTGAAGAAGCTGCGCATCCTGGTGCTGGTCCACGAGACGCTGGTGCCGCCCGCGACGCTCGAGGGCGTGCGCGAGCAGGACGCCGCCGAGTTCCGCACCGAGTACGACGTGACGAGCAGCCTCTGCGCAATGGGCCACGAGGTGCGGCCGATCGGCATCGGCGACAGCCTCACGGAACTCCGGGCGACGATCCAGGACTGGCGGCCGGAAGTGTGCTTCAACCTGCTCGAGGAATTCGGTGGCATCGTCACCTACGACCAGCACGTGGTCGCCTACCTGGAATTGCTGCGGCAGCCGTACACGGGCTGCAGCCCGCGCGGCATGATGCTGTCGCGCGACAAGGTGCTGTCGAAGCAGATCCTCGCCTATCACCGGATTCCCACGCCCCAGTTCGCCGTCTGTCGCCGCGGTGCGGCGCTGCGCGTCCCCGCGCGTCTGCGCTATCCGCTGTTCGTGAAGTCCGCGACCGAGGACGCCTCGAAAGGCATCGCGCAGGCCTCCATCGTGGAGGACGTCGCGCGCCTCAGGGAGCGTATCGGGTTCATCCACGAGCACACCCAGTCGGACGCCCTGGTCGAGGAGTACGTCGAGGGCCGCGAGCTCTACGTCGGCGTGCTCGGCAACGAGCGCATCCGCACGCTGACGCCCTGGGAATTCATCTTTGGCGAACTCAGGAGCGGGCGCGCCGCGATCGCGACGCGCAAGGCGAAGTGGGACCGCGCCTACCAGGAGCGCCACGGCATCACGAGCGGCAAGGCCGAGGGCCTGCCCGCAGGGCTTGCGGAACGCGTGGACCGGCTGGCGCGGCGCATTTACCGCGCACTGCACATGTCGGGTTACGCGCGCATGGATTTCCGCGTGCGCGAGGATGGCACGCCGTTTGCGCTCGAGGCCAACGCCAACCCGAACCTGGAGCGCGCGGAGGACTTCGCCGATGCCGCGCTCCACGACGGCATCGACTTTCCCGGGCTGCTGCAGCGGATCATTTCCCTCGGGCGCTCATACCGTGCCGAATGGCGCGCCGAGTAACCGCCGCTCATTGCACATGGCGGTCCAGCCAGGTGAGCACCTCGCCGTGCCACTGGATGCTGTTGCCGGGCTTCGAGATCCAGTGGTTCTCGTCCGGGAAGAACAGGAAGCGGCTCTCGATACCGCGGCGCTGCAGCGCGGTGAAGGTCGCGATGCCCTGGGTGTAGGGCACGCGATAGTCGAGCGCGCCGTGGATCACGAGCATCGGCGTGTTCCACGCTTCGACGTGATTCACCGGATTGTGCCGCTCATGGCCCGCGGGATTGCCGAAGTACGGTCCGCCGTGGTCCCACTCGACGAACCAGAGTTCCTCGGTCGAGTAGTACATCATGCGGTGGTCGAACAGCCCCGCGTGGTTGACCAGGCAGCGGAAGCCTCCGGGCCAGTTGCCCGCAATCCAGTTCATCATGAAGCCGCCATAGGAGCCGCCGAGAGCGCAGGCGCGGCTGCCGTCCAGCCACGGGAAACGCTCGAGCGCAGCCCTGAATCCCGCCTGCAGGTCCTCGAGCGGCTTGCCGCCCCAGTCGCCGCTGATCGAATCGGTGAAGGCCTGGCCGTAGCCGGTCGAACCGTGGAAATCGATGAACACGACGCCATAGCCCGCGCCCGCGTAGACCTGCGGGTTCCAGCGATAGCTCCAGGTGTTCGCGAAGGACGACTGCGGCCCGCCGTGCACGATGAAAGCGACCGGGAATTTTGCGCCGGGCTGCCAGTTCCAGGGCCTCACGACGTATCCGTAGACCGGTTCGCCGCCGGCACCGGCAAAGGTGAATTGCTCCGGCTCGCCGAAGCGAACGTCCGCCAGGCGCGAGGCATCCAGATCGGTCAGCCGGCGCGACGCGGCCCGGCCGTCGATCAGGTGCAGCTCGGCGGCCGAGGTCAGCGATTGCATCGTGAAAACGATTCGGTCGCCCGCGACGTCGAATTCGGCGACGTAGCCCGCGCCGGTCAGCATGCGCTGCGTCCCCTTCGCGATGTCGATGGCCCACAGCGGGTGCTGGCCGAGGTGGTCCGCGACCGCGAACACCTGGCGCCCGTCCTTCGAGAAGCGGAACGCGCCGATCGAACGGTCCCAGCCGTCGCTGCGCCACCGCACCGCACCGGTCGCGGCGTCGCGAACCACGAGTTCGAAGCGGTCCGCCTCGAATCCGGGCCGGCGCATGGCGAGGTGCGCGAGCAGGCGTCCGTCCGGCGAGTACTGCGGCTGCGCGTCCCACGCCAGGTTGTCGGCGGTCAGGTTCACGGGTGCCGCGCCGCCGTCAGCGGGCACGCGCCAGACGTCGAAGTTGGTCGAAGCCGGCTCATCCCTGCCCTTGATGCGCGCGGAGAACACCAGCGCGCGGCCGTCGGGACTGAATGCGTAATCGGCGCGCCCGCCGAAGGGCTTCGACGGCACGTCGGCATCGAGCGAGCCGGTGAGGGAAACCAGCGCGCCAGTCACGGTGCGGTCCGGTCCGAGCGGTGCCGAGAAGAGTTGCGACACCCGTCCGTCCTTCCACTTGTCCCAGTGGCGGACGAACAGGCGGTCGTGGGCCCGGCCATGCGCCTTCGACGACTTCTGTTCTTCGAGGCGCTGGCGCGTGCAATCGAGATCGCCGCAATCCGGGAACACCTCGAGCGCGAGCGCAAGGCCATCGCCCGCGGGCGAGACGCGGAATCCCGCGACTTCCACCGGCAGGCGCGTCACCTGGGTCGCTTCGCCCCCGGAGACGGGCAGGTACCAGACCTGGGCGCTGCCCGAACGCGCCGACAGGAAATAGATGCCGGCGCCGTCCGGCGCCCAGTCGGGCGCCGTGTCGTTCTCCTCGTTCGCCGTCAGCCGGCGGGGCGTCCCGCCCGCGGCTTCGACCAGCCACAGGTCGCTGCGGCCGCGGTCCGCCGCGAAATCGGTCTGGCGCAGGGTGAACGCGATCAATTTCCCGTCCGGCGAGAGCCGCGGCTCGCTCGCGCGGTCGAGCGAAGCGAGGTCCTGTGCCGTGAAGCCGCGCGGCAGGGCGGCGGCGGGGACGATGACAGCCGCCATCGCGGCGGCGGCGAGGACTCGTCGCATCACGGGGAATCTCCGGCTCGTGCGGGGGCCCGATTCTATCAGGAGGGGCATGCGACCCGAGGCCGGATCAGGCCGAACACGCTGGTGTAGCCGTGCAGAAAGGTGGCGCCTTCGATGGGCGCGATCTCACCTGCGCTGAACATGCCGGCGACCGGCACGTCGGCGCGGCGGCGCAGCGTCCCGGAATCGTGGCCGCTGACGCCGAACAGGTTGCGGCCGCGGCCCGCACAGGCGAACAGCAGCGCCGCCACCGGCGGTGGCCGCCCCGCAAGCGCCGAGTCGAGGCGGCTCTCGAGTTCGCGCGCCGCCGCCGTCGCGTCTCGCAGGTGGAACTGCACGACGGCGTTCTTCGCCACGCGCGAGCCGATCCACAGTGCGCCGCTCTCGGGGTCGAGGCCGAGCACGTTGCGCACCAGGAAGTCCCCGACGCCCATGCTCTGGCGCGCGACGGGCAGTGCGAGCCCGATGCAGAGCGCATCGCCGAAGCGCGTGCGATCCGCCTCGTCGAGCGCGGCGTAGAGCGAAGTCAGCACGTCGCGCGGCCGGCGCCCGTCGAGTTCCTGGATCAGGTTGCCCTCGCAGGCGGTCACGAACAGCGGGTCGCCGACCGGACGGCAGCCCTGCGCAACGACCGGATCGATCGCCACGTTGCCGGCGAGCGCGAGCAGCACCGCGCCCGAGCGATGCACGTCCCCGCCCGCGAGCAGGCGCGCGCCGCCAGCCTCGGCCGCGCCGCTCGTCAGTCCGCCGACGATGGCCGCACCCGGAAACGCGCGGTCGACGCCGCGCGCGCAGGCCTCGGCATCGATGCTGCCCGGATCCGACAGCAGCACGAAGCTCGCGCCGGATTCGGGACCGAGGTCCAGCAGCCGCCACCACTGCTCGCGCGAAGCGGCGAGCGGCGGCAGCGTCTCCTGCTCGAGGTGCAGGACGGCAAGCGTCGCGTCGGGCAGGCGCCCGGCGAGAAGCGCGAGCCCCGGCTCGTCCTCCTCCTCGCCGCCGCCGCCAATCAGCCCGCCGGCGTTGCAGCCGAGCAGGAGTGCATCGCCGAGCCACGGCCGCAGCAACTGCGGCAGCCGGTCGATCGCCGCCCCGTAGGCGGCGGAGGCGAACGCGATCACGAGCTCCGGTCCGCGCAGTCCGCCGGACTCCTCGAACTGCGCAAGCGCTCCAGCCGCGGCTTCCTCGAGGCGCGCGCCGAGCCCGAGCGCGCTCGCCCAAACCATCGCGGACGCGTCAGGCGCCCGCACCGGCTTCATCGTGGGGAATCACGACGGTCTCGCTTTCCGAAGCGCGCATCCAGTGGCCCAGATGGCGGTCCGCGAGCATGTTCTCCTGGTAGCGCGCCGCCAGCGCCGACAGCGGCAGACCGTAAGTGCGGATGCGCAGCACCACCGGCGCAAACATCGCGTCCGCGGCGCTGAAGCCGCCGAACAGGTACGGTCCGCGTTCGCCGTGATCACGCCGGCAGCCGGACCAGATCGCGTCGATGCGGCGCAGGTCGCGCTCGAGCGGCGGTGTCAACGGGACGCGTCGCCCGGTTGCGCGCGCGTTCATCGGGCAGGCGCTGCGCAGGGCCTGGAAGCCGGCATGCATCTCGGCGGCGAGCGCGCGCGCATGCGCGCGCAGCGCGGCATCCGCGGGCCAGCCACGCCCGCCCGCGAGTTCCGACGCGTACTCGCATATTGCGAGCGACTCCCAGACATGCAGCGTGCCGTGGATCAGCACCGGCACGCGCGCGGTCGGCGAGAACTTCGGCACCTCGCCCGCGAAATCGTCGGAATCGAGCTCGAACAGCCGCTCGGCGAATGGCAGCCCGAGGTGGCGCAGCAGGATCCAGGGGCGCAACGACCAGGAACTGTAGTTGCGCGTGCCGATCACGAGGGTCAGCGCGCTCATGCGGCGAGCGTGCGCGTCCGGTCCGGGTCGGTCAAGCGCGCGGCGGGCGCCGGGCGAAGCGCGCGGCTACTCGTCCTTGGGCTTGCGCGACTTGATCCAATCGGAGAGGCGGCGCAGATCCTTCTTCTTCTTCCAGTCCTTCTTCACCAGCTGGCCGCTGTCGTACGGGTCGTAGCCCTTCTTGACGCCCTGCTGGTTCTGCTGGATGCGCTTCTGCGTGCCCTCGCTGTACTCGTTGCTGAAGGCGAGCGTGGGATCGTCGAGCAGCTTGCGCATGACGTCGTCGCCGCGCGCGCCGGAGTTCGGGACCCAGACCGCGTTGCCGAGTTCGTCGAACTCGATGCGGCCGTGCCCGAGGCGCTGCTGCTCGGCGAAATGGGCGATGCCCTGCGCATCGTCAGGCAGCTGTTTCGGCTTGTCGCGCTCGCCCATGTCGTCTGCAGGTCCCTGTGGGTGGTCTATCCCAGCCGTGACACTAGCCAGCCTCGCGGACCGCGACCGCGATGGGCTTCACATAATCGGGGCGTCCGCAGTGTCCGCGCTGACTGGATGAACATACAGCTACCGACTCGGATGACCCGATGTCGCAGCGCGCAGGCCGGTGCGGCCTTTATGATGAACAGCACCGGCAAGTCCGCGACGCTCGCGGTGGTGAGGGGATCCCGCTGCCCCGCTGCTGATACCATGCCGCGGAGCCTGGAACCGGTGACCTGGATGAAAAACGCAGCCGTCGTCCCCGCGGTCGCGGCGTTCGCGATGGTCGCCGCATGCGGCGGCTGGCCGACGGCCCGCGAACCGCCTCCCACGGCGCCGCCGGAGACGGCCGCCGCGGAGAGGGCGACGGCGACGACCGGTGTCGTCGCGCGCGACAGCGGCCTCGAGCAGAAGCTCGCCCGCAGCGAATTGCTGCTGCTCGAAAAGGAATCGCAGATCGAGGCGCTGCAGGCCCGCCTCGACGACGCACGCCAGGAAGTCGTCCGCGTGATGGCCAGGCAACAGTCCCAGGCCTCGCGCGCGGAAGCGGCGTCGGCGATCGCAGAGGCCGAGATCGCGCTGCAATCGCTGAACGCGGCAGGCGGCGGCCCGGGCGCGACCGAAGTCGACCGGCTCATCCGCCTGGCGAGCGCGGAGTTCGACCGGCAGAACTACGCCGGGGCGCTGTATATGGCGGGGCAGGCGAAGGGCGCCGCATTCTCGGCGCGCGGCCAGGTCGCGAGCAGCGGGCAAGGGCTGCAGCGCGCCGGCGACCGCCCATTCGCCAGCCCGTTGCGTCTGCAGACCTCGACCGGAGCCAACGTGCGGGAAGGACCCGGTTCCGTGCACCGCGTCCTGTTCACCCTGCCGGCCGGCGCCGCCGTGACCGGGCTGTCACAGGCCGACGAATGGGTGCGGATCACCGACCCGTCAGGTCGGGCCGGATGGATTCACCAGAGTCTCATCGGCCGGAGGCGCTGACGGCCGGCGGCAGCTGCGCCACCGCCAAGCGGTCGCGACCGGCGTGCTTGGCCTCGTACAGCGCGGCGTCCGCAGCGGCAACGAGCGCGTCGCCCGTCGTGCCGTGACCCGGGTAGGCGGCCACGCCCATGCTGAGCGTCAGCGGCCCGTCCGCGAATACCTGTCGCGCGAGGCGCTTGCGGATGCGGTCGGCCAGCTGGACCGCGCCCGCTGCCTCGAGCTCCGGCATCAGGATGAAGAATTCCTCGCCGCCATAGCGCGCGACGAAGTCGACGTCCCGGGTGGCTTCGCGCAGGACGACCGCCACGCGCTTGAGCACCTCGTCTCCGGCCGGGTGACCGTGCGCATCATTGTACTGTTTGAAATTGTCCAGATCGGCGATCACCACCGAAAACGTGTGCTTCAGCCGATGCGATCGGAGCACCTCGTTCTCCAGCACTTCCATCATGCGCCGCCGGTTGTTGAGGCCGGTGAGATAGTCGGTGACCGCGAGGCGTTCCAGTTCGGCATGGCTGGCGCGCAGGCGCGCGACCATGTTGTTGAATACCTCGGTGAGATAGCCGACCTCGCCTCCTGTCGCGACCGGCGGATCGACGTCCAGCTCGCCGCGTGCGACCCTGGCCGCGGCGCGGGTCAAGCGGTCGAGCGGCCGGATGATGAACAGGCCCAGCGCATAGCCGAGCGCGCCGGCGACCACCAGCATGCCGGCGACGATCATGAGCGTCACGTTGCGCAGGCGGTCCAGCGCGCCGAAGACTTCGGTCAGCGGAATCTCGGCGACCACGAGCCAGTCCTGGCCCGGCACGGGACGCGTGCTGCCCAGTACCTGCTGCCCCACGCCGTTGACGTACTCGACCGGCCGCCCCTCGCCTGCGAGGCGCGAGCGGATTTCGTCCTGCGGATAGCGCAGCGACATGACCTCGGGCGAGGTCTCGCGTGAGCTGATGAGGACGTCGCCGTCTTCGCCCACCAGGTGCACCTGGCCGGACTCGCCCGGCGCGAAACGCCGGAGGGTCTCCACCAGCGGCTCCAGGTTGACCCTGGCCGTGATCGCTCCCGGCGATCCGTCGCCGGCGACGCCGATCGGCAGGGCGACCTGCGCCTCGGGTCGCGCTTTGCCCTCGTTCCAGTACGGACGTCCGAGCAGGAGCCGGTCGTCGCGCAGCAGGCTCTGCCATGCCGGCGGCAGCTCGACAACGCCCGGCTGCTCGCGGCTGCTCGCGACCACCCGCCCGCGCGCATCCACGACCAGGAGCTCCGCGAAATCGGCGAAGCGATCGTGCACGGATCTCAGGTAATTGGTGAGGCGCAGCTGCGCCCGGCCCGCTGACGGCGCCCGCCCGCCATCGCGCTGGATCCGCTCCAGATTGTCAGTGACCTCGTACGAGCTCGCGAATACGCGCAGATCGTAGCGCCGCTCCTTGCTCCAGAGGTCCACTTCGCGCACCGTCTGCATGCTGCCGCCGAGCAGTTCCTCGGACGCCTTGGCCGAAAGGGACCGCCTGTTCTCGAGATACGAAATCCAGGCGGTCGCGAGCGACGGCAGGAGCGTCGCGAGAATGGCGAACGCGAGGATCTTGTTGCGGATGCTGTCGAGCCGCAGCACGCGCAGGCGCTGCGTGACGCTCAATCGCTGAGTGGCCGTCGAGTCCGAAGAGTCCAATCGAAGTCACCCGGTACGCGGCCGGCGCCTGTAACTGCAGGACATTACTGTGCCGGCGCCGGTACCGGCTGTGCGCGCGCTCCCGGCAGCGCGTGGAGGAACTGCGATGCAGTTCGCGAAATCCCGGTTCGGCGGCCCGCCCGGGTCAGCGCGGCTTGCGGAATCGCAGCGTGAAACGATCGCTCTCGCCGATCGCGGCGAAGCGCTCGCGGTCCGCATCGCCGCCGCGGAAGGTCGGCGGCAGGGACCACACCCCGTTCGGATGGTCCTTGGTGTCTTTCGGGTTGGCGTTGGCCTCGCTGTCCCCGACCAGCTCGAAGCCGGCGGCGCGCGCAAGCGCAATCGCATAGTCGGCGCGGACGTAACCCGACTTCGCGCGCGGGTCCTGCGGCTGCGACGGATCCCCGCGATGCTCGACCAGGCCCAGGATGCCGCCCGACTTCAGTGCCGCATACATCGCGGCGAGCATCTCCTCTGCCGCCTCGCGCGCCATCCAGTTGTGCAGGTTGCGAAACGTGAGGACCATGTCCACGCTGCCGTCCGGCACCGGCTGCATCGCGCCCGGGTGCTGAAGCGCGGTCACGGTGACGCGGTCGTAAAGGTCTGGGCGCGCGGCGAGCTTGGCGGCAAAGTCCCTGGTCCCCCTCTGCTGGAATTCGCTGTCGGTCTTCGGATCGAAGCCCGCGGCGATGTAGCGGCCGCGTCCGCGCAGCACCGGCGCCAGGATTTCGGTGTACCAGCCGCCGCCGCCGGGCCAGATCTCGAGCACCGTCATGTCCTCGCGCAGCCCGAAGAACGCGAGCGTCTCGCGCGGGTGGCGCCAGGCGTCGCGCGCCCGGTTCGCGGCCGAGCGGTGGTCGCCGGCCATCACGCGGTCGATGGTCGCGAGCGTCGCGGCGTCCGTCACCGGCAGCGCGGCCCCAGCGGGCGCGGTCGCCGGCGAGGCGCAGGCTGCGACACAAGCTGCAGCCAGCAGCAGGACCGGGAGAACGGGGCGGGTCGGCATGCGGTTCTGCTCGCGGCGGCTAGCGGCCGAGGGGTTTGCGGAAACGCAGCGTGAAGCGGTCGCTCTCGCCGATCGCGAGATACTTGTCGCGGTCGACATCGCCGCCCTCGAGCGTGGGCGGCAGCGACCACACGGCGTTCGGGTGGTCGGCGGTGTCCCTGGGATTCGCGTTGATCTCGCTCTTGGAGATCAGCTCGAAGCCGGCGTTCTCGATC
Source organism: Gammaproteobacteria bacterium (assembly GCA_052386275.1). Lineage (GTDB taxonomy): Bacteria > Pseudomonadota > Gammaproteobacteria > Steroidobacterales > Steroidobacteraceae > SCUD01. The sequence goes on from JBQTKI010000039.1 coordinate 20,780, forward strand.
ATCGTGATCGCGTAATCCTCGCGCACGTAGCCCGACCTGGCTTTCGGATCCTGCGGCTCCGTGGCCCTTGCGCGGTGCTCGACCACGCCGAGGATGCCGCCCGGCTTGAGCGCCGCGTGCATCGCCCTGAACATCGCCTCCGCCCCGTCGTCTTCCATCCAGCTGTGGATGTTCCTGAACGTCAGGACCATGTCGACGCTGTCGTCCGGCACGGGCTTGAGGGCGTTCGGCGCCTGGAATGCCGTGACCTGCGCGCGGTCGTAGAGGTCCGGCCGCGCGGCGAGCTTGGCGGCGAGCTTCTTCGAATGGGTCTTCACGTATTCGCTCGTCGATTTCGGGTCCCAGCTCGCGGCGATGTACCGGCCGTGCTCGCGCAGCGCCGGGGCGAGGATTTCCGCGTACCAGCCGCCGCCGCCCGGCCAGACCTCCATGACGGTCATGTCCTGCCGGAAGCCGAAGAATTGAAGCGTCTCCCTCGGGTGGCGGTAGACGTCGCGGGCCCGGTTCTGTTCCGAGCGGTGATCGCCCGCCAGCACGCGATCGAGCGTCGCGATGGTCGCGGCATCCGTGGCGGGCGGGTCCGCGGCCGACGCCGCGAGGACGGCGAGGCAGCTCACGAACGAGACGGTCACGCGGGCGATCAACGGCATCGTGTTCATCGTATGGCTCATGGGGCGCGCCTCAGGCGGCGCCATCCGGTTCGAGATACGTATAGCCCGCGAGCTCCGATTCGTAGAAGCGCTTCAAGGCCTGTCCCTCCGCGACGGAGAGACGGCCGTCGCGCATCGCGCGCTCGCAGTCGCGCGCGAAACGCGGGTACAGCTCGTCGGTGTCGTACTGCATGTAGCCGAGCACGGTATTCGCGGTGTCGCCCTTGACGATCTCCTCGATCCACCAGCCGTGCTCGTCGTCGAGGCGGATGTGCACGACGTGCGTGTCGCCGAACAGGTTGTGCAGGTCGCCGAGCGTTTCCTGGTAGGCGCCGACCAGGAAAGCGGCCAGGAAGTAGTCCTCGCCCGGCGCGAGCTCGTGCACCTCGAGTACGCGCTTGATGTCGCGCGGCGACACGAAGCGGTCGATCTTGCCGTCGGAATCGCAGGTGATGTCGGCCAGCACGGCGCTGCGCGTCGGGCGTTCGTCGAGCCGGTGCAGCGGCATGATCGGGAACAGCTGGTCGATGGCCCAGCTGTCAGGCAGCGACTGGAACACGGACATGTTGCAGAAATAGGTGTCGGACAGCACGCTCTCGAGGTTCTCGAGTTCCTCGGGCACGCGGTTCTGCTTGCGCGTCAGGTCGCGCACCCGCGCGCAGGTCGCCCAGTACAACCGCTCCGACAGGCTTCTCATCTCGATGTTGAGGTAGCCGAGGTTGAACATCTGCTGGGCCTGCTCGCGCGCCTGTTGCGCGTCGTGCCAGCACTCGACCAGGCGGCGTTCGCTGACTGTCGCGTAAGCCTCGTACAGGTCCGTGACCGGCTGCGGCAGGTGGCCGTCGTCCACGGTGGCGCGGTCCGGCACGCTGAACACGTCGAGCCGCGAGGCGCCCAGCACGTTGAACACGAGCACGCTGTGGTGCGCGGCGATCGCGCGCCCGGATTCGCTGATGATGACCGGGTGCGGCAGGTTCCTGGCGTTGCAGACGCTGGCGACGCGGTAGACCACGTCGCTCGCGTATTCGCGCAGCGAGTAGTTGGTCGAAGACTCGAAGTTGGTGCGCGAGCCGTCGTAATCGACGCCGAGCCCGCCGCCGACGTCAATGTACTCGAGCGCGGCGCCGAGCCGCGCCAGCTCGGCGTAGACCTGGGCGAGTTCATTGACGGCATCCTTGACGCGGCGGATGTCGTGCAGCTGCGAGCCCGGGTGGCAGTGCACGAGCTTCAGGCAGTCGAGCATGCCGTGCGCGCGCAGCACCTCGACGAGCTCGAGCATTTCGGTGGTGAACAGCCCGAATTTGGAGCGGTCGCCGGCGGACTCGCGCCAGCGGCCCGCACCCTCGGCCGCAAGCTTGACGCGCACGCCGATCTTCGGCCGCACCTGGTACTTCTCGGCGTGGCGCAGGATGTAGCCGAGCTCGGAGAAGTTCTCGACCACGGGAATGATCGAGCGGCCGAGCTTGGTGGCGAGGATCACGGCCTCGATGTAGCTGTCGTCCTTGAAGCCGTTGCAGATGATGACCCGGTGGGGCGCGTCCTCGGTCATCGCCATGACCGCGAGCAGTTCCGGCTTGGAGCCGCACTCGAGGCCGAAACCGAGTTCGGCGCTGCCGCGATAGACCTCGTCCACCACCAGGCGCTGCTGGTTGACCTTGATCGGGAACACCGCGGCGTAGCGGTTCCGGTAGTCGTTCTCGGCGATGGCCGCCGCGAAAGCGTCGTGCAGCGAGCGCAGGCGGTCGCGCAGGATGTCGGAGAAGCGGATCACCATCGGCGCGGTCAGGTCGCGCGCGCCGAGCTGCTGCACCACCTCGTAGAGGTCGATCTCGCGCGTCTCGCCCCGGGCCGGGCGACAGATGACGTGGCCGGCGTCGTTGATGCCGAAGTAGCCGCCGCCCCAGCTGCGGACGGCATACAGGTCGTTGGAGTCCTCGATGCTCCAGGAGGGCCGCGGTACCACCGCGCCGCGCGTCGGGCTGTCCAACCTGTCAGGTCCTGTTCACTGCCGGCAGGGCGCGGACGATACCAGAACCGGCGCTGATGTAAATCACGAGCCGCGCGCCACCGGCCGAGCCGGGTCGCGGATCCATTCGCTCCAGGAGCCGGCGTAGAGCCGGCCGCCGCGGATTCCCGCGATTTCGAGCGCGAGCAGGCCCTGGCAGGCGGTCACGCCCGAGCCGCACATGCAGATGATCCCCGCCCCGGGCGCGATACCGGTGCGCTCGCGCCACAACGACGCGAGCGCGGCGGGATCGCGGAAGCGGCCGTCCGGCCCGAGATTCTCCAGGTAGGGCAGATTCACCGCGCCGGGCACGTGGCCGGCGACCGCGTCGATCGGCTCGACCTCGCCACGAAAGCGCTCCGCTCCGCGCACGTCCACGAGCAACTCGCCGCGGGCCAGCGCAGCCGGGATCGCCGGGGCTTCGAGCAACATCGCCTGGCGCGGCCGCGCGGCGAAGCGCGCCGGCGCGCGCCCGGGCAGTTCGACCGAGACCGGCCGGCCCTCCTCGGTCCAGGTTGCGAACCCGCCGTCGAGCACGGCGACCGCGTCGTGACCGAGGAAGCGCAGCATCCACCACAGCCGTGACGCATAGGCGCCGCTGCCGGCGTCATAGACGACGACCTGCGTGCGCGTAGCAATGCCGAATTGCGAGAACGTCTGCTCGAGCGCCGCGACCGGCGGCAGCGGGTGGCGGCCCGTCGCCGCGGTGACCGGCGCCGACAGGTCGCGCTCGAGATCGGCATGGATCGCGCCCGGAATGTGGCCGGCGCGATACGCGCGCGTCCCCGCCTGCGGATCGGCGAGATCGAAGCGGCAGTCCGCAACCAGCCAGTCCGGGTCGGCCAGGCGTTCGGCGAGTGCGGCGGTCGCGATCAGGGTCGTATGGGCCATGGACTCCCGGGCGGCTGCTGTTTGCGCTGACGGCGCACCGGCAGACGGCCCGCCGCCCCGAGCGCGGAAATCATGAGCGCGGAGCCCGCGAGCGCGAGCGCCATGTCCTTCTGCCCGTCCCAGATGTCGCCCTGCGTGCCGAGGTAGGCCTGCCCGAGATCGCCGCCGAACACGAGCGCAGCGGCGTACTCGATCAGTTCGTAGATCACCGAGTGCGCGGCCATGAACAGGAACGGGAAGAGCGCCGCCCATGCGCGCGGGTAGCGCCCGTAGTGCGCGAAGATTTCGACGGCCGCCGGCGAAACGAGGAGCCCGTAAAGGAAATGCACGAGGCGGTCATAGTGATTGCGGCCGAAACCGAGCGTGCCGTCGAGCGATGCGCCGGTCGCCGCCTGGAACCACTCGTCGTAGGGAACGAGCGAATAGGTGTAGTGCGCGCCGATGGCATGGAACAGGAAGAACACGAACAGGCAGGTGTACGCGAAGTCCGAGAATCGCAGGCGCTTCGCGGTGAGCACCAAGAGCGGCACGGCAACCAGCACGATCGCGTTCTCGAGCAGCCAGTCCTGGCGATACACCGGATCGATTGCGAGCGCCAGCCAGAACATCGCGTAGGCGGCAAGAAGCGCCGCTGGATAGCGCCACTTCGGCTTCAATTTACGGTACATTCTGCGGCCGTATGACCCAACACATCGTGCACACGCATTTTCCCGGTCGCCTCGTCTTCATCGGCTTCGGCAGCATCGGCCAGGGCGTCCTGCCGCTGATCCTGCGTCACGTCGGTGGACTCACGCCCGATCGCATCACGATCGTCACCGCGGACGACGCCGGACGCGCGGAGGCCGAGCAGTACGGCATCAAGTTCCTGATTCATCCGCTCACGCGCGAGAACTACCGCCACGTGCTCGACCCGCTGGTCGGGCGCGGCGATTTCCTGCTCAACCTGTCGGTCGACGTATCGAGCGTCGCATTGATCAAGCTGTGCCATGAGAAGGGTGCGCTTTATCTTGACACCTGCATCGAGCCCTGGCCGGGCGGCTACACCGACCCGAATATCCCGGCCAGCCGCCGCACCAATTATGCGCTGCGCGAGGAAGCCCTCGAACTGCGCAAGTCCTGGAGCAACGGCCCGACCGCAGTCCTCACCCACGGCGCCAACCCCGGGCTGGTCTCCCATTTCGTCAAGCGGGCGCTGCTCGACGTCGCCGCCCACACTGGCCGCGACGCCGAACCGAAGACGCGCGAGGAATGGGCGGCGCTTGCGCGCGAACTCGGCGTCAAGGTCATCCACATCGCCGAGCGCGACACGCAGGTGTCCTCGCGGCCCAAGATGCCAGGCGAGTTCGTCAACACCTGGTCGGTGGACGGCTTCGTCAGCGAGGGCAGCCAGCCGGCCGAGCTCGGCTGGGGCACGCACGAGCGGCACTTCCCGCGCGACGGGCGCCAGCACGACTTTGGCCGCAAGAGCGCGATCTACCTGACGCAGCCGGGCTGCGCCACGCGCGTGCGGACCTGGACGCCGGAGGCGCAGCACTTCCACGGCTTCCTGATCACGCACGGCGAGTCGATCTCGATCTCGGACTTCCTGACCGTGCGCCAGAGCGACCGCGTGCTGTACCGGCCGACGGTGCACTACGCCTATCACCCGTCCGACAACGCGGTGCTGTCCGTGCACGAGTTCTGCGGCCGCAACTTCCAGCTGCAGGACCACAAGCGGATCATGATGGAGGACATCACGAGCGGCATCGACGAGCTCGGCGTGCTGCTGGCGGGCCACGCCAAGAACGCTTACTGGTATGGCTCGCAACTGTCGATCGCCGAAGCGCGAAGCCTGGTACCCCACAACAGCGCGACCTCGCTGCAGGTCACGGCCGCGGCGCTCTCGGGCATGATCTGGGCGATCGAAAACCCGGCCATGGGCATCGTCGAGCCGGACGAGATCGACTTCCGGCGCAACCTCGAGATCTGCATGCCTTACCTCGGGCCGGTGGTCGGCAGGTACACGGACTGGACGCCGCTGTTCGACCGTGGCCGCCTGTTCCCCGAGGACCTCGACGAAAGCGACCCCTGGCAGTTCAAGAATATCCGCGTGGTGTATTGAGCTCTACGAGTACTCGATCGCCACCACCGTGAATCGCTGCCGGCCCGCCGGCAGCTCGACCTCGACTGCGTCGTCTGCGCAGCGGCCGAGCAGGGCGCGCCCGAGCGGCGAGTCCATGCTGATGAAGCCAGGTTCGCGGTCGAACTCGTCAGGTCCCACGATGCGGTGCCGGCGCCGGGCGCCCGTGTCGTCCTCGATCGTGACCCAGGCGCCGAACCTGGCGCGCGAGCGGTCGGCCGGCGGGGCGGTGACGACCTTCATTCCGTGGAGGCGTTGGCGCAGGAAGCGCACGCGCCGGTCAATCTCTCGCAGTCGCCGCTTGCCGTAGAGGTACTCGGCGTTTTCCGAGCGGTCGCCCATGGCTGCGGCTTCAGCCACGGCGCGCGTGACTGCCGGGCGTTCACGACTCCAGAGCTCGTCGAGTTCGGCACGCAAGCGCAGGGCGCCCTCGGGCGTCGAGTACTTGGAACCCTGTGGCAGCCGCGACCGGGGCTTTTTCATCCCAGCGATCCCCTCAAGTTCCTGAATCATAAGACTTTTCAGGCTAGCGCCGCCAATGGTCTGCAAACTGTGCCGTGGTTCACGGAGGCCCTGCCGCACCGGCGATACGCTCGCAACCGTATTGCCTGTCCGCGTCGGTATCCCCTAGCGGACTTCCTTCCCTTCACCGAAAGTCCGCACTTCGGCCCCGGACCTCAAATCCGGGGCTTTTTTGCGCGGCTGGAATCCTGCGACGGCAGCGCAGGGGTTCTGCGATCACTTCTCGGCGCGGGCTCGCGATCGACGTCGCCACCGGCTTTATACTGCGCGACCCCGAGACGCTGGAGATTCCGGATGTCCCTGCACCGACTGCTGCCCGTGCTTGCCCTCGCCGTCTGCACGACCGCCATGGCCGACGATGTGGCGCAGCCGCGCAAGTCGGGCATCGACCTCGCGGCGATGGACCGCGGCGTTCGCCCGCAGGATGACCTGTATCGCTTTGCCAACGGCGCCTGGCATGTGAGCGCGCCCTTCCCGGCGGAATATCCGCGCGCCGGGATCATCATCTGGCTGTTCGAGAAGGCGCAGGATGACGTCCACCGGATCCTGCTCGAGGCCGCGGGGGCCGGGGAGGCTGCGACGCCTGCCAGGCAGAGGCTCGGCGACATGTACGCGAGCTTCATGGACGAGGCGCGCGTCGAGGAGCGCGGCATCGCGCCACTCGCGCCGCTCTTCGCCGAGATCGCCGCCATCGACGGACCGCAGGCGCTCGCACGCTTTTTCGGGCGCGCTCAGGGTCTTGGCATCAGCGTACCCATGGGTGTCTTCGTGTCCCCGGACGACCGCAACTCCACCCACAACATCGCCTATCTGAGCCAATCCGGCCTCGGCCTGCCGAATCGCGATTACTACCTGCGCGACGACGAGACGCATGTCGAGTTCCGGCGCAAGTACGTCGAGTACCTGGCGAAGCTCTTCACGCTCGCGGGCGAAGGGGACGGCGTCGCGCGAGCGCAGAGGATCCTGGCGCTCGAAACGAAGTTCGCAACCGACCAGTGGACGCCGGTGCAGGACCGCGATCCGGTCGCGACCTACAACCGGCAGGCCGTCGCTTCCGCCGCGGCGCTCGCGCCCGGCTACGACTGGAAGGGATTCCTGGCAGCGGCCGGGCTGCCGGCCGGCGATTTCGTGATCCGGCAACCGTCGTACGCGACCGCGCTCGGCGGTCACCTGGGTTCCGGCGATCTGGCGGTCTGGAAGGACTACCTGAAAGTGCGCACGATCGGCGCCTTCGCGCGCGTGCTTTCGGCGCCCTTCGTCGAGGCTTCGTTCGACTTCAATTCGCGCACGCTGCGCGGCACCGAGCAGCTGCGGCCGCGCTGGAAGCGCGCGGTGTCCGAGACGGACAATGCGATGGGCGAGGCGATCGGCACGGAGTACGTCGCCCGCCACTTCCCGCCGCAAGCCAAGCAGCGCATGGACCAGCTGGTGAAGAACCTGCTGGCCGCGTTCGACCGTGGCATCGACTCGCTCGAATGGATGGGCCCGGCCACCAGGGCGGAGGCGCACGCCAAGCTCTCGAAGTTCAAGGTCAAGATCGCCTACCCGGACCAGTGGCGCGACTACTCCGGTCTCGAGATCCGCCGCGACGACCTGTTCGGCAACGTGATGCGCGCGAACCAGTTCGAATGGAACTGGCAGGTGGCGCGCGCCGGCAAGGTGAAAGATCCGGCCGAGTGGCTGATGACGCCGCAGACGGTGAACGCCTATTACCACCCGACCAACAACGAGATCGTGTTCCCGGCCGCCTACCTGCAGCCGCCGAACTTCGACATGGATGCCGACGACGCCTACAACTACGGGTCGATCGGCGCGACGATCGGTCACGAGATCAGTCACGGCTTCGACGACAGCGGCCGCCAGTACGACGGCGACGGCAACCTGCGGGACTGGTGGACCGCGGCGGACAACGAGAAGTTCAAGCAGCGTTCGAGCGGCCTGATACGCCAGTACTCGGGATTCGAGGCGCTACCCGGACTGAACGTCAATGGTGAATTGACGCTCGGCGAAAACATCGGCGACCTGTCGGGGGCGGCGGTTGCCTATGCAGCCTATGTCGCTTCTCTCGGGGGGGCGGAGCCGCCGGTGATCGACGGCTTCACGGGCCCGCAGCGGTTCTTCCTCGGCTACGCCCAGTCCTGGCGCGACAAATGGCGGGATGCCCTGATCCGGGAGGTCGTCCTGACGGATCCGCACGCGCCGTCCGAGTTCCGCGCCAACGGCGTGGTCGCGAACATGGAGGAGTTCTACCGGGCATTCGGGCTGCGCGAGGGCGACAAGCTCTGGCGGCCGGAGTCGGAGCGCGTGAAGCTCTGGTGATCGCGTGTCCGGCCGGGGATAATGCCCGGCCATGATCCGGTCGACCGCGAAACTGCTGCTGTGGCCCGCCGCGCTCGCGGTGGCCGCGGGCTGCACGCCGTTCGAATCACTCTGGAAAAAGGTGCCGCGCCCGGGCGACCGGCCCGCGGCCGCGGAATCGGCGGCGCTGCAACTGCAGTTGCCGCTCGCCGAGGCGACGCACCGTTTCATGGTCGGGCTCGAGCAAGACGTGGTCGGGCGGCTGCAGGTCACGGTCGCGCGTCACGAGGACACCTTCGCGGACATCGCGCGCCGCTTCAACGTCGGCTACGGCGAGCTGGTTCGCGCCAATCCCGGCATCGATCCCTGGATTCCCGGCGCGGGCACCGAGATCGTATTGCCCACCGAGTTCATCCTGCCGGATGCGCCGCGCGAGGGGCTGGTGCTGAACCTCGCGGCGATGCGCCTCTACTACTACCCGAAGCGGCCGAAGGATGCGCCCAAGGACGGTCCTCTGGAGGTCTTCACCCATCCGATCGGCATCGGCAAAGTCGGCTGGGCGACGCCGGAGGGCAGCACCAAGATCGTGTCGCATGCGAAGGATCCGGTGTGGACGCCGCCGCTGTCGGTGCGCCAGGAACACGCGAAGGACGGTGACATCCTGCCGGACAAAGTGCCGCCGGGGCCGGAGAATCCGCTCGGCCGCCACATGATGCGGCTCGGCTGGCCGAGCTACCTGATCCACGGCACCAACAAGCCGCCTGCCGTCGGCATGCGCGCGAGTGCCGGCTGCATCCGCCTGTATCCGGAAGACATCGCGCGGCTGTTCGAAATGGTGCCCGACGGCACGAAGGTCACGGTCGTCAACCAGCCGTACCTGCTCGGCTGGCGTGGCGACCGCCTGTACGCGCAGGCCTTCCTGCCGCTCGAGGACGACAAGCGCGATTGGACCGACGTGCCGAAGGCCCTGCGCCAGAAGGCGACCAAGCCCAGGGTGCCGCTGTGGAAGAAGGTGGCGGCGCAGCAGGACGCCGTCGACTGGGAGGCGGTCCGCGCCGCAGCCGAGAAGCCGCGCGGCATCGCGTTCGCCGCCGGCCCGGGCGGGGCCATCGGCCCCGAGGCGATGATCGCGGCGGCGCCGCGCGTCAGGAACGCGATTCCGCCGGGAGCCACCTGGGATGGCGTCGAGGACCAGTACGCGGGCGAACCGCAGTTCGCCAAGCCGGAGACCGGTCAAGGCGCCGAGCACGCGAGCACCGGACCCTGAGGCTACCGGCGCGCCGTCAGCGCGCAGGTCATCGATCCTGCGACCACCGCGAGCGCGCCCGTGATCGACAGAACATTGAGCCCTTCGGGCGCGACCCAGCCGAGTCCGGCGCGCTCGATCGCCCACATCGCCGAGATCGTAAAGATCGGCGCGGTCGACAGCACCGCGCTCACGCGCGAAACGTCCCAGTAGTGCAGTGCCTCGCCGAAGGCGCCGTAGGCGAGGAGCGTGTTGGCGCAGCAGAACGCGAGCATCGAGAGTTGCAGCGCGTCGAGCCCGCTCACCAGCAGCGGCGCCGAGAACGGCGCCAGCGCGAGCGCGGCGCCCAGGTACAGCGCCCAGAGCACTTGGCGCGCCGTGAAATGCTGCAGCAGCTGCTTCTGCACCAGCCCGTAGGCCGCCCAGGCCACCGCCGCGACGACCATCAGCAGCACGCCGAGGCCCAGTCCCTCGGCCGGGCGCAGCAGCTCGGGCAGGCGCCGGTTGAAGAACAGCAGGAGCCCGGCCACCAACACGGCGAAGCCCAGCCACTGGCGCGCGGCGAAGGGCTCCTTGAACACGAACACCCCGCCGAGCAGCAGCAAGAGCGGCGCGAGCTGGATCACGACCTGCGCGACCGAGGGCGAAGTTTGGTCGAGCGCGACCAGGTAGAGGACGTAGTTGGCGAGGAGCGTGGCGAGCGCGACGGCGAGCAGCAGCCATGCCGCGCGGCCTGCGCCCGCGAGTCGCGGCAACTCGCCGCGCCACCACAACAGGGCGCCGAGGCCCGCCATCGAGAATGCGAAGCGCCACCAGGTGATGGTGACCGCGTCCATGCCGGTGAGTACCACCTTGAGCGCGACCGGCAGCAGGCCCCACAGCACGGCCGTGCAGAGCGCCATCGCGAACCCGAGTTTCCAGTTGGCGGCGCCGGCCTGCATCGGTCAGCCTATGTTAGTCTTTCGCAAACCCGCAGGGGGTGACCGGTGGCGGAACGGCTGGCCGGCATACAGGTACACGAAGAAGCCGGCTCTCACCAATCGATCGCGGACGCGCCGACTGCGGTCACCGCATTCATCGGGCGCTGCCTGCGCGGCCCCGTTAACCGTCCCGTTGCGATCTCCGCTTTCGCCGAGTTCCAGCGCGTCTTCGGCGGCCTGTGGCAGCCGTCGATGCTGTCGTACGCGGTCGAGCAGTTCTTCGAGAACGGCGGCCGTAGCGCGATCGTGGTGCGCGTCGCGAACGGCGCGCGCTGCGCGACGCTCACGCTGCCGGCCGGCCCGCGCGCGCTGACGTTGCGCGCGCTCGCACCGGGCACGCGCGAGTTCCTGCGCGCCGCAGTGGATTACGACGGCATCGGCGACAACGAGGACGATTGCTTCAACCTCGTGCTGCAGCGCGTGCGCACGCCGGGCTCGGAGCACATCGAGGACCAGGAGATCCACCGCCGGCTCTCGCTGCGCGCCGACAGCCCGCGCAACGTCACCGACGTGCTCGCGGAATCGCAGCTCGCGCGCGTCGAGGGCGACCTGCCCGGCTGGCGGCCCGACCCGACGCCCGCGAGGGATGCGCGCGGGCTGGCCGGCTACGCGCTGTCCAATCCGGACGGCGACGACGGTGGCCCGCTGACCGACTACGACGTGATCGGCTCAGCAGCCTCCGCCACGGGCCTGTTCGCGCTCGACGGCGTGGATGCCTTCAACTTCCTCTGCGTCCCGCCGTTGGCGCGCGATGCGGACGCCGGCGCGAGCACGCTGCTGGTGGCAAACCGCTATTGCCGTGAACGCCGGGCAATGCTGATCGTGGACCCGCCGTTCGCCTGGGACACGGCCGCGCGGGCGCAGGCCGCGATGCGCGACTGGCCGTTGCCGTCGGATTCCGCCTGCATGTTCTTCCCGCGCCTGCTCGGCTACGACAAGCTGCGCGGCCGCTTCGAGGCCTTCGCGCCAGGCGGCGCGGTCGCCGGCATGCTGTCGCGCGCCTCGGAATTGTGGCCGGTATGGGCCACCCGCGGCGAGGAATGTATCCTGCGCCCGGGGCTCAAGCCCGCCTGTGCGGTGGACGAGGAAGCCCGCACGCGGCTCGCCGCCTGCGGCGTCAACACCGTGCAGACCGTGCGCCGGCCCGGGCGCGAGTCGCCCCCGCCCTGCACGCTGGCGGGTCCCGGCGCCGCCCACACCGACTGGCGCTCGCTGCCGGCCAGGCGCTTCGCGCTCTTCGTCGTCAACAGCATCGAGCGCGGCACGCGCTGGATGGTGTTCGAGCCGAGCGAGCCCGCCACCTGGCGTCGCGCGGGGGCGCGCGTGCGCGCCTTCCTGTCGGCGCTGGAGGACCGCGGCGCCTTCGCCGAGCGCGAGCCCGGCGACCGCTGGTTCGTGCTCTGCGACGAACGCGTGAACCGCGACCGGCACCGCGAGCAGGGCGTGGCCAACCTGATGTTCGGGATCCCGGCCTCGCGCCCCGGCGGCTTCCATGCCTGGCTCGTCAGCCATCGCCCGGGCGGCAGCCGCGTGCAGGTGGTGAGCCCGAACCTGGTCGGCGTGCCGGGCACCGGCCTGAATCAGGCGCTCGCGGAGCTGGAGCTGCCGGAAGCCGAAACGGGCTAGCCGGGTGCGCCGTAGCCGCCGCCGCCCGGCGTCTCGACTACGATCTCGTCCCCGGCCGCCACCTCGACGCTCGCGCAGGCGGGCAATTCGACCGAACTTCCGTCGCCGCGCAGCAGGCGATTGACGCCGCACGCGCCGTCGCCGCCGCCCTCGAGGCCGAAAGGCGCGACGCGCCTGCGATTCGACAGGATGGCCGCGGTCATCGGCGCGCGAAAAGCGATGCGCCGCACCAGCCCGTCACCGCCGCGGTGACGGCCGCGGCCACCGGAGCCGCGGCGGTAGCGGAACTCGCGCAGCAGCACCGGGTGCCGGGACTCCAGCACTTCGGGATCGGTGAGGCGCGAGTTCGTCATGTGCGTCTGCACGCCGGGCGCGCCGTCAAAACCGGCTCCCGCGCCCGAGCCGCCGGCGATCGTCTCGTAGTACTGGTGCGCGACGTCGCCGAAGGTCAGGTTGTTCATCGTGCCCTGCGCGGCGGCCTGCACGCCGAGCGCGCCGTAAAGCGCGTCCACGATGCATTGCGACGTCTCGACGTTGCCGGCGACGACCGCGGCGGGCGGCACCGGGTTGAGCATCGAGCCCTGCGGCACGCGGATGTCGAGCGGGCGCAGGCAGCCCTCGTTCAGCGGGATGTCGGCATCCACCAGCGTGCGGAACACGTACAGCACGGCCGCGGTGCAGACGGCGAGCGGCGCGTTGAAGTTGCCCGCCTGCTGCGCGGAGGTGCCGGCGAAGTCGACGACCGCGCTCTGCGCCGCGCGGTCGACGGTCACCCGCACCTCGATCGCGCTGCCGTCGTCCATCTCGACGCGCCGGCCCCCGTCGCCCAGCCGGCCGATCACCGCGCGCACGCAGGCCTCGGCGTTGTCCTGCACGTGCGCCATGTAGGCGCGCACCGCGGGCAGGCCGCAACGCCCGATCAGCGCCTCGAGCTCCGAGATCCCGCGCGCATTGGCCGCGAGCTGCGCCTTGAGGTCGGCGACGTTCTGGTCAGGATTGCGCGCGGGGAAGCGCGCGGAGGCAAGCAATTCGCGCAACTCGCGCTCGCGGAGCCGGCCGCCGTCGAGCAGCAGGAAGTTGTCGATCAGCACGCCTTCCTCGTCGATCGTGCGGCTCGCGGGCGGCATCGATCCGGGCGTGATGCCGCCGATGTCGGCGTGGTGCGCGCGCGAGGCGACCCAGAACGAGGGCCTGCTGACGCCCGCCGCGAACACCGGGCTGACCACTGTGAGGTCGGGCAGATGGGTGCCGCCCGCGTACGGCGCATTCAGCATCCAAGCGCGGCCCCGCCGCAACTCCCCGCGGTTTGCCGCGGCGACCGCGCGCACGCTCGCGCCCATCGAGCCGAGGTGCACGGGCATGTGCGGCGCATTCGCGATCAGGCTGCCCGCCGCGTCGAACAGCGCGCAGGAGAAATCGAGGCGCTCGCGGATGTTGACCGACACGGCGGTCGCCTGCAGCACCGCGCCCATCTGCTCGGCGACCTGCATGAAGCGGTGGTTGAAGAGCTCGAGTTCGGCGGGCTCCGGCCGCCCTGCTTTGCGACGCGCGCGTGCGCGAGCGGGCTTCCTGCGCAACAGCAGCACGCCACCCCCGGCGCGCTCCGCGCGCCAGCCCGGCTCGACCACGGTGACCGAGTTCGGCTCGACCACGAGCGCGGGACCGGCGACCGCGCGCCCGGGCAGCAGCGCGGCGCGCTCGTAGAGCAGCACCTCCCGCCAGTTCCCGAACCAGGCCCGCACGCGCCGCGGCCGCGCCTGCCGTACCGCGCCCTCGGCCTGCGCGTCGCGCGCCTCGCCACTGGCGACGACTTCCGCCTGCAGGGTCGCGACGACCGGTTCCCCGTCGGCTGCCTCGAAGCCGAAGCGGCGCCGGAACTGTGCGCGCCAGACGTCCGTGACCTGCGGCAGCGGGCCGAACGCCACCCCAATCGCGGTCTCGGTGCCGGGCGCGCGCAGCTCGATCACGCGCTCGAGCCGGACCGCGGCGGCGGGCAGGCCCTCGGCCGCCAGCGACTTGGCAAGGTGCGAGCCGAGCCCGGCGAACGTCGCCTCGAGCCGCTCCTGGGACCATGCGGAAATCGGCTGCTCGATGCTCATGCGCCGCATCAGGCGGCGGTCTGCGAGGCCGATGCCCCAGGCCGACAGCACGCCCGCGAGCGGGTGGATCAGGATTTCGGTGATGCCCAGCGCGTCGGCGACGCGACAGGCGTGCTGGGGCGCCGCGCCGCCGTAGCAGCAGAGTGCGAAGCCGGCCGGGTCATGGCCCTGGCGCACCGAGACGTGGCGGATCGCGCGCGCCATGGACTCGACCGCGACGTCCAGGAAGCCCCCGGCCAGGCGTTCCGCGCTCACGCGTGCGCCGGTGGCGGCGGAGACGGCGCGCGCGAGTTCGCGGAAGCGGCGGCGCACGATCAAGGCGTCCAGCGGCAGGTCGCCGCCGGGGCCGAAGATCGCGGGGAAGCAGTCGGCGCGGATGCGGCCGAGCAGCAGCTGCAGGTCGGTGACCGCAAGCGGGCCGTTCCTGCGGTAGCAAGCGGGACCCGGGTCGGCGCCCGCCGAGCGGGGGCCGACGCAGAGGCGGCCGCCTTCGAAGGCGAGCACCGACCCGCCGCCGGCGGCGACCGTGTGGATGTTCATCATCGGCGCCTGCAGGCGCACGCCGGCGACCTGGGTCTCGAAGCGCTGCGGCAGCGCGCCGTCGTAGACCGCGACGTCCGTCGAAGTCCCGCCCATGTCGAAGGCGATCAGCCGCGGTCGCCCGAAGTCGCGCGCGATGCGCGCGGTCGCGACCAGGCCGCCGGCCGGGCCGGACAGCACCGCGTTGCAGGCGCGGAACGACTCCGGGGCGACCAGGCCGCCGCTGCTCTGCACGAACTGCAGGCGCACTTCGCGGTGGCGGCGGCCGAGCGCGGCGCGGAACTCGCGCACGTACCGCGCGAGCAGCGGTGTCAGGTAGGCGTCCACGACCGTGGTGTCGCCACGGCTGACGAAGCGGATCAGCGGCGAGGCCTGGTGCGAGGCGATCACCTCGTCGAAGCCCAGGCGCCGCGCCAGCGCGGCGGCGCGCTCTTCGTGCGCCGGATGGCGGTAGCCGTGCAGGAACACGATGGCGACGCTCGCAATGCCTGCGGCGCGCAGCCGGTGCAGCTCCCCCTCGAGCTGCGCCTCGTCGAGCGGCAGCAGCACGTCGCCCCCGGCAGTCACGCGCTCCTGCGCTTCCACCACTGCGCGGTAGAGCAGGGCGGGCAATTCGATCTTGAGCCGGAACAGCTCAGGCCGGTTCTGGTAGCCGATCGCGAGGGCGTCGCCGAAACCCGCGGTCGTCACCAGCGCGGTCGCGACGCCCTGCCGCTCGAGCAGCGCATTGGTCGCAACCGTCGTGCCGATGCGGACGACCTCGATTGCGGCGTCGCTGTCGGCGAAGCGCGCGAGCAGGTCGCGGATGCCGGCGACGCCCGGGTCGCCGCCCGCGACGGCGGCGGACAGGCGCTTCTCCACGAGCAGCCGGCCGTCGGGCGCACGCGCGACGATATCGGTGAAGGTGCCGCCGCGGTCGATCCAGAACTGCCAGCCGCGCTTGGCTTTCATGCGCAGCTAGGTTAGCGCATCCGCCCTCGCGTCAGCCGCCGTTGCCCGGCAGGCCGCCCACCGCGCGCAGCCGCTCGAGTGCGCCGTTCGCGAGCTTGTCGCAGGCGTCCCGGTAGCCGATCTCCATCGCGCGCTCGAATGCCTTCCAGTCGAGCAGGTCGAGCGACTCGAGCGCCGGGGTCAGCAGCAGGTCGCTCTGCGCGCGGCGCTCCTTGGTGGCGGCCGTCGCGTTGACCATGCCCGAGCGCCACAGGATCTGCAGGATGTTCGGGCGCCGGCGACCGCCGCGCCGGCGGCGGAACAGGTTCCACACCGAGGGCTCCTCGGTGGCCTCGACGTCGGTCGTGAACGCGCGGTCGGTGCCGACGTCGACGCCGATCACCGGCCCGCGACCCTTGGCGCGCATGACGTCCACCGGCAGATTGTTCATGGTGCCGCCGTCCACGAACACCTCGCCGCCGTGGAATACCGGCGGCAGCACGCCCGGGATCGCGACCGAGGCGCGCAGCCAGCGCCACAGCGGTCCCTGCTGGTGCACGGCGACGCGCCCGGTCGTGAGGTTCGACGACACGCAGAAGTAGGGGAGCGGCAGGTCCTCGATGTCGATGTCGCCGAGCTCGCGGCGCAGCAGCCGGCTGACCTTGCGCCCGGCGACCAGCGACACCAGCGGCAGCGTGAAATCGGCGAGCGGGTTGGTGTCCACGAAGCAGCGGCGGAAGCGCTCCACCAGCTCCTGGTCGGTCCAGTCAGCGGCCACCCCGGCCGCGAGGATGCCGCCCATGCTGGTGCCGCCCACCAGGTCGATCGGCACGCCGTGCTCGCGCAACGCGCGCACCACGCCGAGATGCGCGAAACCGCGCGCGCCGCCGCCGGAGAGCACCAGCCCGATGGCACGGCCGGTCACCAGCCGGGCGACGCGGTCGAAGTCGGCGGCGCCGCGCAGATGGTGGCGCGGCACGTCCGGCAGCGCCTCGCGCCAGCGCGCGCCCGCGCCGGTCGCGAACGCGCCGTCGTGCAGCATCAGCAGCTCCGCGCGCCGCGTGGCGCCCTCCTGCCAGTCGAGGCCGGGCCAGCGCCCCGGCGGCTCGGCCGCGTGCGCCGCGAGCAGCACCACGTCGGCCTGGCGCAGGCACAGCCGGGTCCACGGCGTGTCGCCGGCGTCGGCGAGGTAGACCACGAAGTCGTTGCGCGACTCCAGTTCGTGAAACCACTGCGCGCTGTGGCTGCCGGCGCGCTGGCTCGCCACCAGGTCCACGCGTCCGAAGCGCGCGAATGCGACCGCGAGCGCGCGCGCGTGCGCCGCGACGTCCACGCCCGCGTGCTGCGGCACCATGGTGAGCGTGCGCGGCGTCAGCTTTACTTCCTCGCCCGCGCCGGAGTCGGCGAGCCGCTCGACCGCGATGCGTGCGAGCCGCAGGATTGCCTCCGGGTGGCCGAGCAGCACGCGCTCGAAGGTGCCGGCCGACAGCACCGCGAGCTCGGAATCGCGCAGTGCGCGCACGGTTGCGGCGCGCGGTCGCGAGACAATCAGGCCGAGTTCGCCGACGGCCTCGCCGGCGGAGATGCGCCCGACCAGCTCGCCGTTCGGCGAGAACACGCCGAGGCAGCCGCTGACGACGAAGTAGACCGCATCCGCCGGCGCGCCCGCCTCGAACAGCAGGCGGCCGCCGGGCAGCGACTTCCAGTCGAGCTCCGCCACCGCGGCGTCGACGATGCTCTTGGGCAGCCCGGAGAACAGCGGCAGCGCCGCGAGCATCGCCCAGGGGTTGGCCCGCGGGTCGATCTGGGTCCGATCGAGGTCTGCGTCCACGGCAGCGCGACGATATCACTTCCGCCGGGGGCGGCTAGAATTCCGCGTCGTGACTGTGACCGACCGCAAGCTGCTCGAGCGCATCTGGAAGCAGGTCGCCGCGATCCCGCGCGGCCAGGTCGCGAGCTACGGCGGCATCGCGCGCCGCGCCGGGGCACCCAGGCGCGCGCGCCTCGTGGGCTACGCGCTCAAGGTCGCGCCCGCGAGCCTCAAGCTGCCCTGGCATCGCGTGCTGAACGCGGCGGGCCGCATCAGCCTGCCCGCGGGCTCGAGGGCGCACCGGCTGCAGCGGCGGCTGCTGGAGGCGGAGGGCGTGCGATTCAGGAACGGCCGCGTGGACGCCGCCGCGCGCGGCGGCGCTCTGGACCTCGACGCGCTCCTGTGGCGGCCCCGGTGATACCATCGGCGCGGCGCAGGTCAGGGGCGAAGCATGGCGATCCGTCACGTGGTGTTCTCGCACGGCCAGGAGAGCGGGCCGTGGGGCACCAAGATCTCGGCGATGTCCGAGGTCGCGAAGAGCGAGGGGTGGAATGTCGATTCGGTGGATTACCGCGGCGTCGACGACGCGCGCGACCGTGTTACCCGGCTCCTGAGTTTCTGCCGCGACATCCGCGGCGATCTCGTGCTGGTCGGCTCGAGCATGGGCGGCTACGTCGCGGCCTCTGCGTCGGCGCTGCTGCACGCGCGCGGGTTGTTCCTGATGGCGCCGGCCTTCTACATGCCGGGCATGGAGCAACTCACCGCGAAGCCGGCACCCTGCCCGAAGACGATCGTGCACGGCTGGCGCGACGACCTGGTACCGGTCGAGAACAGCATCCGCTTTGCGCGCGAGCACGGCGCGACCCTGCACATCCTCGATTCCGACCACCGGCTGCACAGCGAGCTGTCGCTCGTGAATTACCTGTTCGAATACTTCCTCGTTTCCCTCGACCTTCCAAAGCGCCGCTGACGCCGCGCCGGCCGCCGCGATCCTCGCCGCACCGTCGCCGCCTTCACGGCGGGCGGGCTGGCTCGCTCGTTCGGAAGAGCCGGAACCACTCACTCGCTCGCCACCCGCCCGCCGCTCGGTGGGCGACTGCGCGGTGCGCAACGTGGCGAGGCGGGCGCAGTGCATGGGCCGGGCGGGGTCCCGAGTGAGCGAGTTGCTCCGGTTCCTCCGAGCGAACGAGGGAGCCCCGCCCGGCCCGTGGCCCGCGCCGGGCTAGCTGCGTTTGCGGATCGCGCGGGCGGCGAGACGGTCGACGAGGCCGGGAGCGATGAGCTTGATCCAGCGCATCGCGCGGCCGCGCAGCGAGGTGATCACGAGCCGGCGCCGGGCGAGCGCCGCGTCGGCGATGATGCGGGCGCACGCGTCGGCGCCCATGATCTTCGCCTCCTGCATCGGGTTCACGCCGAGCGGCTTGCCGTCCGGGCCGATGGCGCGGCGATGGATCTCGGAACGGACGAAATCCGGAGCGATCACCGTCACCGAGACACCGCTGCCCGCGAGCTCGACGCGCAGCGAATCGAAGAAGCCGATCATCGCGTGCTTGGACGCGGCATAGCCGGTGCGCGTCGGAACCCCGACCAGCCCCGTGAGGCTCGCGACCGCGACGATGCGTCCGCGCGCGGCGACGAGCGCGGGCAGCGCGCGGCGCGTCAGCCAGGCGGCGCCCAGGTAGTTCAGGCGCACGAGCCGCTCGAGCAGGTCCACGTCCTCGAGCTCGTCGAGCCGCGACCACATGGTCGCGCCCGCGTTCAGCACCAGCACGTCGATCGCGCCGTAGTGCCGGAAGGCGGCGTCCGCGAGTGCCTCGCAGTCGGTGCGCGAGGTGGCATCGCCGGGCACTACCAGCGCCTGCGCGCCCAGGCGCCGGCATTCCTCCGCGAGCGAATTGAGCCGCGCGGCGTTTCGCGCCGACAGCGCGAGCCGCGTGCGCGAGCGCGCGAGATGCAGCGCGAGCGCGCGGCCGATGCCCTCGGACGCGCCGGTCAGCACCACGACCTTGCTCTCGAACGTGTCCATGGGCCACGGACGCTACCCGTTCCGGCCGCGCCCGGAAAGGTGGCGGCCGCCATTTCCGTTAGACTTGCCGCATCGTCCGCCCGGGGGGCACGCGCATGCCGAACCTGAAGCTGGCCCTGACGCTCGCGGTAGCCCTGTTCCCGGCCGCCTGTGGCGGCGGGAGCGATCGGGACGAAGAGCCGGCGGAGCCGGAGGAGCCGCCGATGCGCGTGGAGGACACCGTGGTCGGTGACCTGGTGACATCGCCGGGGCGCGTCGAAGACCGTACCAACGCGGCGATGGACCTCCACCGGGAGGCGCTGAAGTCGCGGATCGAGGCGGACGAAGGCGCGTCGCCCGGCGAAGACGTTCCGCCCGAGGAGTAGCGGACCGCATCGTGAACCGCACGCTGCTGTGGGCGCTGCGCGGCGTCATGGGCCTGTTCGTGCGCTCGGCGGTCGCGCCCGAGGACGCGATGCAGCGGCTGCGCGGCCGCGCGCGCGCCGTGCTCTACGTGCTCGAGGAGCGCAGCATCTCGGACCTGGTCGCGCTCGAGCTCGCCTGCATGCGGGGCGGCATGCGCCGGCCGGGCAAGCGACTCAAGCTGCGCGAGCTCGACCTGGCGCAATCGGCGGTCGCGCTCGAACGGCGCTCCGGCGTACTGCGCCGGCGTGCCGACCGGCGCACGCCGCGCGAACTCGCGCGGGCGGTGACCGCCGCCGGCGCTGACGAGGCGCTCGAGCCCGACATCGTGCCGGTCGCGGTCTACTGGGGCCGCGCGCCGCAGCGCGAGAAGTCCTGGCTGCGCATCGTCCTGTCCGAGGAGTGGGCGCTGGTCGGCCCGTTCCGCCGCCTGCTGTCCATCCTGGTGAACGGTCGCCGCACGCTGATCCGCTTCGGCGAGCCGCTCCCGCTTCGCGCCTACGCCGCGGGCGGGCCCGACGGCGCGCGCGGCGCGCGCCGCCTGCTCAAGGACCTGCGGGCCGAGTTCCGGCACATGCGCACCGATACGCTGGGCCCGGACCTGTCGCGGCGGCGCGCGATCATCGCCCAGGTGCTGCGCACGCGCGCGGTGCGCCAGGCGGTGCGGCAGGAAATCGCGGGCTCGAGGCGCTCGCGGCGCGACGGTCTTCGGATCGCGCGGCGGCACGCACTCGAGGTCGCGGCCAACTACTCGCACGCCTTCGTGCGCATCGCGGAGCGCGTGCTCGACCGGCTGCTGAATCGAGTCTACGACGGCGTCGGCGTGACGAACGCCGAGTACCTCGACCGGCTGCCGCCGGAGTGCGAGATCGTCTACGTGCCCTGCCACCGCAGCCACGTGGACTACCTGCTGCTGTCCTACGTGATCTACCGCCGCGGCTACGCCGTGCCCTACGTCGCGGCCGGGATCAACCTCAACCTGCCGGTGATCGGGCGACTGCTGCGCAAGGGCGGCGCCTTCTTCATCCGCAGGAGCTTCCGCGGTTCGGGGCTCTACCCGATCGTGTTCATGAAGTACGTGGACGTGATGATGAATCGCGGCCACCCGATCGAGTTCTTCATCGAGGGCGGCCGCAGCCGCACCGGGCGGCTGCTGCGCCCGCGCACCGGCCTGCTGACCATGACCGTGCGCAGCTTCCTGCGCGACACCCGCCGCCCGGTCGCCTACGTGCCGGTCTACTTCGGCTACGACCGGCTGCTCGAGGCCGAGACCTACATCGACGAGTTGCAGGGCCGGGCCAAGCAGAAGGAGACGGTCGGCGGCCTGCTGCGCGTGATCCCGATGCTGCGCCAGCAACTCGGCCGCGTGCACATCGGGTTTGGCGAGCCGGTCCTGCTCGACGCGCTGCTCGACGGAACCCAGCCCGGCTGGCGCGCGGACACCGGCGACGAGAACTCGCGCCCGGCCTGGTTCGGCGAAGCCCTCGACGCGCTCGCCTCCGAGGTGATGCGCCGCATCAACGCCGCCGCCGCCGTGACCCCCGTCAACCTGCTGTCGGTCGCGCTGCTCGCCGCGCCGCGCCAGGCGATGGTGGAAAGCGACCTCGAACGACAGCTGCAGCTATACATCGACCTGCTCAGGAAGTTCCCGTACTCGCCGGAGGTGTCGATCGCCGAGGCCGACGGCGCCGCGATCATCCGCCGTTGCGAGCAGATGGGCATGCTCGAGCGCCGCGCGCACCCCCTCGGAGACGTGCTGCGCATGGGCGAGCAGAACGCGGTGCTCGCGACCTACTACCGCAACAACGTGCTGCACCTGTTCGCGCTGCCGTCGCTGGTCGCCTGCGCATTCCTCAACAACCCGACCATGCGCCACGAGGACGTGCAACGCCTGGTGTGGCGCGTCTACCCGTACGTCCGCCAGGAACTGTTCCTGCGCTGGCGCGAAGACGAGCTGCCCGGCGTGGTGGACGGTGTGCTGGCGGCGCTCGCTGCCCAGGGCCTGCTCGAGCGCGTGGGCGACGGGGCCATCTGGCGTCGGCCGCCGACCGGCAGCGCCGAAGCGGTGCGCCTGTCGGTATTGGCGCAGGCGACGATCCAGACCATCGAGCGCTACTACCTCGCGATCGCGCTGCTGCTGCGCGCGGGGCGCTCGGTGCTGTCGGCCGAGGCCCTGGAGCAGCGCTGCGTCGCAATGGCGCAGCGCATGTCGATGCTGTACGGGGTCGCGGCGCCGGAGTTCTTCGATCGCGCGATGTTTCGCGACTTCATCGACCTGCTGCGCCAGCGCGGCGTGATCCGCCAGGACGGAGAGGGGCGCCTGACGCATGACGATGCGCTGCTCGCCGTCGCCGAGGACGCGCGCATCGTGCTGTCGGAGCAGATCCGCAACAGCATCCTGCAGGTCACGCATAGCTGACCGCCCGCGGCCGACCCCCCGCAGACTCCGCGTTTTGCACTGCAAAGCAAAAGCGCTGATATATCCTTGTGCAAAACACCACCCGGTCCGGTTCTGGGGATACACATGACCACGATTTCCACGCGTTCCTTGCGGCATCCGCTTCGCTTCGCCGTGCGCACCGCGCTCGCGGCCGCGCTCGTCGTTCCCGGAACCGCCGGCGCGATCGACTTTTCGGCCGGCGGCTGGAGCGGCAGCCTCAACACCACGGTGAGCTACGGCCAGCTGTGGCGCGCCGGCGCCCGCAACCCGAGCCTGATCGGCACCGCCGACGGCGGCACCGGCCGGTCGCCGAACATTGACGACGGCGACATCAACTATCGCGAGGGGCGGGTTTCGAGCGCCTTCAAGCTGGTGACCGAGTTCGCGCTCGACCGCGACCACTACGGCCTGTTCGTGCGCGGCTCCGCGCTGTACGACGACCTGATCGAGGACACCCGAACCGAGCGCACGCCGATCTCGGACTCCGGCAGGAACCTGGCCGGCGCGTACACGCGCCTGCTCGACGCTTTCATCTACGGCCGCTGGGACCTCTCGGGCCACGAACTCGAGATCCGCGCCGGCCGGCAGGTGGTGAACTGGGGCGAGAGCACTTTCATCCAGGGCGGCATCAACAACGCGATCAACCATTTCGACGTGTCGGCCCTGCGCGTGCCCGGCTCCGAGCTGCGCGAGGCCTACCTGCCGCAGGAGATCCTCAAGGTTTCCTACGCGCTCTCCGACAACGTGACCGCCGAGGTGATCGGCATCTTCGACTGGAACCGCACCGAGCCCGAGCCGGTCGGCACCTATTTCGCGGCCAACGACTTCGTGCCGCGCGGCGGCGAGAAGGTGATCCTCGGCTTCGGCGCGTTTTCCGATCAGGGCGTGGACTTCAGGCCGCTCGGCGGGACGTTGATTTCCGATTTCCAGGCGGTGCCGCGCGGGCCGACCATCGACCCGGACGACCAGGGCCAGTACGGCGCGACGCTGCGCTGGTTCCTGCCCGACTTCAACAACGGCACCGAGCTCGGTTTCTATTTCGTCAACTACCACAGCAAGCTGCCGGTGATCAGTGGCATGTCCGGCACGCAAACTGGCGTCTGCAAGTCGATGGGTGCGCTCAATGCGGTCGTCGCGACGGCTACCGCCCTGGCAGCGGGTGTGCCGCAAGCGGGCGCCATCGCACTCGGGGCCAATGTCGGCAGCAATCGTTCCCGTGGACCAGGCACGGCTCCAGTCGCGGTGAATTGCACCGGGAATGCGGATTTCCTGTCAGTCAGTGCCGCGGCCCAGTACGCCACTATTGCGGCCAGCACCGCGCTCGGCGGCGGAAACGTCACTGCGCAGGCGACCAACCTCGCGACCCACGAGTACGCCAGGACCGCGCGGTACTTCACCGAGTACCCGGAGGACATCCAGCTATTCGGCGTCTCGTTCAACACCCCGCTTGGCACCACCGGCATTGCGCTGCAGGGCGAAGTGTCCTACCGCATGGACGTGCCGCTGCAGTTCGATGACGTGGAGCTGCTCTTCGCGGCGCTGACGCCGTTCGAGGCGGCGGCGCTTGCCGAACAGAACATTGCACTGCCTCAGCCTCCCAATCCCCCTCCACCCTGCGTCAACAACCCGCTCACTCCGCAGGATGACCGGACGCTCGCGGGTTGCGGCCAGCTCGGCGGGTTTGGGGTCGGCCAGACCGTGCAAGGCTGGGGACTGTTCGATGTCTGGCAGGCGCAAGTCACGGCGACCAAGGCGTTCCCGCCCATGCTCGGCGCTTCCCAGCTAGTCGCAGTGGTGGAGGCAGGCGTCACGCAGGTGGACGGCATGGCGGACAAGCTGGCGGGCGGCCCGAACGGGCGCGGTCTGCGCTTCAACGGCCCCGGCACCTCGGTTTCGGGCAACGCCGATCTCGCCAGCCGGCATTTCGGCGAGGTGGAGCCGCAGGACCGCTTCGCGGACGAAACCTCCTGGGGCTATCGCGTGGCGATGCGGCTCGATTACCTCGGCGTGCTCGGCGCGTGGAATCTCTCGCCGCGCTTCGTCTGGTCGCACGACGTGGACGGCACTACGCCCGGACCGGGCGGCAACTTCGTCGAGGGCCGGAATGGCGCGACCTTCGGCATCGGCGCGAGCTACCAGTCCAAGCTGGAACTCGACCTCAGCTACACGAGCTTCAGCGGCGCGGGCCGCTACAACGAGCTGACCGACCGCGACTTCTACGCGGCCACGATCAAGTACTCGTTCTGACACAGGTCCGGAGGCCAGACATGATGATGCTCAAGAACGTCCTGCGCGCAGGCCTGCTCGCCGTCGCTGGCACAGCCACCGTCGCATCAGCGGGCGTCACGCCCCAGCAGGCGGCGCGCCTCGGCGCCGATCTCACGCCGATGGGGGCGGAGAAAGCCGGCAATGCCGCCGGCACGATCCCGGCCTGGACCGGCGGCATCAAGTCCGCGGCCGAAGCGGGCGCTGCGAACTTCAAGGCGGGCGGCCACCACCCCGACCCGTATGCCAACGACAAGGCGCTCTACAAGGTGGACGCGAGCAACATGTCGCGCTACGCGGCGAACCTCAGCGCGGGCCACAAGGCGCTGCTCAACGCCTACAAGAGCAGCTACTTCCTGAACGTGTACCCGTCGCACCGGTCGGCGGCGTTCCCGAAGCGCATCTACGACGCCACCAAGGCGAACGCGACTTCTGCCACGCTGACCGGCACCGGCACCGGCGTCACCGGCGCCATCATCGGCGCGCCGTTCCCGATCCCCAGCCAGGGCGTCGAGGTGATCTGGAACCACATCCTGCGCTTCCGGGCCGAGATCGCCGAGCGCATCATCGGCCAGGCCGCGGTCACCCGCACCGGCACCTACAACCTGGTCAAGTTCCACGACGAGACCTACGTCGGCTACAGCCTGCCGGGCGCAACCGAAGCCGCGCTCGACAATGTCGTGCTGTATTTCATCCAGGAGACGATCGCGCCCGCGCGCCTCGCCGGCGAGATCCTGCTGGTGCATGAGACGCTCGACCAGACGCTCGAGCACCGCAAGGCCTGGCTCTACAACCCCGGCCAGCGCCGCGTGCGCCGCGCGCCGAATGTCGCCTTCGACAACCCTGGTACCGGCTCCGACGGCCTGCGCACCTCCGACCAGTTCGATATCTACAACGGCAGCCCCGAGCGCTACGACTGGAAGCTGGTGGGCAAGCAGGAGATCCTGGTCCCGTACAACGCCTATCCGCTGCACAGCAACAAGCTCAAGAACGACGACATCATCAATCCGCTGCACATCAACCAGCAGCATGCGCGCTACGAGCTGCACCGCGTGTGGGTGGTGGACGCGACGCTGAAGGCCGGCCAGCGCCACATTTACAAGCGCCGCACGTTCTACGTGGACGAGGACTCGTGGCAGATCCTGCTGGTGGACTGCTACGACAACCGCGACCAGCTCTGGCGCGTGCAGGAAGGCCACTCGATCAACTACTACGAGATCCCGACCTTCTGGACCACGCTCGAGCTGACCTACGACCTGCAGGCGGGCCGCTACCTCGCTCTCGGCCTCGACAACGAGGAGCCGGTGACGGTGAACTTCAACGCCAAGCGCACCGGAGCGGACTTCACGCCGGCCGCGATCGCGCGCCGGGGCACGCGCTGACGTGAGGCCGGCACTGGCGGCACTCGCCCTCGCGGCGTTGCCGCCCGCCTTCGCGCAGGATGCGCCCGCCGAGGATCCGGCGGCGCGCCCTTCGGTCATTGCGCCGCTCGCGGCGCGCTCGCTCCTGATCGACCTCGCGCGCGCGGGCCCCCGTGTGTTCGCGGTAGGCGAACGCGGCCATGTGCTCCATTCCGGCGACGACGGCAACACCTGGATCCAGGTGCAGGTTCCGGGCAGCGCGAACCTGACGGCTGCGTATTTCAACGACGACCTGCACGGCTGCGCGGTCGGTCACGTCGAGACGATCCTGTGCACCTGGGACGGCGGCAAGACCTGGGAGCGCACGCACTTCGAGCCCGAGAACCACCAGCCGCTGCTGGACGTCTGGTTCGCCGACGGGGAGCGTGGCCTTGCGACCGGCGCCTACGGCGTGATCTACACGACCGCCGACGGCGGCCGCGTGTGGAGCCAGGTGCCGTTCGAGCCGGTGCCGCTGGACGGCGCCGGCGCGCGCGTGGCTGAGGAGGCGAGCGTTGACGAGATGGAAGAAGAGGTGGATCTCGGCTTTGAGTTCCACCTCAACGCGATCGCGCGCGGCCCGGGCCAGCGGCTCTACCTCGGCGCGGAGGCCGGGCGCCTGTTCCGCTCCGACGACGACGGCGCGACCTGGCGTGAATTGCCGTCGCCCTACGACGGGTCCTACTACGGCATCCTGCCGCTCGACGGCGACGCGCTCCTCGCGTTCGGGCTGCGCGGCAACCTGTTCCGCTCGGACGACGGCGGCATGAACTGGACCCAGATCGAGACCGGCACGGTAGCGCTGCTGAACGCGGGCGCCCGCGTGGACGCCGACACCATCGTCATCGTCGGCATGGCCGGCGTGCAACTCGCGAGCCACGACGGCGGCGCGACCTTCACGCTGCACCAGCGCGAGGACCGCAAGGCGCTGTCGGCGGTGCTGCCGGCCGCGGACGGCTCGCTGATCGTGGCCGGGGAGGGAGGCGTCGCCCGCACCACGCTGCCGGGCATCGGCGGAGGCGCGCCGTGAAGGAATCCGGTGACACCCGCATCGCCGAATGGCTGGAGCCGCATGTCTTCGGCCATCGCGCGCTGATCCTCGCGATCTTCGCCGCGATCACGCTCGCGCTCGGCTGGGTCGCGTTCTCCGGCCTCAGGCTCGACACCAACTTCACCAAGCAGCTGCCGCTCGAGCACGAGTACATCCGCACCTACCTCGACCACAAGGAGGAGTTCGGCGGCGCCAATCGCCTGCTGATCGCGCTGGTCGCGCGCGACGGCAATATGTTCACGCCCGAGTTCTTCGAGGCGCTCAAGATCGCGACCGACGAGGTGTTCTTCATCGAGGGCGTGGACCGCTCGCGCGTGCAGTCGCTGTGGACGCCGAACACGCGCTATACCGAAGTGGTCGAGGGCGGCATCGAGGCGGGCGACGTCATCCCCTCAGATTTCACGCCGGACGAGGCGGGACTCGCGCGCGTCAAGGAGAACATCCTGAAGGCCGGCATCGTCGGCCGCCTGGTCGCGAACGACTTCTCGGGCGCGATGGTGAACGCGCAGCTGCTGGACGCTGATCCCGAGACCGGCGCGCCGGTGGACTACATCGCGATCTCGAGCGAGCTCGAAGAGAAGGTGCGCGCGCGCATCGAGGGCCAGGGACTGGAAGTCGTGGTCACGGTGCCGGTCTCCGTGCACATGATCGGCTTCGCCAAGGTCGTGGGCGACGTCGCGGACGGCGCGCTCTCGGTCGTCACCTTCGCGATTGTCACGGTAGGCCTGACGCTGCTGTTCGTCTGGATCTACATCCAGTCGCTGCGCATCGCGCTGGTGCCCGTGGTCTCGTCGCTGGTCGCGATGGTGTGGATGCTCGGGCTGCTCGTGATCCTCGGCTACGGCGTGGACCCGCTCGGCATCCTGGTGCCGTTCATTATCTTTGCGATCGGCACGAGCCACGGCGTGCAGAAAATCAGCGCGGTCTCGGACGCAGCTCGCTCGGGCTGCGACTGCAACGATGCGGCGCGCCGCACCTTCCGGCTGCTGTTCCTGCCCGCGATCGTGGCGCTGCTCGCGAACCTGGTCGGCTTCATCACGATCCTGCTGATCCGGGTGCCCGTGATCCAGGAGATGGCGGTCACCGCGAGCCTCGGCATCGGCGTGATCATCCTGACCGACCTGATCCTGCTGCCGCTGCTCGTCTCCTTCGTGCCGATCACGGACCGGTTCCGGCAGCGCGTCGCGCGCCGGCAGGAGGCGCTGCAGGCGGTGTGGGCCGGGCTCGCGAAGATCACGAACAAGGGGCCGGCCGCCGCCATCATCGCGGTCGCCGTACTGCTCGGCGTGTTCGGGTTCATGAAGGGCCTCGAGACGCCAATCGGCGACACTCAGGCGGGCGTGCCGGAGCTGCGCCCGGACTCGCGCTACAACCGCGACAGCAACCTGATCAGCGAGCGCTTCTCGATCGGCACCGACATCATCAACGTGATCGTGGAAACCAAGCCGGACGGCTGCATCGAGTTCGCCATCATTGACGCGATCGACCGCTTCGCCTGGCACATGGCGAACGTCGAGGGCGTGCGCGACGTCATGACGCTCGCGGGTGTGTCCAAGGTCGTGAGCGCCGGCTGGAGCGAGGGCAGCCTCAAGTGGCGCAACCTGCCGCGCGACCAGCGCCAGCTGGTGCAGGCGCAGAACTACATCGAGACCAGCACCGGGCTGCTGAACCGCGATTGCAGCGTGATGCCGGTGATGGTGTTCCTGTCCGATCACCGCGCCGAGACCATCGAGCGCGTGGTCGCCGCGGTCAAGGACTATCGCGCGAAGAACCCGACCGCGGGCGTCAGCTACCGGCTGGCGACGGGCAATGTGGGCGTGATGGCCGCGCAGAACGAGGAGGTCATGGCCAAGGAGTTCGTGATCCTCGGCTGGGTGTTCGCCGCGGTCACGATCATGTGCCTGGTGAATTTCCGCTCCGTCATCGGCACGGTCATGGTGATCCTGCCGCTCCTGCTCGTGTCGATCCTGGTCTATGCCGTGATGGCCTTCGTCGGCATCGGCCTCAAGGTGAACACGCTGCCGATGGTCGCGCTCGGCGCCGGCATCGGCGTGGACTACGGCATCTACCTGTTCAGCCGGATGCAGGAATTCCTCGGCCGCGGCGAGGGCGTGCGACAGGCCTACCTCGGTGCGCTGCGTGTGACGGGGGCGGCGATCTTCTTCACGGGCGTCACGCTTGCGATCGGCGTCGCGACCTGGGTGTTCTCGCCGCTGAAGTTCCAGGCCGACGTCGGGCTGATGCTGACCTTCATGTTCCTGGTCAACATGCTGGGCGCGATGATCCTGCTGCCCGCGCTCGGGGCGTGGCTGCTGAGCCGCAGGGCCGCCGGCACCTGACGCCGGCCTGTCGCGCAGCACACCACATGACATCGGCACGCGCCACCGCCTGCCTGACTTTCACTTTGGGCGGGGTACTTGCGGTCTCGGCAACCGTTGCGGGACCGCCGTCAGAAACTGCGCCAATCGAGTTTTCCGTGCTGACGCCCGCCATGGAGGGCCGGTACGTCGTGGCGTCCGAAATCGATCTCACGGCATTCGTTCCACCCTATCTGGCCCTCGGCCATCTGGGCAAGGGCAGGAGATCCGAGCAGCTGCGAGCGCTTGTTGCGCGCGAAAGGTACAAGCCGGAGCGCACCATCGCCGATCGGTTGATCGACAGGCTTGGTGACGCCTCATACCCTGCCGTGCATGAGCCCATCCAGCGCAAGCCCGCCGGGTCGGTTCAGTCGCTGTCCTGGGACGACCTGCCGGAGCGGCCTCGCGGCAAGCTGATCCTCGACCTCACGATCCGCTGGATCTGCCTGTGTTCAGATGTGGCATTCACCAAGTTCTATCCGGCGATCTCGTTGAATTGGCGGCTGCTCGATCCTGCGCGGCGATCGGTCGTGATTCCGACGCGAACGCTCTCCTACTTTCACTATCCGCCGTCCGATCGGCGGGGGAAATCGAAGCCCTCGACTGACACCGGTGCGGAGCCCGCGCCCGAATATCCGGTCGAAAACGTTTCGGACCCCTGCGGATTCGGTTCCGTCAAGGATGCGGAAGCCAATCCCGCGGTCCTGTGGGGATGCTTTGGCGAAGCCTACGACGCGGCGCTCAGGCGTCTCGTCATTGACTTGAAGAAGGCGCACCCGCCGCCGACTACCCCGGACTGAAAGGCGCGCGAACGCGCCCTAAGTGCTTGCAATTGATAGACTTTCAGGTAAGAGACTGGATGTAATCCCAGATTGTGTACTTGACGTACCAGCCCCAATGAGTGACCCTTCAATCGGTTATGAGCCCGGCGAGAATGGCCTACAGTGTGGGAAGCATGACCGCGCCCAAAACGGACGATCAGAAGCGGGACGAACTGCTGCGGAATCTGCTGAAGATGCCGCCGGACCCGAAGCCACGGACCAAGTCAGGCTTGCCACGGAAGACGACGAAGCCAGTGCGGCGGTAGGCGTCTCTCGCGCCGCTATTGAAGCAGCTATTGTTGCTGAGCTTGCTGAGTATTTTGCGGGTACGGGTCTTGAAGGGCTTGTAAAGTTAGAATCGCGTGCAATAGCTCGTTACGCCATGGAGCGTGCATTGGCGTCCCGTCATCGAGGTAGCGATAGAGGCGAGAGATAGCCTCATAGGCGTCATGCGCATCTTTTGCGGCCTTCTCTAGTTCTTTTCGCTTCCAAACCATGATGGCGTTTTTGTTCTCGTAGCCTTCGTCTGGCCGAGGCTCTTTCGGCGCGTCCTTCTTGAAATTGCGAATGCGCCTAATCGTCTCTGCGATTGTCAGTTGGGCGCGGGTGAAGTCAGCGGGATCCATGAGAAGCAATGCATCGGGTATCTCTGGCGAAACGCCCCAAAGCCAGTGCGCGAAAACGTGGCGCGTATTGCGCGACGGCGCAATCTGCTTCATTACTTTCTCGTAGACCGCATATTCCTTGGGCTTTAACGCGGCCTTTGCCGCTCCGGCAATCGCCGCCCTACGGGCGTCTGAACTTGTGAGCGCCTCCAGCATTTGGTTTACAACCCAAGCCGCATCGACCTTCAGGAAACGCGCCAGCATTGCTACAAGCATGGAATCGCAATGAGCCCAAGTTGAGATTACGTCTGCGACATGGAGCGCGAGATCGGGCCGTTCGGTAATTGCGCCGATAGCAATATTCGCGGATGCTTTGCGATTCACCTTGTGGAGCGGATTGGGCACGTTGTCAGCTCCCTTCTATCCACCGCTGGTAGAGCAGCTCGGCCAAGAGTTCTATCGTCGCCTTCGCCGTTTGATCCGCCGCTACCTCACGCGGTCGCGTCAGACCGCCGGTAGGTCAGGCGCTTGCCAGCAATAGAGACGAGCAGCCGAGCAGCACGCTCCGCGTCCTCGACGCCGAGTGACGAGCGGTTGTTGTAGCGGAACGAGAACTCGTTGACGTAGCGGTGCAGATGTGCCGGGCTGACGTGCTGGTAGATCCCACGAAGTCCGCGCTGGAGGATGCCAAAGTATCCTTCAACCGTGTTGGTCGTCACGTCGCCGCGAGCGTATTCACCGGCCAAGTGATTGACGGTTTCATGGCTGGCGAACTGCTTGCCAACTTTCTTGTAGATACCCGCTGAATCCGTCATGAGGCGGGCCGATTCTGCAACCTGTCCTTTCAGGATTTCCTTGACCGTGTGGACATTGACGGTCGGAACATGGAACGCACGGACGCGGCCCTTGCGCTCGACCAGCGCGACGACCTTCTGCTTGCTGGCGTAGTGCGCGCCCTTGCCCTGACCTTTGGCCTTGCCGAGATAGACTTCATCGGCCTCAACGATGCCGCTGGAGCCGGGGCCGCCGAGCATGGTGCTGTCCGTGTCCGTCATGGCTTCGCGCAGGCGATGCATCATGAACCAGGCAGTCTTGTAGGTGACCTTGATCGCACGGTGCAGCTGGTGGGCCGAGAAGCCCTTCTTGCTCGACGCCATCAGGTGAGCGGCCAGCAGCCACTTATGCAGCGGGATCTTGGAGCGCTCGAAAACGGTTCCCACGGTCACGCTGAACGGCAGGCGGCAGTCGCGGCACTTGTAGAGGCCCGGGCGGGTAGACTCGCCAGCCAGCCTGACCGCATTCCCGATGACGCCACAGTGTGGGCAAACCGGGCCATCCGGCCAGCGCAGCGCCTCTAAGTGGGCGCGGGCCTTTGATTCGTTGGTGTAGATCGGGTCGGTGAGGTTCATGGCTTGGGCTCCAGTTCGAGCCCAGTTTAGGCTCCCGGTCTTGGTATGTCAAGTATATAATCTGGATGTAATCACAGTCCTCTGGAGTTCGCCATGGACGGCCCCCTCGACCGCTTCTCGATCCCCGAACTGGTCACTGAAATCACCGAACTCGCTGGTCACCTGAACGCCGGCAACGCCCATTTCCTGGCGCTGATCGCCGAACTCGACCGCCGCCGCGGCTGGGCCGAGTGGGGCGTGAAGTCCTGCGCCCACTGGCTCAACTGGAAGTGCGGCCTCAACCTGGGCGCGGCACGCGAGAAACTGCGCGCGGCCCATGCGCTCGAGCAGCTGCCGAAGATCAGAGCCGCGATGGCCTCCGGCCGCATCAGCTACGCCAAGGTCCGGGCCATGACCCGGACCGCCGATCTGTCGAACGAGGACTACCTGCTCAGCATTGCGCTGCACGGCACGGCGCAGCATGTCGAAAGAACCGTTCGTTCCTATCGCCGCGCAAAGGAAAGCCAGGAACACTCGCGCGAGGCGCAGCAGCACCTCAATCAAAACCTCTGGCTCTTCACCCAGCCCGATGGCTCGATTTTGATCCGCGGCCGGGTGCCGGCGGAGATCGGCGAGCTGTTGCGCAGGGCGCTGCAACTGGCCGAGGACAGTCTGCCGATCCCGAAAAACGTTTCCGCGGAAACGTTTTCTGAGGAGGATCGCCGCCGCCGCGCCAGGCGCCCGGTCGAGGCCCTCGGCCTGCTCGCCGAGAGTTTTCTGGCCCATGGTCCGCAGGATGTCTCTGGCGCTGACCGCCAGCAGATCGTCATCCATGTGGATGCTCAGACCCTGAAGCACGACCACGAGGGTCGCTGTGAGTTCGAGCATGGTCCGAGCATGGCGGCTGAGACCGCCCGACGCCCGGCTTGCGATGCGAGCCTCATCACCATGATCGAGAACGAAGAGGGCGAACCGCTCAACGTCGGGCGTAAGACACGGACCATCCCGCCCGGCATCCGCCGGGCCTTGAACTCACGGGACAAGGACTGCCGGTTCCCCGGCTGCACCTTCCAGAGATACGTGGACGGCCACCACATCAAGCATTGGGTCCATGGCGGCGAGACGAAACTCTCGAATCTGGTGATGCTCTGCCGCTTCCATCACCGGCTGGTGCACGAGGGCAAGGTCGAGGTGCAGATGCTCGACGATGGCGCCGTGCGATTCGTGCGGCCGGGAGGTATCGCCTACGACAGCCCGCTACCCGGGGAAACCCGCCATGCCACCGTCGCCAAGCTGATGGCTGCAAATGAGGCGCGAGGCATCGAGATTACGCGTAGAACCGCAATCCCGTATATGACCGATACGGGCATGGACTACGGATTGGCCGTGGACTTGCTCCTATCGAGAAACGCGCGGCAGAAAAACGTTTCCGCGGAAACGTGCGCCGGAAATCCCGGCTAG
The DNA here is from genome assembly GCA_052386275.1 of Gammaproteobacteria bacterium. Lineage (GTDB taxonomy): Bacteria > Pseudomonadota > Gammaproteobacteria > Steroidobacterales > Steroidobacteraceae > SCUD01. The sequence goes on from JBQTKI010000039.1 coordinate 54,712, forward strand.
GATGATTGGCGTCCTCAATCGTCGAAGGGTCGTCCGCGCAGCCGCTTGGTCTCCTTCCGGATCCGCTTGCCCTGAAGCCTGCCTGCGCGCGCCGCCGCGGTGGGCCTTCCCGGCTTCCGCGGCTTCGGCACGTGCCGTGCCTGGACGATCAACTGCTCGAGCCGGGCAATCGCATCGCGCCGGTTGGCCTCGCGCGAACGGTGCCGGTGCGCTTCGATCAGGATCTCGTCGCCCTGCGTGAGCCGCCGGCCCGCGAGAGTGCGCAGCCTCTGCCTGCCGCCATCGTCGAGCAGGCTGCTGCCGCCCACGAAAAACCTCAGCTCGCAGGCGGTCGCGACCTTGTTGACGTTCTGCCCGCCCGGGCCCGGGCTGCGGACCCAGGCCAGCGTGTACTCGCGTTCCGGAACGTGGATCAATCCTGGGAGTCTGTCGTCGGCGAGATCGGCTGCGAGGAGCGCGGCGCGAGCATCGAGGCCGGCTTGCCGCCTTCGAGGATGCGGATCTCGCGCTGCGCGGGCGGGATCGTGATGCCGTGCTTGCGGAACAGCGCCCAGATCCTGCGATTCACGTCCGAGCGCACGTTGTTGACGCCCTCCGCCGGGTCGCCGATCCAGAAGCGCAGTTCGACTTCCATGCCGAAGTCGGCGAACTCCATCAGCCGCGAGACCGCGGGCGGGTCGCGCAGGATGCGTGGGTGCTCGGCGGCCTGCAGCAGGAGCTTGAGCGCGAGCTCCACGTCGTCCTGGTAGCCGATGCGCACCGGCAGGCGCAGCCGCACGCGCGGGTGGCCGTAGCTCCAGTTGATCAGCGGGTTCGTGATCACGTTCTGGTTCGGGACCAGCGTCGCGACGCCGTCGCGGTCGCGCACCACGACGTGCCGGCCGCGCAGCTCCTCGACCCAGCCGAAGCCGGTCGTGCTGGTGCCGGTCGCGCCGGTGAAGCTGATCACGTCGCCGGGCTTGATCGAGCGGTCGATCAGGAGCACGAAGCCACTCACGAAATTCGCGGCGATCGCCTGCAGGCCGAAGCCGAGGCCGAGACCGATGGCGCCCGAGAACACCGTGAGCGCGGTCAGGTTCACGCCCGCGGCCTGCAGGCCGAGCAGCACGCCGAGTGCGATCAGGAAGGCATAGGCGAACTTGCCGATGCCGATGCGCGTCGAGGGCGCGAGTTCCTGCACCGTGTTGACGCGGCGGTCGATCCAGCGCGCGATCCAGACGCTCACGACCACGAAGATCGTGACCAGCGCGAACGCCTTCAGCACCGACCAGATCGTGATGCGCGAGGCGCCCTTGGTCAGACCGACCGAGTCGAGCGCATCGACGATCGCGTCAACCCAGCCGAGCATCTGAACCGCGATCAGCGCCCAGATCAGCAGCGTGAGCCGAAGTTCCCAGGCCTTGATGCGCGTGCCGCGGCCGAGTGACACCCGCAGCAGGAACGCGAGCAGGCGGATCAGCGCGAGCGCGGCGAGCAGCGTCCAGGCAGTGTCGAGCCACTCCGTGTGACCACCCGCGCGCGCGATCGGGATGCGGACCGCGCCCACCACCAGAAGACCTACGAGGTAGGGCGAAACGACGGCCAGCGCGTCCGTCACGAGGCCGCGCGCGCCGTGGCCGTTCTCGGGCCGGCCCAGGTACCAGCGCCGGCCCCAGACCACGCCGACGATCACGACGAGGGCGGTCAACGCGATGACCGAGAGCTGCACCGTGCCCGCCTGCTGGTGCAGTTCAGCGAACCAGGCGACGAATTCCTTCATCAGGCGTTGAGGTCCGGGATCAGCTCGCTTTCGAGCCGCATGATCTGGTCCTTGAGCAGCAGCTTGCGCTTCTTGAGCCGGCGCAGTTGCAGCTCATCCACATAGATGTCCATCGAGAGCCGGCAAATCACGTCGTCGAGGTCGCGGTGCTCGATGCGCAGCTCGCGCAGTCGCTGCATCCGCGCGAACAGCTCGGTATTGATCTTGTCTTCGTCCGTCATGCCGTCTCGGGGTCGGCCGCGAGTTCGGGGAACGGAGCGCCCCGCCACACCGGGCGGACCGACCCGGGAAGCTTAGCCAATCGACCCGGCGGATTCCACGGAATCGCCGGGTCATGGAAGTCGGAGCCTGCGGAGGCCGCCAGACCGTTACGCACGGCGAGGGAAATCGCCAACTCGCGGTCGCCCGGGCTGCCGCCTCCCGTGATCACCTCAATCGCATGGCCGCCCGCGGCCGCGAACTCCGCGGCCAGCTCGCGCCGCGCGCCCGCGGAGAGGGCATAACGCATCGGGTGCGCGATCACGGCCTTGCCGCCGGCCGCCGCGATCCACGCAGTCGCCACGGCCAGCGCCGGCCAGTCCGCGCGCACGTCGCCGGGCCGGCCGCGGGCCAGCCAGCGCGCGAAGGCGGCGCCTGGATCGGGTGCGAGGCCAAGCGCCGCGAGCTCGCGCGCGAAGTGCATGCGGGTAGGCAGGGCGCCGCGCTCGCGCAGGCTCGCGAGCACCCGCCGTCCGGGCGCGCCCTTCGCTTCCAGGCGCTCGGCGATCCGCTCGCCACGCTCCTCGCGCAGCGTGCGCTGGCCGTCGAGGCCGCGCAGCAGAACCTGCGAGCCCGGGTCGACGGCGAGGCCGAGCAGGTGCAGCGATCGGCCGCGCCAGGAGACCGAGATCTCGACCCCGGCGACGAAGCCGATGCCTTGGCGCCGCGCGGCCGCCGCGGCCTCGGCGACGCCCGCAATGGTGTCGTGGTCGGTCAGCGCCATCAGGCGCACGCCGTGGGCGGCGACGTGTTCGACGAGCGCGGCTGGCGACAGCGTGCCGTCGGAGGCGGTCGAGTGCAGGTGCAGGTCCACCGGCGACTGGTGATTCATGTTGCGCGCGGCTCCAGGCCGACGGAATCCAGCGCGTCGCCGGTCAGCACGACGAAGCCGCGCCGACGGTTGTAGCCGTCCTCGGTGTAGTCGAACACATAGGTGCGCCGCCAGGCGAGTGGCGCATCGCCGGCGCGCACCAGCCGCAGCCGGTGGATCGCGACGGTGCCGTCCAGCATCTGCACGTTGGCGCTCGCGCAGGTCTCGGCCGCGATGCGGTTCGCGAGCTCGCGCGCTGCGAGGCTCGAATGCCAGAACAGCACCAGCACGGCGGCGATCGCGACGGCAGCCAGCAGTTCCCAGCTCATCGGACCAACGCGAGCCAGTCGGTGCCGGGATCCGCGAAGCCGACGAAGTGCGGATTGACGACCTGCTCGCGCGAGTTGTAGGCGAGGGGGCGGCCGTCGAGCGCGATGACCTGGCCGCCGGCCTGTTCGAGCACGCACTGGCCGGCCGCGGTGTCCCATTCGCAGGTCGGGCTGAGGCGGGGGTAAACGTCGGCGGCGCCCTCGGCGACCAGGCAGAGTTTCAGCGAGCTACCGACCTCGACCAGCTCGTGCGGACCGACGCGCGCGAGGAAGCCGTCGAGCGAGTCGCCGCGGTGCGAGCGGCTGCCGACCACGCGCACCGGGCCCGGCCCCCGCTTGACGACATGGATCGGCCGGCCCGCGGCGCTGGTATCGGACCGGAATGCACCCGCGCCCTCGCAGGCGAAGTAGGTGCGCGCGAGCGCGGGCGCGTGCAACACGCCCAGGACGGCGCGCCCGTCCTGCGCCAGCGCGATATTGACGGTGAACTCGCCGTTCCTGCCGATGAATTCCCGGGTGCCGTCGAGCGGGTCTACCACCCAGAGCCGGCTCCAGGCGCGGCGCGTAGTCCACGGAACCTGGCCGGTCTCCTCCGACAGCACCGGGATGTCGCGGGCGATGCGGGCGAGGCCGGCGAGGATCAGCCGTTCCGAGCGCAGGTCGGCTTCCGTGAGCGGCGAGCGGTCGTCTTTCAGCTGCACCGAGTACGAGGAATCGTAGACTTCGAGGATCACGCGTCCTGCCTCGCGGGCGAGCGCGATCACCTCGGGCAGCAAGTGGTGCGGGTCTTCGGCCATCGCAGGTCCTATATCATAGGCGTGTGCTGGGCAACGGCCATTCCCCCGACTGGTCCTCGATCGACACGGTGCTGCTCGACATGGACGGCACCGTACTCGACCTCGGCTGCGACATCCGCTTCTGGCAGGAAATCCTGCCGCGGCAGTACGCGGAGCAACACGGCATCACGGTCGAGGAGGCGCATCGCCGGATGCGCCCGATCCACGACGCCACCCGCGGCACGCTCGACTGGTACTGCGTCGACTACTGGAGCCGCGCGCTCTCGCTCGATATCGTGGCGCTCAAGCGCGCGACGCGCCATCACATCGCCTGGTTGCCCGAATCGCGCGAGTTCGTCGCGCGCGTTCGCGCGAGCCGCCGGCGCGTGGTGCTGGTGACCAACGCGCACCCGGAGATATTCGCGATCAAGGACGCGCACCTCGGCGTGCGCCGGCACTTCGACGCGGTCTACAGCTCGCACGACCTCGGCGTGCCGAAGGAGGACACCCAGTACTGGCAGCGCCTGCAGGGGCGCGAGTCCTACGACCGCAGCCGCACGCTGTTCGCCGACGACACTGTCCCGGTGCTCGAATCGGCCCGCCGTCACGGCATCCGCTGGCTCTATGCAATCCGGAAGCCCGTCCGTCACGGGCCGCCGCGCGCGCAGGCGGAGATTCCGGGCGTGGATGCGGTGCACGAACTGGCTGCGGGGCTGGACCGCCGGGCGGTCGCTCAGCCGCCGGGCGCCTGAGGACCGCCGGCAGGCCGGCCGCCGCCGTGCCGCCGCCGTCGGCGGCGCTTGCGCCCGGGGCCTTGCCCTTCACCTTGGCCCGGCTGGCCCGCGCCGCCGTGGCCGCGTGCGCCGTGTCGCGCGGGCTCGTGGCGCTTGCCGTGGCGCGGAGGCGGGCCGTCCTCTTCCTCGTCCCCCACGGAGCGCGGCGCGAAATGCGCCGGCTGCAGGTGCGGGAGTTCCGCGGGGTCGAAGCTGGCGACCGGGATGCGGCGGCCGATGAAATCCTCGATGTCCGGCAGCGAGACCACGTACTGCTCGCAGCCGAAACTCACGGCATCGCCCGCCGCGCCCGCGCGCGCGGTGCGGCCGATGCGGTGCACGTAGTCCTCGGGATCCTGCGGGAGGTCGTAGTTGAACACGTGGCTGACGTCGGGAATATGCAGTCCCCGTGCGGCGACGTCGGTCGCGACCAGCGCCGCCAGCCTGCCCTCGTGGAATTCGCGCAGCATGCGCATGCGCTTGCGCTGCGGCACGTCGCCCGACATCGCCGCGGCCACCACGCCGTTGGCGCGCAGCAGCCGTTCGAGCCGCTCGGCCAGGCGCTTGGTATTGACGAACACGAGCGTGCGGGTTGCGGCACCGGTCCGCATCAGGTGCACGAGCAGCGCGGCCTTTTCCTCCATCGCCGGGTAGTAAATCACCTGGCGCACGCGCTCGGCGGTGATGCGTTCGGGTTCGATGCGGATGAGTTCGGGGTCATTCATGTGCTCGTAGGCGAGCTCCAGCACGCGGTGCGAGAGCGTCGCCGAGAACAGCATGTTCAGGCGTCGCTCGGGAGCGGGCAGGCGGCGCAGCAGGTAGCGGATGTCCTTGATGAAGCCGAGGTCGAACATGCGGTCGGCCTCGTCCAGCACCATGACCTGCGCGTGGCGCAGATCGAAAACGTGCTGCTTGAAGTAGTCGATGATCCGCCCCGGCGTGCCGATCAGGACGTCCACGCCCGCCTGCAGGGCGCGGCGCTGCTTGTCGTAGTCGACGCCGCCGAAGGCGAGGCCGAGCGTGAGCCCGGTGTACTGGCCGAGCAGTTCCGCGTCCTTGTGAATCTGGATCGCGAGCTCGCGCGTCGGCGCGAGCACCAGCGCTCGCGGCGACGTGATCGGGCGGTCCGGAGCGGGCGGATAGCGCAGCAGGTGCGTGAACAGCGCAACGAGGAACGCGGCGGTCTTGCCGGTGCCGGTCTGCGCCTGGCCCGCGACGTCGAGTCCCGCGAGCGCGCGCGGCAGCGCCTGCGCCTGGATCGGCGTGCAGCGTTCGAATCCGGCATCGGCGATTCCGCGGGCGACGGTTTCTGGCAGGTGCAGGCCGGTGAATGAAAGGTCGGAATATTGCTGGGTCACCGGACTACCATCATGACGGTCATCACTTGAAAAAAAGCCTCCAAGGCGTTACAAAGGCACCTGACACCTGCGGTTTCCCGCAACTACCCGGCCCCTACCGCGCCAAATATTGTGCCGTATCGGGCGTTCGCCCGTCACCGATCAACCAGAAGACCAGGAGTAGACCCGCGTGAGCGGCAATATCGTCCATACGTCCGACGCCACCTTCGAAACAGACGTCCTCAAGTCCGATACCCCCGTGCTGCTCGATTTCTGGGCGGAATGGTGCGGTCCCTGCAAGGCGATCGCTCCCATCCTGGATGACATCGCGAAGGACTACGCGGGCCGGGTCAAGATCGCAAAGCTCAACATCGACGACAACCGCCACACTCCGATCAAGTACGGCGTGCGCGGCATCCCGACGCTGATCCTGTTCAAGAACGGCGCTCCCGAGGCGCAGCAGGTGGGCCTCGTCGGCAAGTCGAAGCTCACCGCCCTGCTGGACCAGCACCTGTGAGGGGCTACCTCGGCAACCAGGCGCGCAACCGCCAGAAGGGTCACCGGCGCGGCGGCGG
>JBQTKI010000040.1:0-3151 GCA_052386275.1 Gammaproteobacteria bacterium
ACCGTGCGCTCGGCGCTTGGCGCTTCGCGCGGCCGCCTGGTGACGCACATGCTCGCCGAGGGTGTCGTGATCTCGACGCTCGCGACGCTCGTTGGCCTCCTGCTCGCGTCCATCGCGCTCGACGGCATGCGTATCGCGGTGTTCGAGCTGATCGACGAGAGCCCGACCTGGTGGGCATTCGACATCGACTTCCGGGTCGCGGCAATCGCCGTGCTCGCGGCGTTCCTGTCGACGCTGATCGCCGGGCTGCCCGCGGCGATCCGCGCCTCGCGGCCTTCGCTCGACGCGCTGCTGCGCGATGGCGGACGCACCGGCACCGGGCTCGCGATCGGCAGGATCGCCTGGGCGCTGGTGGTGTTCGAGGTGGCACTCGCCTGCCTGCTGCTCGGCGTTTCGGCGTTGATGGGAAAGGGCGCACTGCGCGCAACGTCTTCCGACGTCGGCGTCGAGACCGGCGACATCATGACCGCGCGTGTTGGCCTGACGGCCGGGACCTACCCGGAGGATGCGGACCAGGTACGCTTCTGGGAGACGCTGGTCGAGCGCATCGAGGCGCAGCCCGGCGTCGCCGCGGCGGCCGTCACCACTTCATTGCCCGGTCATTTCAGCCAGGACGGGCCGATCTCGATCGAGGGTCGCGACTACGGCGAGGCGGGCACCAGGCCGTTCGTGCAGTACGTGACGGCGAGTCCATCGTTCTTCGAAACCTTCCGCATGCCGGCGCTCCAGGGCAGGCTGCCGGACAGCCGCGACGCCGAGGGCTCGATGGAGACCATCGTCATCAACGAGACGATGGCACGCGAGCTGTTTCCCGACCAGTCTCCGATCAGCGCACGGGTGCGCTTCGATCTCGACCATGACGGCGGCTGGATGACGGTGGTCGGCGTGGTGCAGGACATCGCGCACGACGACAGCGGCAAGGAACAGCCGACCATGTATGCGCCGATCGCGCAGCAGGCCCAGCGCTTCCAGAGCATCGCGCTGCGCGGCGAAGGCGACCCGCGCGCGCTGATCGGCGCGGTGCGCACGGCGCTCGCAGAGACCGACCCGGACCTCGCGCTCTACTGGGTGCGGACGCTGGACGAAAGCCGCGCGGTCGTGACCGCGGGCTTCCGCATCATCGGCACGATGTTCACCGTTTTCTCGAGCGTTGCGCTCGTGCTGGCGGCCGCGGGGCTCTTCGGCGTGCTCGCCTTTCACGTCGGCCAGCGCACGCGCGAGATCGGCGTGCGCCGGGCGCTCGGCGCCGACGACGGCCGGATCCTGCGCTTGGTCATGCGCGCGAGCGGCACGCAGGTGCTGATCGGCGTGGCGATCGGGATGCTCCTGGTGCCGGTGATAGGCAGCGGACTCGGCGATCTGCTGAATGAGGTGAGTCCCTTCGATCCGGGCGTCTACGCCGTGGTCGTGGGACTGATGCTGGCCGTCGCGATCGCGGGGACGCTGACGCCGATTCGTCGCGCGCTCAAGGTGGACCCGGCGGCGGCGTTGCGGTACGAATAGGCTGGAAAGCCGATCGATGAACCGACGCAACGTCCGGGCATTCTGTGCGTTGATCGCCTGCGCCATTGCGCTCGCGGGCGTGGCAACCGCACAGGACCCGGCGGCCGTGCGGCAGCGGAAAGTGTCCCCGGAAATGGCGCACCTGGCGCAGATGATCGGTAACTGGTCGGTCGAATTCGAGAGCCGCAACGCTCCAGACGAGCCTTTCACCCGCCTCAACACAGCGTCGAACATCGAGCCACTGCTGGGCGGCGCGTTCCTCCAGGAGAAGATATCGCTGCCAACGCCCCGGGGGCGCAGCATCGAGCTGATCGGGATCTGGGGTTTCGACCGCTTTCGGTCGGTGTATCGATTCGCTTGGCTCGACGACAGCTACGCGCTGTTCGACGTGCATGAGGGCAGATGGTCCGACGGCGTGTTGGTGGTCGACAACACCCGCGCCCGCACGACCTTGCCATTCGATGGTCAGGAATTCTTCAGCCGCATGCGATGGGGACCCGTGGAGACCAATGGCTTCGTCGTGGAGTTCCAGGTGTCGATTGACGGAGGAACGACCTGGGTGACGCTGCAGAGAGGCCGCTACTCCCGGAGCCGGTGATCGGCAATCAGAGTCATAGTGCCAGTATGAAACTTGTGTACGCGGTGCTGCTCGCATCCACCCTGATGCCCCTGCATGCAGCGGCTGCTGGCGACCCACGCGCGCAGGGCGAGGCAGCGCTGCGGGCCGGGCGGTCCGAAGAGGCCGCGGAACAGCTCGAGCGCGCCGTCGAGCGCACGCCGAACGATGCGGAGGCGCACCACCTGCTCGCCCAGGCCTACGGCGCACAGGCGAACGCCGGCGGCATGATCACGAAGATGCGTCTCGTCGGGAAGATCCGCGAGCATTTCGAGCAGGCGGTGGCGCTCGCGCCGGAGGAAGTCCGCTACCGCGAGGCGCTCCTCGAATACTACGTACAGGCGCCCTCCGCGATGGGAGGCGGCATTGACAAGGCACAGGCGCAGGCCGCGGAGATCGCAAAGCGCGACCGCGCGCGCGGCCTGCTCGCCGCGGGACGCATCGCAGAGCTCGAAGGCGACACCGAGGCGGCGTTCGCGAAGTATCGCCAGGCGGCCACGGAGCGGCCGGCGGACGTGAGGATCGCGTTGCGCCTCGTCATCTTCCTCCAGGGGCTCAAGCGCTGGCCCGAGGCGTTCCAGAGGCTCGATGCCCTGCTCGCGCAGGACGCCGCCGCCAGCGGTGCCTGGTATCAGCTCGGGCGCACCGCGGTGCTCTCGAACTCGCGCCACGCCGACGGCGAACGGGCCTTCCGGCGCTACCTCTCCATGCCGCGCGGCGCGGACGAGCCCCCGCTCGAGGCCGCGCACTGGCGGCTCGGCATGCTCTACGAGCAGATGGGCCGCAAGGCGGACGCGAAGAAGGAATACCAGCGGGCGCTGCAGCTCAACCCGGACCACAAGGAATCGAAGGCGGCGCTGCGCAAGCTCGGCTGAACGCGCCGGACCGCCTCGCTTATCGCGCGCCGGGCGAGCGGCGCGTTACGATGGCCCATCATGCAACCGCGCATCCTGATCGCCGACGACCAGCCGGACATCCTCTCGGCGCTCAAGCTGCTGTTGAAGCGCGAAGGCTACGAGGTGGCCTCCGCAA
>JBQTKI010000041.1:0-7186 GCA_052386275.1 Gammaproteobacteria bacterium
GAGATCCGACCGCACAGTCGGCTAGGGTATCGACCGCCCGCCTCAGCCTATTTCCTGGAACGTCAAGCGGCGGCATAACATGGCGAACTGTGAACTTGCCGGTCGTCCGAAGATTGGGGGCCAGTCAGTACTTCCTCCCAACGATCTTGATGCAGCATGACGTCCCCCGCGGACTCGGCCGTCCCGGGATCGATGCTGCGCAACTCGCGTGTCGACATGAAGCACCCTCCTGAAAATCAGGGGGTGGGGAAAATCCACTGCCCTCAACTGGGGATAATTACGTGCCCGGTGACACTCCTGACGAGGACTCGGACGGGGACCAGAACCTATTCACCCTGCCGCTGCGGTTCCCGGGGCAGTACGCGGATCAGGAGACCGGGCTGCATTACAACTATTTCAGGGACTACGATCCGCAAGTGGGAAGATATGTGGAAAGCGATCCGGTCGGGTTGGGCGGCGGAATTAACACTTACGCTTACACTGGCGACGATCCGGTGCGCTTTATCGATCCGTTCGGACTAAAGGTACGCAACCCTATTGGCTATCCAGTTTCATCCGACGTTATGGAGGCTCTCTGGGAATTCAATCGGTTGATAGGATGTGACAAGGATATCGTCATTACTGGCGGTGATCGCCGTCGTGGCAATAAACTCGGTGCTCGCGATAATAGCCCGCACGTGAAAAAGCTCGCGGCTGATATCGTCGTTCCTGGGCAGCTTCATCTTGTCACTGCCAATCAAGCGATCAAGAGTGGGCTTTTCGGCGGAGTTGGTTGGTACGAAGAAGGTTGCCGCGGGCCAAATAATGAGGGCCCACATACGCACGTTGATCTCCGGGAAAAGAAGCCCGACGGTAGGTTGTATCTTTGGGGTCACCGCGCGAACGGCGCTTACGGGGCCATCCCGCCGTACGAAGTGGAATTGAACCAGAACAATTGTGGGTGTGAGCGATGATTGCGAGGTCGGTTTCGCGGATGGCCACACTCCTCTTGCGCATGGGAGGCACAGGAGCGTGCGCACAAGACATCTCATCGGAAACGATTGAGAAGGGCCTTTTCGCGCCGATTCAGATCTCGTCGTTCTCGCTTGATCCAGAACGCTTGGACCAGCTGACTACTGATCAGCAACGCCAATTGTTGATCGCCAGGTCAGTTGTCGGCGAGTTTTTCAAGGCCCTCGATGACGTGAATGGTGATCCGTTACGGTTTGTGACTGCAGAGTACGCACGGCGAGCGTTAAATCGTCTTTCTCTGCGTCAGACTTTGGTTTCAGAAGAGACGACAATTCTGCAGCTTGCAATTCGTGACTACACCCTCTCAGACGACGCTAGATCCTTGAAATTGGACTTATACCTGACAGTATTGTCCGAAGGAGCATTTGCTGTTAACGAAGTTAGGTGTTCTCTCCAGAGAACTACGGCGACATGGCAAATAGCAAACGTCGTGATTAGCCCTTAGACGGCACCTCAAGTCCTACAACTACTTGCGGGACTCTAATCGGGCAATTCGAACTGAGACCGGGTTTCGGCCCGTCCGCGGTTAGCGTCCGAGATCAACGATTGCAGTCTTTCTGCCTTCGATGACCAACAGTGGTTTCTTGTACTGCCTGTTGCAGACTCCGCTCAAGGCCGGACACTTTTGCCAATGGATATGCCAATTGTCGCGGCCGGCCACGGGCCAAGTGCTCGAAAACATTGAAAGGAAATTGGCGGAGAGAGAGGGATTCGAACCCTCGATGAGCTTTTGGCCCATACACCCTTAGCAGGGGTGCGCCTTCGACCACTCGGCCATCTCTCCGGGTCGGCCCTCAGTCCTTGAAGGGGCGCAAATGATACTCACCGGGCGCAGGCCCGGCAAAGGCGGCCCGTGCGGCGATCAGGCGGTGACGTTCGCTCGTCGCTCGCCGTTCTGCGACTCTTCCTTCTCGTGCTGGATGCGTTCGTAGATTTCTTCGCGGTGGACACTCACGTCCTTCGGCGCGAGCACGCCGATGCGGACCTGGTTGCCCTTGATACCGAGCACGGTGACCGTGACGGTATCGCCGATCATGAGCGCTTCGCCCACGCGGCGCGTGAGAATGAGCATGCGTTCTCTCCCGGCTAGTAGTCGTTATCCGTGGAGGCCCCTCAGCCGCGGGAGAAGATATCACAACGGTCGGTCTTCAGAATACGTCAAATCAGGATTTCAGGCCCTTTCAAGGCCGTAGGCCTTGTGCAGTGCGCGGACGGCCCGTTCCAGGTCCTTTTCCTCGAGCAATATGCTGATCTTGATCTCGGAGGTGGAGACGAGGCGCACGTTGATGGACTCGGCCGCGAGCGTCTCGAACAGCCGCGTTGCGACGCCGGCGTGGCTCCTCATTCCGGAGCCCACCACCGCGAGTTTCGCCACGCGATCGTCGCCCGTGACCACTGCGCCCCGGTAATTCGCGACCGCAGCGCGCGCGAGTTCGAGTGCCTTCGCGTAGTCGTCCCGGTGCACGGTGAAGGAGAGGTCCACGCGCCAGTCACGCGGCGCGTTCAGCACGATCATGTCCACGTCGATGCCGGCACGCGAGATCGGCTGCAGGATCGCATGGGCGACGCCGGGCTGGTGCGGGATGTCCGCCGCGGTGATCGCGGCCTCGTCGCGATTGAAGGCGATGCCGGAAACGACGGGGGCTTCCACTCTCGCATCCTCCTGGCAGATCAGCGTGCCGGGGCCCGGCTCGAATGAGGACATTACCCGGAGCTTGACGTTGTGGCGCGCGGCGAACTCGACCGAGCGCAGGTGCAGGACGCGCGAGCCCTGGCCGGCGAGCTCGAGCATCTCCTCGAAGCTGATGCGGTCGAGCCGGCGCGCTTCGGGCACCATGCGCGGGTCGGTCGTATAGACGCCGTCCACGTCAGTGAGGATCTGGCATTCGTCGGCGCCGAGAACGACGGCCAATGCGACCGCGGTCGTGTCGGAGCCGCCGCGGCCGATGGTCGTGAGGTCGCCGTTCGCGGCGCGGCCCTGGAAACCCGCGACCACCGGCACGATGCCTGCGGCGAGATCCTGCTTGAGCTGCGCGCATTCGACGCGCTCGATGCGCGCGCGGCCGGGGCTTGCCGTGGTCTCGATGGGCAGTTGCAGCGCGTTCCAGGAGCGGGCTCTCGTGCCGCGCTCGTTGAGCGCCATGGCGAAGAGCGCGGTCGAGACCATTTCGCCGGTCGCCAGGAGCGCATCCATCTCGCGCGCGTCGGGCGTCGGGCAGACTTCGCGCGCGAGCTCGATCAGCCGGTCGGTGGTATCACCCATCGCCGAGACCACGACCGCGACCTGGCTGCCCTGCTTCGCGAGCGTCGAGACCTGCTCGGCAACCGCATGAATACGGGCGACGGAGCCGACCGAGGTGCCGCCGTATTTCTGGACGATGAGTGCCATACCGCGGTGATTGTTTCAGCTTTCGGCAGGGATCGGCAGGCCGGTGGTGCTCTTCAGGCGCTCCATCGAGAACAGGGCGGAGACATCGGCAAGAGACGGGAGGAGCTGGATCAGTTCCTTGTAGGTGCGATCGTAGCCTTCCATGTCGGGCACCACGACTTTCAAGAGGTAATCCACGTCGCCGCCGATGCGGTGGCATTCGAGGATCTCGGGCATGTCCGCGATGACTTCGGCGAGCCTCCGCGCCCAGGCCGCGCTGTGCTCCTGGGTTTTTACGCGCACGTAGACGGTGAGGCCGAGGCCTACCTTGCCGGGATCGACGAGCGCGACCCGGCCCTGGATCACCCCATCCGCTTCCAGGCGCCGGATGCGCCGCCAGCAGGGATTGACCGAAAGGCCGACTTCGTCGGCCACCTGCTGGATCGGGATGGAGGCGTCCTTCTGCAGCAGCCGCAGAATCTGGCGGTCGAGCTTGTCGAGCGCGGCCATAGAACAATATTAGTATAATTTCCCAATTCTAGACATATGTATCATATGAAATGGGAGATTTTTCGACCTTCTTGGAACCATAATGCGTGGATGAACGCCTGGCGCCGCCTGTTCACCGACCATCCCACGTCGGTCAACGAGAGCTACTTCAAGCACCTCGCGAATGCGATGAGCTTCGGCCTGCACATGGTGTGGGGCGGGATCGTTTGCATGGTGCACGCAATCATCCCCGGCGTGTACTGCACCAAGGCCTCCGAGATGATCGGCGAATTGCACGACCGCATGGTTGTGAACCGCCGCCGGCTGTCAAAGCCGGAGATATCCGGGCAGACCCGCCGCGCAGCCTGATCAGCCGCGCCGGAGCTTGATCTGGAGCTCCTTGCGCCGGTAATCGATGATCAGGATGTCGAGGAGTCCGAGCACGTCCATGCCGACGAGCATCGCGGGCTCGGCGGTCATCCTCCAATGCTGGAAGATCGCGAGATCGGCAAAGGTCATCGCGGAATTGCGTACCAGCACCTCTCCCATGACGATCGAGGGCGTGTTGCCGCGCTCTCCCGCCTGCACGTCGAGCGTCGCGCCGATGATGAAGTCCTCCTCGAGCTCGAAGCGCCGGCGCCGCTCGGCGAGCGCGTCGCGCAGCGCGTTGTTGCCGATTGTGGCCTGGCCGCCGGTGTCGATGACGGCCAGCGTGCGCACGCCGCCCATGGTGGCGTCGACGACCAGGAGCCGGCCGCGCATGAACTTCACGGGCACCGTGACGAAGCCGGGCGCGGCGCGCTCGCCGGTCGAGCGGCGGATCGTGATGCGGTCGCGGCGGAAGTCAATGTGAATGCGCTTGTTGGCGAGCCCGTCGGTGCCGAGGATGCCCTCCGCGCCGCCGAGTGCATCCGGCACGATCGGCAGCCGTTTCGGCTCCATCAGGAGGTCACCGATCTCGAGCGTCTCGATCGGCACCAGGGGTACGGTTGCGGTGCCGGTCGCGCCGCGCAGCAACACCTTGCGGTCCGTGTCGAGCGACAGGCCGAGCCGGGTCGCGACCTCCGCGGTGATCGCGGAATGCGAGGCGCCGGTGTCGAGCACGAGGCGGAACGGTCCCTGGCCGTTGATCGAGACCGGGGCCCAGATGCGGCCGATCTTGTCACGCCGCGTCGGTGCGACGAAGCGCGGTTCGTCGGCCGTGACCGTGAGCGGGTCAAGCGGGATCGGGATGGACCGGTCGGGCGTTTCCGCGGCCTGAAAACCGAGCAGCAGGAAGACGGGCAGCGCGAAAACAGTCACCGGCATCCCCTTGTGGGAGGCCTCAGGACCCCCCGAGTTTGGCGGCGACCAGTTCCGGCACGGAAGCGAGCGCCGTATCGAGCCTGGACGGGTCGTTGCCGCCGGCCTGCGCGAAGTCCGGGCGGCCGCCGCCGCGTCCACCCATGAGACCGGCGACGGTGCCCACGAGTTCGCCGGCCTTGACCTTGTTCACCAAGTCCGGCGTGACGCCGGCGACCAGGGCGACTTTGCCGTCTTCGGTCACGGCGGCGAGCACGACCACGGCGCTGCCGAGACGGCTCTTGAGCGAGTCCACCGTCTCGCGCAGCGTCTGCGGGTCGGCGCCGTCCACCTTGGCCGCCAGCACCTGCGCGCCGCTGACGTTCACCGCGTTGTCGGCGAGGTCGCCGCGATGGCCTGCGGCGAGCTTGGACTTGAGACCGGTGAGGTCGCGCTCGAGCTTCTTCTGCCGCTCGATGAGCTGCGCGACCTTGTTCTCGACGTCCGCGGGCGTGCCCTTGAGCGCCGCGGCGATGCGCTTCAGCGCATGGTCGGTGGCCTTGACGGACTTCAGCGCACCCTCCCCCGTCACCGCCTCGATGCGGCGGATGCCCGAGGCGATGCCGCCCTCGCTGGTGATGCGGAACAGTCCGATGTCGCCGGTGCGCCGCACGTGCGTGCCGCCGCAGAGCTCGGTCGAGAAATCGCCGAACGACAGCACGCGCACGGTGTCGCCGTACTTCTCGCCGAACAGCGCCATGGCGCCCTGCTTGATCGCCTCGCCGTAAGGCAGGTGGCGGATCGCGCCCTCGCGGTTGGCGCGGATCTCCTCGTTCACCATGCGCTCGATGATCTCGAGCTCCGCGGGCCTGAGCGACTGGGTGTGCGAGAAATCGAAGCGCAGGCGATCCGGCGCGACCAGCGAGCCTTTCTGGGTCACGTGGTTGCCGAGCACCTTGCGCAGCGCCGCGTGCAGCAGGTGCGTCGCGCTGTGGTTGAGCACGGTCGCCTGGCGTGTTTTCGCATCCACCTTCGCGGTGAGCGTGTCGCCGACGGCGAGCCCGCCGCGCTCGAGGCGGCCGATGTGCAGGTGGGCGTCAGCGAGCTTTTTGGTGTCGAGGACGCGGAAGCGGGTCGCGGCGTTCTCGAGCACACCGACGTCGCCGACCTGGCCGCCGGCTTCGGCGTAGAAAGGCGTGCGGTCGAGCACGACCTGCATCGCATCGCCCGCGGCCGCCGCGCCGACCTCGGCGCCGCCTTTCAGGATCTTGAGCACGCGGCCCTGGCCCTCGAGCGCGTCGTAGCCGCAGAACTCGCTCTCGGCATCCAGCGCTTGCGGGCTGCGCAGGTCCACGCCGAACCTGCTCGCCGCACGTCCACGCTCGCGCTGGTCCCCCATCGCCCGCTCGAAGCCCGCCTGGTCGACGGCCAGGCCGCGCTCGCGCGCGATGTCGGCGGTGAGGTCCACCGGGAAGCCGTAGGTGTCATAGAGCCTGAAGACGGTTTCGCCCGGGATGGTTTTGCCCTTGAGCTTGCCGATCGCGTCTTCGAGCAATCCCATGCCGTTCGCGAGTGTCTCCGCGAACTTCTCCTCTTCCTGGCGCAGCACCTTGGTCACGTGCGCCGCGGATCGCGGCAGCTCCGGATAGGCCTCGCCCATTTCGGCGACCAGCGCCGGCACGAGCCCGTGGAAGAATGGCCGCTCCTGGCCGAGCTTGTAGCCGTGGCGGATCGCACGGCGGATGATGCGACGCAGCACGTAGCCGCGCCCGTCGTTGCCCGGGATCACGCCGTCCACGATCAGGAACGAACAGGCGCGGATGTGGTCCGCGATCACGCGCAAGGAGGGGCTCCCGAGCTTCTTCTGCTGCGTCGCCTCGGCCGCGGCTCTGATCAATCCCTGGAACAGGTCGATGTCGTAGTTCGAATGCACGCCCTGGAGCACCGCGGCCGTTCTTTCGAGTCCCATGCCGGTATCCACCGAAGGCTTCGGCAAGTTCGTCATCTTGCCGTCGGCACCGCGCTCGAACTGCATGA
>JBQTKI010000042.1:0-4924 GCA_052386275.1 Gammaproteobacteria bacterium
TGCGCCTGCAGGGCGTGGCGGCGCTCGCCAACTACCTGACGCGCGAGATCCAGGACGTGTACCGGCTGCAGGGCGTCAAGATCAACGACAAGCACATCGAGGTCATCGTCCGGCAGATGCTGCGCAAAGTGGAGATCAAGCAGGCCGGCGACTCGGCGCTGCTGCGCGGCGAGCAACTCGAGCGCGCGCGCATGCTCGAGCTCAACGACCGCATGGCGGCCGAGAAGAAGCAGGGGGCGGTGTTCGAGCCGATGCTGCTCGGCATCACCAAGGCCTCGCTGCAGACCGACTCATTCATCTCCGCGGCCTCGTTCCAGGAGACCACGCGCGTGCTGACCGACGCGGCGGTGCGCGGCATCAAGGACGACCTGCGCGGGCTCAAGGAGAACGTCATTGTCGGGCGGCTGATCCCGGCCGGCACCGGCTTCTCCTTCCATGCCCAGAGGCGCCGGAAGCCCGCCGACGAGGTCCATCGCGGGTTCCTCGATTCGGGCTCCGAGGCGGCGGGCGAGGAGCCGGCCGTGCAGGAGGCGGTTGCGGAATAAAAACAAGGGCTTGGACCCGCCAGCGGGCGGGCCCCGGGCCCGGCTTGACGCACCAAAGGCGCGGTCACTAGAATCGCGGGCCTTTTTCGGCCCCCGCCCCGCTATACGGGTGGGGCGTTGAGACAGAACATTTGTAGCCGGGCCGCCACGAGGCGGCCCGGTGCTTCATGCGTACCGGGAAGACATGGCGACAACCAACCAGCTGATCCGTGGCGGCCGCATCGCGGCCACCTACAAGTCGAAAGTGCCGGCGCTGCAGCGCTCGCCGCAGCGGCGCGGCGTGTGCACGCGTGTCTATACCACGACCCCGAAGAAGCCGAATTCGGCGCTACGCAAGGTCTGCCGCGTGCGCCTGACGAACGGCTACGAGGTCACCAGCTACATCGGCGGCGAAGGCCACAATCTGCAGGAACACTCGGTGGTCATGATCCGCGGCGGACGCGTCAAGGACCTGCCGGGCGTCCGCTACCACACGATCCGCGGCACGCTCGACTGCGCCGGCGTCGGCGACCGCAAGCAGGGCCGCTCCAAGTACGGCGCCAAGCGCCCGAAGAAATAACGAGCAGGGGTCACAGAAATGTCCCGTCGCACCTCCGCGCCGACCCGCGTCATCCTCCCGGACCCGAAGTTTGGCAGCGAGATGCTGGCCAAGTTCATGAACATGGTGATGAAGAGCGGCAAGAAATCGGCCGCCGAGCACATCATGTACGGCGCAATCGACCGCATCTCCGAGAAGACCAGCCGCCAGGGCGACGCCGCGCTCGAGGTGCTGTCGATGGCGCTCGAGAACGTGAAGCCCGCGGTCGAGGTGAAGTCGCGGCGCGTCGGCGGCGCCACCTACCAGGTGCCGGTCGAGGTGCGTCCCGCGCGCCGGCAGACGCTCGCGATGCGCTGGCTGCTCGAGGCCGCGCGCGCGCGCAGCGAGAAGTCGATGGCACACCGCCTGGCGCACGAGCTGATGGACGCCGCGGAGAACCGCGGCACCGCGGTGCGCAAGCGCGAGGACACCCACCGCATGGCGGAGGCCAACAAGGCCTTCGCGCATTACCGCTGGTAAGCAAGCAGTCGTAAGAGAAGATCATGCCTCGGCACACGCCCATCGAGCACTACCGGAACATCGGCATTTCCGCGCACATCGACGCCGGAAAGACGACGACGACCGAGCGCGTGCTGTTCTACACGGGCGTGTCGCACAAGATGGGCGAGGTGCACGACGGCGCCGCCGTCATGGACTACATGGAGCAGGAACAGGAGCGCGGCATCACGATCACGGCCGCCGCCACCACCTGCTTCTGGAAGGGGATGGACAACCACTATCCCGAGCACCGCATCAACATCATCGACACGCCGGGCCACGTGGATTTCACCATCGAGGTCGAGCGTTCGCTGCGCGTGCTCGACTCGGCAGTCGCGGTCTACTGCGCCGTGTCCGGCGTGCAGCCGCAGTCCGAGACGGTGTGGCGGCAGATGAACAAGTACCGCGTGCCGCGCGTCGCCTTCGTCAACAAGATGGACCGCGCCGGCGCCAATTTCCTGCGCTGCGTGGACCAGATCCGCACGCGCCTGAATGGCAACCCGGTCGTGATCCAGTTGCCGATCGGCGCCGAGGAGAATTTCTCGGGCGTCGTCGACCTGATCCGCATGCAGGCCATCTGGTGGGACGACGAGACCCAGGGCATGCGCTTCGAGTACCGCGACATTCCGGCCGACATGGCCGCGGAATGCGCGCAGTGGCGCACCAAGATGATCGAGGCCGCGGCCGAGGCCAACGAGGAGCTGCTGCACAAGTACCTCGAGGGCCACGAGCTGTCGACCGACGAGATCAAGAAGGGCCTGCGCGAACGCGCGATCAAGAACGAGATCTGCCTGGTCACCTGCGGCTCGGCGTTCAAGAACAAGGGCGTGCAGGCGGTGCTCGACGCGGTCATCGACTTCATGCCGTCGCCGGCCGACGTGCCGGACGTGAAGGGCCAGGCCGAGGACAGTGCCGAGACCGAGATCACGCGCGCTCCGTCGGACGATGCGCCGTTCTCCGCGCTCGCGTTCAAGATCCTGAATGACCCGTTCGTCGGCAATCTGACTTTCTTCCGCGTCTATTCCGGCACGCTGTCCTCGGGCGACCAGGTGTACGTGCCGAACCGCTCGCGCAAGGAGCGCATCGGGCGCCTGCTGCAGATGCACGCCAGCGAGCGCGAGGAGATCAAGGAAGTCCGCGCCGGCGACATCGCCGCGGCGGTCGGCCTCAAGGACGTCACCACCGGCGACACGCTCTCCGACCCGGACGACGTCATCGTGCTCGAGAGAATGGAGTTCCCGGAGCCCGTGATCTCGGTCGCGGTCGAGCCGAAGACCAAGGCGGACCAGGAGAAGATGGGCATCGCGCTGCAGCGCCTGGCCAAGGAAGACCCGTCATTCCGCGTGTCGAGCGACCAGGAGTCCGGCCAGACCATCATCTCCGGCATGGGCGAACTGCACCTCGAAATCATCGTCGACCGCATGAAGCGCGAGTTCAAGGTCGAGGCGAATGTCGGCAAGCCGCAGGTCGCCTACCGCGAGACCATCCGCAAGTCGGTCGAGCAGGAAGGCAAGTTCGTGCGGCAGACCGGCGGCCGCGGCCAGTACGGTCACGTCTGGATCCGCCTCGAGCCGCTCGGCGAAGGCAAGGGCTACGAGTTCGTCAACGAGATCGTCGGCGGCGTGATCCCGCGCGAGTACATCCCGGCCGTGGACAAGGGCGTCAAGGAAGCGCTGCAGAATGGCGTCATCGCGGGCTTCCCGATCGTGGACGTGCGCGTCGCCCTGACCGACGGCTCCTACCACGACGTCGATTCGAGCGAGATGGCGTTCAAGATCGCGGGCTCGATGGCGTTCAAGGAGGGCTTCGCCAAGGCGAAGCCGGTGCTGCTCGAGCCCATCATGAGCGTCGAGGTCGTGACGCCGGAGGAGTACTCCGGCGACGTGATCGGCGACCTGAACCGCCGCCGCGGCCAGATCACGGGCATGGACGAGTCGCCGTCCGGCAAGGTCGTGACCGCCGAGGTGCCGCTCGCCGAGATGTTCGGCTATGCGACCTCCGTGCGCTCGATGAGCCAGGGGCGCGCGACGTTCACGATGGAATTCAAGAAGTACGTCGAGGTGCCGAACAACGTCGCCGAGACGGTCCTGAAGAAAGCCTCCTGAGGAACAGACGATGGCCAAGGAAAAATTCGTACGCAGCAAGCCGCATGTGAACGTAGGGACGATTGGGCATGTGGACCATGGCAAGACGACGCTGACGGCGGCGATCACCAAGATACTGGCCGAGCAGGGCAAGGCGCAGTTCACGGCCTATGACCAGATCGACAAGGCGCCGGAAGAGAAGGCGCGCGGGATTACGATTTCGACGGCGCATGTGGAGTACGAGACGGACAAGCGCCATTACGCCCATGTCGATTGCCCTGGGCATGCCGACTACGTGAAGAACATGATCACGGGAGCGGCGCAGATGGACGGGGCCGTTCTGGTGGTGTCGGCGGCCGACGGCCCCATGCCGCAGACGCGCGAGCACATCCTGCTGGCGCGCCAGGTGGGGGTTCCGGCGCTTGTCGTTTACATGAACAAGGTGGACATGGTGGACGACCCCGAGCTGCTGGATTTGGTGGAGCTGGAGGTGAGGGAACTTCTCTCCTCCTACCAGTTCCCCGGCGACAAGATCCCGGTGATCCGCGGCTCGGCGCTGTTTGCCCTGGAAGGCAAGGAACCCAAGCTGGGCAAGGAATCGGTTCTCGCCCTGATGAAGGCGGTGGACGAGTTCATCCCCCAGCCCAACCGGCCCAAGGATCAGCCTTTCCTGATGCCGATCGAGGACGTGTTCTCGATCTCGGGGCGCGGCACGGTGGTGACGGGGCGCATCGAGCGGGGCGTGATCAAGGTGGGCGAGGAGGTGGAGATCGTGGGCATCCGCCCCACCAGCAAGACGACGGTGACGGGGGTGGAGATGTTCCGCAAGCTGCTGGATCAGGGCGAGGCGGGCGACAATGTGGGCTGCCTGCTCAGAGGGATCGAGCGCGACGGGGTGGAGCGAGGCCAGGTGCTGGCCAAGCCCGGCTCGGTGACGCCCCACACCAACTTCACGGCGGAAGCCTACATCCTGACCAAGGAGGAGGGGGGGCGCCACACGCCCTTCTTCGCCAATTACCGGCCGCAGTTTTATTTCCGCACCACCGACGTGACGGGGATCGTCAAGCTCCCCCAGGGCACCGAAATGGTGATGCCGGGCGACAATGTGACCATGGAAGTGGAGCTCATCGTTCCCATCGCCATGGAAGAAAAGCTCCGCTTCGCCATCCGCGAGGGCGGAAGAACCGTCGGCGCCGGCGTCGTCGCCAAGATCATTAAAT
>JBQTKI010000043.1:0-4424 GCA_052386275.1 Gammaproteobacteria bacterium
GCGGCGCGCTGGAACGGCTTCGCGCGGCCCGCTCAACGCGGACGTTAGGCATCGCTATGCGATTCGCAGCAACAGTGGTCTCTTCGATGGCAGTGGTCGCCGCTTGCGCAGGACCCACATCGGTTAGTGACCTTTCGCAGATTGACAACCTTTCTGCGTACTACGGAGTTTGGGACTTAACCGCGGGCTCGAAGCGATGCATGCCTCTGTCGTGTCAGCATCATTTTGGCCTTGAAATAACCGAAACAGCGTTTGTAGTACGTAGAGGCCAGTTGCGGGTCTCAGCGTCATATCAGGCGATTCCCACCGCCGACAGACTGGTTTTCCAACTCAGCGATTTCCAACATAACGGCGAGAAGGACTGCGAGGGTTACCGAGCAGACTATATTGTCCGCCATTTCTTCAGCCGTTGGGAGCTTGCACTGATCGATGGGAAGCTGAAGTGGTATCCGGAGCAATACCGAGGCAGAGCCTTGGCATGGAAGCGACGAATGATGCCTCACAACGCGACCCCGTGAGCGATGCCTAACTATGCGATGCAGCGGTCGTCGCGCGTCGGCACGCCGCTTGCAGGGACAAGTGTCGACCCGGACAGGTTGCGATCCGCAAGCGGCGCGCCGACTGCGCGCCGGCGCTGATCGCGGACGTTAGTGATCGTCGTGCGACGAGTCGTGGCCTCAATAGTAGTTGCGGTGCTTTTTGGCAGCCTAATTGGCGCTTTCTGGCTCAAACAGTATGACGCCGGAGTGCTTGAGGACGGCACTGATGCTCTGGTCTGGTTGCAGACATCGACTCTCGGCTGCACCGCCGGGACCTTTGGCGACCTGTCAAGTGGAGTCGTACCTTGCCGCCTAATTGGTAGCAGCCTACTCGACGATAGCGATCTTGCGCCTGGTTCTCGAGTCGCGATCTTGGCATTGACCGAGTACCCTCCTTGGGCGGTCTCTGAAGCCGTAGCGTCATTAGATGCTGCGGGGTATGTTTACGTGGGCCTGCGTGATCCGCCGGAAGTGCCCCCGGGTCGCGTTGGATTCGTAGACGACGGACCCGACGATCGCTAACTATGCGATGCAGCGGTCGTCGCGCGTCGGCACGCCGCTTGCACGGACAGGCGCGGACCCGAACAGGTTGCGGTCAGCAAGCGGCGCGCCGACTGCGCGCCGCCGCTGATCGCGGACGTTAGGCCCGCGCAAAGCGCATGAGCGGTTGGAATGTTGTTGGTGTAGTCGCGGAGGGGCAGCCAATTGAAGTTGGCGGTCTTGACCCATGGACACACGAGTGGACTCGAACTGCACAGCCGCCAGTGTTGCTGCCACATCCGAGCTATCCCGCGCAGCGTCACTCCATGCACATATTTGAGATTCACAGCGGGGATGCAAAGGTTGTTTTCGCTGCGGGCGAGCTGTCCGCAAACGTCTGGGGATTCTATGCGCCGCAAAGAAAGTCTATGCGCTGGATAGCTTCGCGGGATTTCGAGCCGACGCGGTGCAGCCCCGGGACATCGGCGCCGGACGCACGCTCGCGGCGGAGCGCACAAGGTTCCGGCAGGATGAGGCGAGCGTCGCGCTGTTCCGGTCCCTCGCCTTGCGCCTGAAGCTCAACCTCGAAGTCGTTCCCGGATGGTTCGAAGACACGCTGCCGGCGGTGGCCAATGCTAACCGGTTCTGCTTCGTGCCTCTCGATTGCGACATCTATCAGTCGTACCGCACCTGCCTGCCGTTGCTGTACCCGCGACTCGTGCCCGGCGGGATCATGCTTTTCGACGAGTACCGTTCCCGGGAATGGCCCGGCGCGATGAGCGCCGTTGACGAATTCCTCGCGGACAAGCGCGAGAAGCCAGTGATGGTCCGCGACGCGGCGAGGCCGCAGATCCCGAAGTACATGATCGTCAAGGAGTGAAGCGCTCCGGCGTCTATTGCAGCGAACGCATCGCCCGATCCAGCCCCTCCAGCGTCAGCGGATACATCCGCTCCTCGAACAGCTCCCGCGTGATCCGGATCGAAGGCGTGTATTCCCAGCGGTCCTTCGGCTCCGGATTGAGCCAGACGTGGTGCGGGTAGCTTGCGAGCAGCCGCTTCATCCAGGCCGCGCCCGGTTCCTCGTTCCAGTGCTCGATGCTGCCGCCGGGCTGCACGATCTCGTAGGGACTCATGGTCGCGTCGCCCACGACGACGAGCTTGTAGTCGTGGCCGTAGGTGCGCATGACCTCGGGAAGCGGCGTGCGCTCGCTGTGGCGGCGGCGGTTATCCTTCCAGACCGACTCGTAAACGAAATTGTGGAAATAGAAGTACTCGAGGTGCTTGAACTCGCCGCGCGCGGCGGAGAAGAGTTCCTCGCAGATCCGCACGTGGTCGTCCATCGAGCCGCCGATGTCGAGGAAGAGCAGCACCTTCACCGCGTTGTGGCGCTCCGGGACCATGCGGATGTCGAGGAGCCCGGCCCTGCGCGCGGTGGAATCGATGGTCGCGTCGAGATCGAGCTGCTCCGCGGCGCCCTGGCGCGCGAAGCGGCGCAGGCGGCGCAGCGCGAGCTTGACGTTCCGGGTGCCGAGCTCGACGGAGTCGTCGAGATTGGCGAATTCACGCCGATCCCAGACCTTGACCGCGCGCCGCTGCCCGGAACCCTCCTGCCCGATGCGCACGCCTTCGGGGTTGTAGCCGTGCGCACCGTATGGCGAGGTGCCGCCGGTGCCGATCCACTTGCTGCCGCCCTGGTGCCGCGCCTTCTGCTCGGCGAGGCGCTTCCTGAGCGTTTCCATGAGCGCGTCCCAGCCGCCCATCGCCTCGATCTTCGCCTTATCTTCGTCGGTGAGTTGCAGCCGCAGCGCGTCGCGCAGCCAGTCGGCCGGAACTTCCACGGTTAGCAGCGCCTCGAACGCGAGCTCGGCGCCCTTGAAATGCACGGCGAACACGCGGTCGAAGCGGTCGTAGTGCCGCTCGTCCTTCACGAGCGTCGCACGCGCCAGGAAATAGAAATCCTCCGCCGAGAGCCCGATGAGGCGCGCGGACAGCGCTTCGAGCAGCGTCAGGAATTCGGTGATGGACACCGGCACGCCAGCGGCGCGCAGCATCTGGAAGAAGCGGATCAGCATGGCCCTGTGCGGACGGGCTCAGCCCGGGCGGCCGGCCCGCCGGTTCAGGAACACGAGCTGCTCGAACAGGTGCACGTCCTGCTCGTTCTTGAGGAGCGCGCCGTAGAGCGGCGGGATCGCGGCCTTCGGGTCGTCGGCGCGCAGCGCCTCCGCAGGGATGTCCTCGGCGAGCAGCAGCTTGATCCAGTCGAGAAGCTCCGAGGTCGAGGGCTTCTTCTTGAGGCCGGGCACCTCGCGCACGCGGTAGAAGGCGTTGAGCGCTTCCGACAGCAGCGCCTTCTTGAGGTCCGGATAGTGCACCTCGACGATCTGCTCCATCGTCGCCGCGTCCGGAAACCGGATGTAGTGGAAGAAACAGCGGCGCAGGAAGGCGTCCGGCAGCTCCTTCTCGTTGTTGCTGGTGATGAACACGATCGGGCGGTGCGTCGCCTTCACGAGCTGGCGCGTCTCGTACACGTAGAACTCCATGCGGTCGAGCTCGCGCAGCAGGTCGTTCGGGAACTCGATGTCGGCCTTGTCGATCTCGTCGATCAGGAGCACGGCCCGCGTTTCGCTCTCGAACGCGCGCCAGAGCATGCCAGGCACGATGTAATTCGCAATGTCGGCGACGCGGACGTCGCCCAGCTGCGAATCGCGCAGCCGCGAGACCGCATCGTACTCGTAGAGCCCCTGCTGCGCCTTGCTGGTGGACTTGATGTGCCACTCGAAGAGCGGGGCGCCGAAGGCGGCGGCGACTTCCTGCGCGAGCTGGGTCTTGCCGGTGCCGGGTTCGCCCTTGACCAGCAGCGGCCGGCCGAGGGTGACCGCGGCGTTCACGGCGAGCATCAGCTCGCCGGTCGCGACGTAGCGGTCTGAGCCGGTGAAGCGGGCAGGGCTGCTCAAGTGCCCTTCGCCGGTGCGGGCGCCGCGAGCTGCTTCAGGTCCGCAAGCACCAGCTCCGAATGGCCTTTCGGGTCCACCTTCATGTAATGCTTCGCGACCATGCCTTTCGGGTCGATGATGAAGGTATCGCGGCGCGCGAGTTCATGGATGCCGAGGTACTTGGTGAGCGTGCCGTAGGCGGTCGCGGTCGTCTTCGCCGAATCCGCCAGGATCGGGAACGGCAGGCTGTGCTTCTCGGAGAAGGCCTGGTGCGAGGCGACGTCGTCCACGCTGACGCCCAAGATCACGGCGCCGATCTCGCGGTAGGCGAAAATATTGTCGCGAAATTCGCAGGCCTGGGTGGTGCAGCCGGGCGTGTCGTCCTTCGGGTAAAAATAGAGCACGACCCACTTGCCGCGGTAGTCCTTGAGCGTATGCCACTTGCCGTTCTGGTCCTGCAGGCGGAACTCCG
>JBQTKI010000044.1:0-10438 GCA_052386275.1 Gammaproteobacteria bacterium
GTTCCGTGCCCTTGCCCGGCGTGCTCGCCACGCACGTCACGGGCGGCGGATTCCACGTCAAGACTGCGGCGCTCGGTGGGGCGCCCGGCTACTACGCGGCCAAGGTCAACGCGAACTTTCCCGCCAATCCCGATCGCAACGGCCTGCCGACCGTGCAGGGAGTGATCGCCCTGTTCGACGCGACGGACGGTCGCCCGCTCGCGCTCCTCGATTCGATCGAGATCACGACCTTGCGCACTGCGGCCGCCTCCGCGATCGCAGCACGGCACCTGGCGCTGCCGGAGGCGAACACGCTCCTGGTCTGCGGTTGCGGCATCCAGGGCCGCGCGCAGCTGCGTGCACTGCTCGCCGTGCGCCGCCTGCGGCGCGTCCTCGCCTGCGATCGCGATCCCGGGCGCGTCGCGGCCTTCATCCGCGAACTCGCACCGGAAACCGGTTTCGAGATCGAGTCCGTCGCCTCCGCCGCCGAAGCGATGCCAGTCTGCGAGATCGCGGTCACCTGCACGCCGGCGCGGGAAATTCTGCTGCGAGCGGACGATGTCCGGCCCGGCCAGTTCATCGCCGCGGTCGGGGCCGACAGCGAGGGCAAGCAGGAACTGGACCCGCGCATCCTGCGCCGGGCGCGCGTGGTGACCGACCTTACCGAACAGGCCTCCCGCATGGGCGAGTTGCAGCACGCGCTCGCTGCGGGAATGATGGGCATCGGGGAGGTCCACGCCGAACTTGGCGAGTTGATCACGGGGCGGAAACCCGCGCGCTCGTCGGCACAGGAGATCTTCGTGTTCGATTCGACTGGCACGGCGTTGCAGGATGTCGCCTCGGCGGCCGCCGTCTACGAGCGCGCGCTCGCGGCGGGCCAAGGCCGCCAGCTGTCGCTCACGGGCGAAGGGCATGACGGTGCTTGATCCAGAGGTCCTGGCCTTCACGCTGGTCGCGGCGCTCATGACGATGTCGCCCGGGCCGGACACGATGCTGGTCGTGCGCAATGCCCTGCGCGGAGGCCGTCGCGACGGCCTCCTGACCGTCGCCGGCATCTGCTCGGGCCTCTTCGTGCACGCCCTGCTGTCGGCACTCGGCGTGTCGGCAGTCCTCATGTACTCCGCGACCGCCTTCACCGCGCTGAAGATCGCGGGCGCCTGCTACCTGGTCTGGCTCGGCATCAAGTCGCTGCTCGCCGCCGCAAATGGCGCTGCGCCCGCGCCCGACCTTCAGGGTGGCGCCTCCGGCGTGCCTGCTGCGGTCTCGTTCCGCGAGGGGCTGTTCACCAATCTGCTGAACCCCAAGGTGATCGTGTTCTACCTCGCGCTCGTGCCGCAGTTCATCGGTCCGGACGATCCGGTGATCCTGAGATACGTGCTGCTGACGGCGATCCACTACGTCCAGGGCATCCTCTGGCTCGGCGCTGTCGCGCTCCTCGTGGCGCGCTCACGCCTGATGTTCATGCGGCCCGCTTGGCGGCGATGGATCGACGCGACTTGCGGCACGATCCTGGTCGCACTCGGCGTGCGCCTCGCGCTGCAGCGGCAATGAACAGGAAATCCGGCCTCAAGGCGATCGGGCGGCTGCACCGGCGCGACATGCGCGCTTCCGCCGCCGGCGACTTCAGGGCGCTGCGCGCGCTCGTGGACGACGAGGCGGTCATGTTTCCTCCGGGCGGCGCCCCGCAGCGCGGCGCCAAGGAATTCGACGCCGCCTTCCTGCGCATGGCCGCCGCCCCGAAGACCCACGAGGTGATTTCCTACCGCCTCGAGTTCGAGGACGTGAAGGTATTCGGCAGGTACGCCGTCGAGTGGGGCGCGATCCGCGGCGCCACGCGCGAGATCGCGACCGGGCGCGTCGTCGAGTCCGAGTACCACGTGATGCGCGTGCTGCGCCGGCAGAAGAACGGCAGCTGGAAGGTCTACCGCTCGATCTGGGCGCCGCGCGGGGCGCCGGCCGCCGGCTGACGATGGCCGCCCCCCGAGGGCCGCGGCGCCAACTCTCGCTGGTCGCACTGCTCGTGCGCGACTACGACGAAGCGATCGAGTATTTCACGAAGGCGCTGCGCTTCGAGCTGCTCGAAGACGAGCCACGCGAGGCCGGCAAGCGCTGGGTGCGCGTCGGGCCCGCGGGCTCCGATTTCTCGCTGCTGCTGGCGCGGGCGGCGACGCCGGAGCAGCAGCACGCCATCGGCAACCAGAGCGGCGGGCGTGTCTTCCTGTTCATGCGCACGGACGACTTCCGCGCCGACTACCAGCACATGAAGGCCGCAGGCGTCAAGTTCATGGAGGAGCCGCGGCAGGAGTCCTACGGCACGGTCGTGGTGTTCCAGGACCTCTACGGCAACCAATGGGACCTGATCGGCCCGCCGGAGGCCGCATGAAAATGCCGGTGCTGTTCGTGGGGCACGGCAATCCGATGAACGCGATCGAGCGCAACGAGTTCTTCCGCGGCTGGCAGGAAGTGGCGCGCCGCCTGCCGAAGCCCGCGGCGATCCTCTGTATCTCCGCGCACTGGGAGACGCAGGGCGCCTGGGTCACCGCCACCGAGCTGCCGCAGACGATCCACGACTTCTATGGCTTCCCGAAGGCGCTGTTCAACGTGCGCTACCCGGCGCCGGGCTCGCCCGCGCTTGCCGCACGGGTCGCGGGACTCGTGACGACCGAGCGCGTGCAGCAGGATCCGGGCCGCGGCCTCGACCATGGCGCCTGGAGCGTGCTGGTCGCGATGTACCCGGCCGCCGACATTCCCGTGGTGCAGCTCGGCATGGACACCCGCCTGCCCGGTTCGCACCACTACGCGATCGGCATGCAACTCGCGCCGCTGCGCGACGAGCATGTGCTCGTGATGGGCAGCGGCAACATCGTGCACAACCTGCCCCTGTTCAGCTTCCACGACCCGCGCCCGCTCGACTGGGCCCTGCGCTGCGACCTGGAACTGCGCCGGCGCATCGCCGCCCGGGAGCACGAGGCCCTGATAGATTACGATTCCCTGGGTGACGACGCGCGCCTCGCAGTGCCAACCCCGGAGCACTACTACCCCCTGCTCTACGCCCTTGCACTGCAGCAGGAGGGCGAGCCGGCGGAATTCTTCAACGCCCGCGTAGCCAGTTCCGTGTCCATGACCTCGGTGCTGATCGGCGAGGCCTTGCGGGCGTAAGATCAGCGGTCGGGAATGCGTCGCGGGAAACCGCCGACGCCTGGTTCAACTGCTCGGGGGATACGCAATGAACAAGAACTTCTGGATCGGCACGGTCGTCATCTTCATCCTGTGGTTCGCAGGCAGCTATGTCGTGCATGGCGTGCTGCTGCACGACGGCTACGCCGCGCTGCCCAACCTGTTCCGGCCGGAGGCGGACGCCCGGAATTACTTCCACCTGATGATTCTGGCGCACGCCTTGCTCGCCGCGGCCTTCGTCTGGATCTACGCGCGCGGCGTGGAGGCCAAGCCCTGGCTCGCACAGGGCCTACGCTACGGCATCGCGATCGCGATGTTGACGACGGTGCCGCTGTACACGATCTACTACGTCGTGCAGCCGATGCCCGGGATGCTGGTGGTGCAGCAGATGGTCTACGACTCCATCCTGACGCTGATCCTCGGCTGCGCGGTCGCATTCCTGTACCGCGACAAGGCCGCGGGCTGATCCCGCGGCCGTGGCCGGCTACTCCGGCACGCCGCTCGCCGTCAAGCTCGGCATCAAGCCCGGCATGGCGGTCAGGGCGGTGAACGCACCCGCGGAGTACGGGGCGTGGGTCTCGCCGCTGCCGGGCGGCACCCGCATATCGAAAGCGGGCGCCGCCAAGGCGGGCCTCGTGCACCACTTTGCGACGAAGCGCGCCGAGCTCGCGGCCGCACTCAAGTCCTACCGCCGCCAGCTCGGGGACGACACGCCGGTCTGGGTCTCCTGGCCAAAGAAATCGGCGAACGTCGCAACCGACATCACCGAGGACACGATCCGGGAGGTCGCGCTGCCGCTCGGCTACGTGGACGTCAAAGTCTGCGCCGTGTCAGACACCTGGTCCGGCTTGAAGCTCGTCGTGCGCAGGGAACTGCGGGGCAGGAACGCGAAATGAACGAAGACTGGTTCGACGTCGGCGCGGCCGACGAGCTTGCAAAGGCCCCGGTGCAGGAACTGCGCGCCGGCGAGCGGCGCATCGCGCTGACCTTCAAGGACGGGCGCTTCGGCGCGATTTCGGGCATCTGCAACCACGTGGGGGGCCCGCTCGGCGAGGGGCATCTCGACGGCGACTACGTGGTCTGTCCCTGGCACTACTACAAGTTCCACTGGCGGACCGGCGAGGGCGAGCCCGGCTACGAGGCCGACCGCGTGCCGGCGCACGACATCAAGGTCGAGAACGGCCGCGTACTCGTCGCCGCGAAGCCACGCACGAAGCGCAACCACCTGCCGCACGATCCGCATCCCCTCGCGCGCGAGCCGCGCCGCGAGCCCGGCCCGATCCGCGTGCTCGGCATCTCGACGACCTCGATGACGGCCGCTCAGCCGCGCTACAGCACCTCCGAGGACCTGCTGCTGCACGCGCTGGCGGATGCGCGCACGCGCCAGGACTGCGAATGCGAGACGCAGTTGATCCTGCTGCGCGAGCTCACGTTTCGCGCCTGCGAGGGCTTCTATTCCAAGTCCGCGCGCGCCTGCACCTGGCCCTGCTCGATCACGCAGATGGATTCGAAGGACCAGATGGACCGCGTCTACGAGGGGGTCGTGCACTGGGCCGACGTGATCCTGGTCGCGACGCCGATCCGCTGGGGCGGCGCCAGCAGTCTCTATTACAAGATGATCGAGCGCATGAACTGCATCCAGAACCAGGAGGTGGTCGCAAACCGCCACCTGATGCGGAACAAGGTCGTCGCGCTCGTGATCACCGGCGGCCAGGACAACGTGCAGGCGGTCGCCGGCCAGATGCTGATGTTCTTCGCCGAGCTCGGCTGCCAGTTCCCGCAGTTCCCGTTCGTCGCCCATTCGCGCGGCTGGAGTGCCGAGGACATGGAGAACAACGAGCAGTACGTGCGCGAATCGAAGGTCCTGCACGACGGCGCGGCCGCGCTCGCGCGCCGCAGTGTGGACACGGCCCGGGTCATGATCGAGTCCATCCTGGGCCAGGGAGCCCTGGTGCGCGGCGGGCGCAAGGGGTACGAACTGGATACCCGCGCGCAATTGACGGGTCTATGATGACGATCCCGAGGAGGTTCCCATGACTACCATTGCCGCACTCTGGCTCCCGATCCTGGCCGCCGCGGTGCTCGTCTTCATCGCGAGTTCCATCATCCACATGGCGCCACTCTGGCATCGCGGCGAATGCCCGCCGATTCCGGATCAGGACCGCATCATGGATGCGCTGCGCCCGTTTGCGCTGAAGCCGGGCGAGTACATGCTGCCGCGCGCTTCCGACATGAAAGCGATGAAGTCGCCGGAGTTCACCGAGAAGCTCAAGCGCGGGCCGGTCGTGTTCATGACGGTGCTGCCAAACGGGCCGGTGTCGATGGGCAGGGCACTCAGCCAGTGGTTCGTCTATTGCGTGATCGTCGGCATCCTCGCGGCTTACGTCGCGGGCCGCACGCTCGACGCCGGCGCGGACTACCTCGCGGTGTTCCGCATCGCCGGGACCACGGCCTTCATCGCCTATGCGGTCGCGCTGTGGCAGCAGTCGATCTGGTACAGCCGGCCCTGGTCCACGACGCTCAGGCTGACGCTTGACGGCGCGATCTACGGCCTGCTGACCGGCGGCACGTTTGGTTGGCTCTGGCCTGCGGCGGCCTGATCGCGGCTGCCGGCTTTTCCGGCTTCCAATGCCCGGGGGGTTGTGCAAGACTGAAGATTCGCGGGGGGATCCGGATGAAATGCCTGTATTACGTCGCACCCGAACTCGAGAGCACCTCGCGTGTGTCCGATGATTTGCACGACGTCGGCATCGACGACTTCTTCGTGCACGTGATTGCCAAGGACGAGTCAGGACTCAAGAAGCGGCACATCCATTCCAGCAATTACCTCGAGACCCTCGACGTCGTGCGCGACGGATTCATCGGCGCGGCGATCGGGCTCTTCGCGGGCGTGATCGGCTGCATCGCGCTCGACACCTTCGGCCCATTCGAGAATATCCCCTGGTACGTGTTCGTCGCGCTGTGCGCCGTCGCGACGCTGTTCGGCGCCTGGGAAGGCGGCCTGATCGGCGTCGAGAAGGAAAACAGGAAGCTCGAGCGCTTCCACGACGATATCGAGGCCGGCAAGTTCCTGATCCTGATCTACGCGCGCAAGGACCAGGAGTCCGCGGTGCGGCACATGATGAGCCGCCGCCACCCGGAGGCCGAGTTCGCGGGCGTCGACAGCCACTTCGTCAATCCGTTCACGGCGGTCCGCCGCCGCCGGGCCGCCGGCGATCGGGTCCGCGCGTAAACAGGGGGCGCCCCGATGGCGATTGCGGTAGTCCTCGTCCTGCTCGTCGTCGGATCGATCATCTTCCACTTCGCGAGCCCCTGGTGGTTCACGCCGATCGCGTCGAACTGGACCACGATGGACGACACCGTGATCCTGACCTTCTGGGTCACGGGCATCGTGTTCGTGGCGGTCAATCTGTTCCTCGCCTGGGTGGTCTGGCGCTACCGCCACCACAAGGACCAGAAGGCGGACTACAACCCCGAGAACAAGAAGCTCGAGTGGTGGCTCACGATCGTCACGACGATCGGCGTCGTCGCGATGCTCGCGCCCGGCCTCTTCGTCTGGGGCAAGTTCGTGAGCGTCCCGGAGGACGCCGCGATCGTCGAGGCGGTCGGCCAGCAGTGGCACTGGAGCTTCCGCTTCCCCGGCGAGGACGGCGAGCTCGGCGCCACCGACGCGACCCTGATCTCGCCCGCGAATCCCTTCGGCCTCGATCCCGAGGACCCGAAGGGCCGCGACGACCGCCTGGTCGCGAGCCCCGAGCTGCACCTGCCGGTGAATCAGCCGTTGAAGGTGCTGCTGCGCTCGAAGGACGTGCTGCACAACTTCACCGTCACGCAGTTCCGCGTGAAGATGGACCTCGTCCCCGGCATGGTCACGTACATGTGGCTGACGCCCACGGAGCCCGGCGAGTACGAAATCCTGTGCGAGGAACTCTGCGGCCTCGGCCACTTCGCCATGCGCGGCCGCGTGATCGTGACGCCGCGCGAGGAATTCGACGGCTGGCTCGCGGCCCAGCCGACTTTCTCCGAGGCGCAGGCGCAGGCCTCGGCGGACCCGGCCGCGGGTGCCGCGCAGTACGCGGTCTGCATGGCCTGCCACGGGCCGTCGGGCGAGGGCAACCCGGCGCTCAATGCGCCGCGGCTCGCCGGCCAGGGCGCGTGGTACCTGCGGCGGCAACTGCTCGCATTCCGCGAAGGACTGCGCGGCACTCACCCGCAGGACCTGTACGGCGCGCAGATGCGCCCGTTCGCGGCGATGCTCCCGGACGAGACGGCAATACGGAACCTCGCCGCCTACGTCGAGACACTGCCCGGCCACCAGCCGCAGGCGACGGTCGCGGGCGACGCCGAGCGCGGCCGATCGCTCTACACCACCTGCGCCGCCTGCCACGGCCGCCAGGGCCAGGGCATCTGGGCCCTGAACGCCCCGCGACTCGCGGAGATGTCCGACTGGTACCTGGTCCGGCAGCTGCAGAACTTCCAGCAGCGCATCCGCGGCTCACACCGCCGGGACTTCTACGGCTGGCAGATGGCGACCCTGACCGGCATGCTCGAGGATGACGAGGCCATCCGCGACCTCGTCGCCTACATCAACACGCTCGATCCCGAGCCGGCGCGCACCGCGATGGCGGCCGGGAGGGGGAACTGATGGCATACGTCGCTATCGCCGATCGTGACGCCCCGATCCACGATCCGCACAGCTTTTTCGAAAAGTACATCTGGAGCCAGGACCACAAGGTCATCGCGATCCAGTACGCACTGGTCGCGATCTTCGTCGGCCTGATTGCGCTCGTGCTGTCGGGCCTGATGCGCCTGCAGCTCGGCTTCCCGGACGAGTTCCACTTCGTCGATCCGAACCGCTATTACCAGTTCATCACCATGCACGGCATGATCATGGTGATCTACCTGCTGACCGCGCTCTTCCTCGGCGGCTTCGGCAACTACCTGATCCCGCTCATGTGCGGCGCCCGGGACATGGTGTTCCCGTACATGAACATGCTGAGCTTCTGGGTGTACCTGCTCGCGGTGATCATCCTGCTGGCGAGCTTCTTCGTGCCCGGCGGCCCGACCGGCGCGGGCTGGACGCTCTACCCGCCGCAGGCGGTGCTGCCCGGCACGCCGGGCGCCGGCTGGGGCATCATCCTGATGCTGGCCTCACTCGCGACCTTCATCGTCGCCTTCACGATGGGCGGCCTCAACTACGTCACGACGGTGCTGCAGGCACGCTGCCGCGGCATGACGCTGATGCGCATGCCGCTCTCGGTCTGGGGCATCTTCATGGCGACGATCCTGGGCCTGCTGGCATTTCCTGCGCTCTTCGTCTCCGCCGTCATGATGACGCTCGACGGTACGCTGGGGACGAGCTTCTTCATGCCGGCGATCTCGTCCATGGGCGAGTCTCCAGGCCACGACGGCGGCAGCCCGCTGCTGTTCCAGCACCTGTTCTGGTTCTTCGGCCATCCCGAGGTGTACATCGTCGCGCTGCCCGCCTTCGGCATCGTCTCGGACCTGCTCTCGACGCACGCGCGCAAGAACATCTTCGGCTACCGCATGATGGTCTGGGCCATCCTCGCGATCGGCGGCCTGTCGTTCGTCGTGTGGGCGCACCACATGTACGTCAGCGGCATGAACCCCTACTTCGGGTTCTTCTTCGCGACCACGACGCTCATCATCGCCGTGCCGACCGCCATCAAGGTCTACAACTGGGTGCTGACGCTCTGGAAGGGCAACATCCAGCTGACCGTCCCGATGCTGTTCGCGATCGGCTTCATCTTCACCTTCATCCACGGCGGACTCACCGGCCTCTTCCTCGGCAACGTGACCGTGGACCTGCCGCTGTCCGACACCTACTTCGTGGTCGGCCATTTCCACATGGTCATGGGCGTGTCGCCGATCCTCGTGGTGTTCGGCGCGATTTACCACTGGTACCCGAAGATCACCGGGCGCATGTACAACCAGACGCTCGGCAAGATGCACTTCTGGCTGACCTTCCTCGGCACCTATGCGATCTACCTGCCGATGCACTACCTCGGGATCCTGGGCGTGCCGCGCCGTTACTACGCCCTCGGCGAGACCGAGTTCCTGCCGGAATCCGTGCACACGGTGAACGCGGCGATCACGATCGCGGCGCTGGTGGTCGCGGGATCGGTGCTGATCTTCCTCTACAACATGATCGTGAGCCTCCGCAAGGGCCCGAAGGCGCCGCCGAATCCGTGGAAAGCGACCACGCTCGAGTGGCAGACGCCCCACACGCCGCCCAAGCACGGCAACTGGGGGCCGCGGCTCCCCGAAGTGCATCGCTGGGCCTATGACTACAGCGTGCCGGGCGCGGCGGATGACTTCATCCCGCAGAACGTGCCGGTGGATCCGAAGCTCGGCGTCGGCCGCGATCACGGCAGGAAGCATTGAGCAACACCGCGATATTCATCGCGCTCGTCACAGGCATCGTCATCTGGTTCGTGGTTGCGAGCCGGCTGACGGCGAAGCCGTGGCGTGGCGAGACCGCGGGCGACGTCGGCGCGATCCGGCTCCCCGCCGCGCGCATCGGCCTCTGGATCTTCATGGCGGTGGTGACCTCGCTCTTCAGCCTGTTCATCTCGGCCTACGCGATGCGCATGCACCACGGGCTCGGCTGGTGCCACCTGACGATCCCGAACCTGCTCTGGTACAACACGCTGGTGCTGCTGGGCGCGAGCGTTGCGATGCAGATCGCGAGCAGCACGGCCGGCCGCGGCCACCGGGGCTTCGCGCGTAACGCCCTGCTCGCCGGCGCCGCGCTCACGATCGCCTTCCTCGTCGGCCAGCTCATGGCCTGGCAGGCCATCGGGCCCTCGCTCTACTTCATCCAGGGCAGTCCCGCGATCGCCTTCTTCTACGTGCTGACGGCCGTGCACGGCCTGCACCTCATCGGCGGCCTGTACGTGCTCGGCCGCACCGCGGGGCGCTTCGGCGGAGGCGCCGAACTCATCGACCTGCGCCAGAGCCTCTCGCTCTGCGCCACCTACTGGCATTTCCTGCTGCTGGTCTGGCTCGCCGTATTCGGCGTGCTGCTGTTCCTGTGAGAGGAAGCTCCACCGATGGCCCATGAAGCCCAAGCCACCGCCCTAGGCCCGCTCCAGCAGGTCGCGAGGGATTTCGCGGCTGACAAGAACGCCTTCCCGGTGCCGTGGGGCAAGGCGATGATGTGGATCTTCCTGCTCTCCGACACCTTCATCTTCACCTGCTTCCTGACGTCCTACATGAACGTGAGGATGTCGACCACCGCCGGCTGGCCGAACCCGAGCCA
>JBQTKI010000045.1:0-16274 GCA_052386275.1 Gammaproteobacteria bacterium
GCTCGAACGTGCGCGAGCTCGAAGGCGCGCTGCGCCGCGTGCTCGCCACCGCGCGTTTTACCGGCCGCGCTGTGACGCTTGAGCTTGCGCGCGAGGCGCTCAAGGACCTCCTCGCCGCGCAGGAACGCCTGGTCACGATCGACAACATCCAGAAGACGGTGGCAGAGTACTACAAGATCCGTGTCGCCGACCTCTTGTCGAAGCGGCGCAGCCGATCGATTGCGCGCCCGCGCCAGGTCGCCATGGCCCTCGCGCGCGAGCTCACCAATCACAGCCTGCCGGAGATCGGCGACGCCTTCGGCGGCCGCGATCACACGACCGTCCTGCACGCCTGCGACCGCATCAAGGACCTGCGGGAAATCGAGCGCCGCGCGAGCGAGGATTATCTCAACCTGTTGAGAATCCTGACCGGGTGATGTGGATAATGTGTGGCGTCGCACGCGGGCAAATATGCTCAACAGCGACTCCACAGGCGAGTCCAAGCCTCGCGCCATTTCGTCACCGGGGTTATGCCTTGCGCAAGTCTTTCCGGGCAGTCGCTTTTCACCGCTTTTCCACCGAAAATGCCCTCCCCTGTAATTACTACAGTCATCCATCAAGATGATTCCTGCTCCATCAGAATCTCGAGCCAGTGATCCGGGTGCACAGATGAAATTCAGCGCCGAACGCGAAAGCCTGCTCGCCGCCCTGCAGTCGGTCATCGGGGTGGTCGAAAGGCGGCAGACCATGCCGATCCTCGCGAACCTGCTTCTGGCTGCGGAGCAGGGAAAGCTGTCGATCACTGCGACGGACCTCGAGGTTGAGCTGGTCGCCAAGGCTGAAGTCAAATCTGGCGCTGACGGGCGTATTACTGTCCCCGGCCGTAAGCTCCTCGATATCTGCCGCTCCCTCCCGGAGGGCACCAGCCTCGCATTCAGCCAGGATGGGGAGCGCGTCACTATCAAGGCTGGCCGCAGCCGCTTCGTACTGGCCACGCTGCCGGCCGGCGACTTTCCGGTCATTGACGAGCTTGCTCAGCAGCAAAGTATCAAGGTGGCCCAGGCTGACCTGCGGCGCCTCCTTGACAAGACTCATTTCTCCATGGCGCAACAAGACGTGCGCTACTACCTCAATGGAATGTTGCTGGAAACGGATGGGAAAATGCTTCGAACGGTCGCGACTGACGGCCATCGTCTGGCATTATGCGAAATGGATCTCCCCGGTAAGGCGAGCAGCCAACAAGTCATTGTGCCGCGCAAGGGGGTCCTGGAATTGCAGCGGCTCTTGGGTACTGACGGGGACGTTGCAGTTACGATAGGCAGCAACCACATTCGCGCCCAGATCGGCGACGTTCGCTTCACTTCCAAGCTGATTGACGGCAGATTCCCGGAATATACTCGGGTGATTCCTGCTGCACCGCCACGGATGGTCGTTGCCGATCGCGAGGTGCTTCGGTCGGCGCTCCAGCGAACCGCCATCTTGGCGAATGAGAAATACCGCGGCATCCGGCTCGCGCTGAAGAAGAACCTGTTGACGCTGCAGGCGCACAACCCGGAGCAGGAGGAGGCGGAGGAACAGGTTGAAGTGAATTACAAGGGCGACGAGCTCGAGGTCGGCTTTAACGTCGGCTACCTGCTCGATGCGCTGGGTGCCGTAGACGGGTCGGAGGTCGAAATCGGGGTCACGGACGGCAACTCGAGCTGCCTTGTGCGCGCGCCCGGCGCCACCAGTGCCCGGTACGTCGTGATGCCGATGCGGCTCTGATCGGCGCCCGATAAGCCAGGGTTCCCGGTGCCTCTCGGCTGGTTCCGCGCCGAGAACTTTCGCTGCCTCGCGGCGGTCGAGTTCGAGCCCGACCTGCGCGCGAATCTTTTTGTTGGACCGAATGCGTCGGGCAAGACCAGCCTCCTGGAGGCGGCATTTTTCCTCGGCCGCGGTCGGTCATTCCGTAGCCGGCGGCGCGAGTCCCTGATCCGGCATGGCGAGCCGGAATTCCGGCTGGCCGGGCGCAGCGAAGCGGGCCCGGCACCGATCATGCTCGGCGTCCGGGCCGGTCGGGAGCAAACCGCATGGTACGCGGGGGGAGAGCCGGCGGACGGCGTCGCCGAACTGGCGGAACAGTTTCCGGCACAGGTGATAGACCCCGAGATCCACAAGCTCCTCGAAGAGGGCCCGGGACGCCGGCGCCGCTTTCTGGACTGGGGCGTGTTCCACGTGGAACCCGCCTTCCTCGGAACCTGGCGCCGTTACCACCAGGCGCTGCGCCAGCGTAACGCCGCGCTCAAGCAGGACCGGGGAGACGAGGATCTGGGCGCCTGGGAACAGGAGCTCGCGACCAGCGGCGAAGCGCTCGCCAGGCTGCGCGAGGGCTATCTGGCGCGGCTTGCCGGCCCCCTGGGGAGCATCGGTCCGGCCTTGCTGGATCGCCCGATAGCGCTCGCCCACAGCCCCGGTTGGGAGCGGAATAGGCCGCTGCTGGATGCCCTTCGTGAAGGGCGTGCAAGGGACCGCCGGTACCGCGCCACCCAAGTCGGGCCACACCGCGCGGACGTCACGATTCATGTCGGCGGGCGAGCCGCAAAGGACCATGTTTCGCGGGGCCAGCAAAAGCTGGTCGCGTCCGCGCTGATGCTGGCGCAACTTGAGATTCAGGAACAGCAGCGGCCAGGGCGATCCGCGTTGCTGCTGGATGATCCCGGGGCCGAACTCGACACCGAAAACCTAGCGCGACTGATGAATATCGTGCGCGCGCTGCCGGTCCAGTTGTGGGTCACGTCCCTGCGGGCGGACATCCCGCAACTACCGGAGCGGGGGGCCGTGTTTCACGTGGAACAAGGCGCCATCCGGCGCGGGTAGCGGCTATATTCGGATGTCTATAACCATCCGTAAATAGGGCAAGCCCCGGGTGAATATGGCGCAGCCAGCGGCGTGCGAGATTGCGCCCACGGCTACCGGGCCGCACACACCCGGCAGGGGCCCGGGGAGCCGCGAGAATTGCTGGCAAGAGCCTGAAAAACAAAGCAAAAACGCCATTTCTTCGGGTATAATTTGAAGATCATGCAGAAGCCCCCGGAGACCGCCCGCGCGGAGGCCTACGATTCCACCAAAATCAAGGTCTTAAGGGGCCTCGAGGCGGTCCGCAAGCGGCCCGGCATGTACATCGGCGATACCGACGATGGCACCGGTCTGCATCACATGGTTTTCGAGGTCGTGGACAACTCGATCGACGAAGCGCTCGCGGGCTACTGCGACCGCATCGTGGTGACCATCCACGCGGACGAATCGGTGACCGTTTTCGACAACGGCCGCGGCATCCCGACGGACATCCACAAGGAAGAAAACCGCTCCGCAGCCGAGGTCATCATGACGGTGCTGCACGCGGGCGGGAAATTCGACGACAACTCGTACAAAGTCGCGGGCGGCCTGCACGGTGTCGGCGTCTCGGTGGTGAACGCGCTGTCAGGCTCACTCACGCTCACCATCGCGCGCGACGGCAAGCTGCACCGGCAGCAGTACAAGCTGGGCGAGCCCCAGGGGCCGCTGTCCGTGGTCGGGACGACCGGCGAACGCGGCACGACGATCCGCTTCAAGCCCAGCAACTCGATCTTCACCAACACCACGTTCTCGTACGACTGGCTCGCCAAGCGGCTGCGGGAGCTGTCGTTCCTGAATTCCGGCGTGCGCATCGAGCTGATCGACGAGCGTGAGGACCGCCGCGACGTGTTCCAGCACGAGGGCGGCGTTGCGGCATTTGTGCAGTACCTGAATCGCAGCCGCACCGCGATCCATCCGAACATCCTGTACTTCCAGAGCCAGGAAGGACCGATTGCCGTCGAGGTCGCAGCGCAGTGGAACGACTCCTACCAGGAGTCCATGTACTGCTACACGAATAACATCCCGCAGAAGGACGGCGGCACCCACCTGGCGGGTTTCCGCGCGGCGCTGACCCGGAAGATCAATGAATTCATCGAAAAAGAGGGCTTCGCCAAGCGCGAGGACGTGCAGCTCACGGGAGACGATGCGCGCGAGGGCATGACCGCCATCCTGTCGATCAAGATGCCGGACCCGAAGTTCTCCTCGCAGACCAAGGACAAGCTGGTGTCGTCCGAGGTCAAGGGCGCGGTGGAATCGGCGGTCGCCGGGAAACTCGGGGATTTCCTGCTGGAACACCCGGCGGATGCCCGCGGAATCTGCATGAAGATCATTGATGCCGCCCGCGCTCGCGAGGCGGCCCGCAAGGCTCGGGAAATGACCCGCCGGAAGGGCGCCCTGGACGCCTCGGGCCTGCCCGGGAAGCTTGCCGACTGCCAGGAAAAGGATCCCGCCAGGTCCGAGATCTTCCTGGTCGAGGGCGAGTCGGCCGGCGGGTCGGCCAAGCAGGGCCGGGACCGGCGCACCCAGGCTGTATTGCCGCTCAAGGGCAAGATCCTGAATGTCGAGAAGGCCCGGTTCGACAAGATGCTGTCGTCCCAGGAGGTCGTGACCCTCATCAGTGCCCTCGGCACGGGCATCGGGCGCGACGATTTCGACCCGGAAAAACTGCGATATCACCGCATCGTGATCATGACCGACGCGGACGTGGACGGCAGCCACATCCGCACGCTGCTCTTGACGTTCTTCTACCGCCAGATGCCCGAGTTGATCGAGCGCGGGCACGTGTACATCGCCCAGCCGCCACTGTTCAAGATTAGGCGCGGCAAGCAAGAGATCTACGTCAAGGACGAGTCCGAGCTGGATCAGCTGCTGCTGGCGAGCGCGCTCGACGGGGCGGCGCTGCACGTCAATCCGGAAGCCCCGCCGCTCTCGGGTTCCGGGCTCGAAATGCTCGCCCGCCAGTACATGGAGGTGAAGGCGATCATCACGCGCTGGTCGCGCCGCTACGACCGCCGGCTGCTGGAGCAACTGCTGACCATGCGCCCGGTCGGCGAGCAGCAATTCCGCGATGCGGCCTGGCTCGAGGGCTGGGCCCGGGAACTGGAGGCGCGGCTCAACGCCGACGGCAGCCTGGTGCATAGCTATCGCATCACCGCGCGCCGGAACGAGGAGGGCGAGCCGGTGCGCGTGGACGTGTCCCGCACCGAGCACGCCGTGACGACCGAGAAGCACCTGCAGCGCGAGTTCTTCGAATCGGCGGAATATGCGCGCATCGCCGAACTCGGCGGCACGCTCGCGGACTTCATCGGGACCGGCGCCTACGTGACGCGCGGCGACGAACGGCGCGAGGTGGCGTCCTTCCCCGAGGCCATGAGCTGGCTGCTCGAGGAGGCGCGCAGGGGGCAGAGCATCCAGCGCTACAAGGGCCTCGGCGAGATGAACCCGGGGCAGCTGTGGGAGACCACGATCAATCCGGAGGTGCGCCGCCTTTTGCAGGTGCGCATCGAGGATGCGGTCGCGGCTGACGACATCTTCACCACGCTGATGGGCGACGCGGTCGAACCGCGGCGCGAATTCATCGAAAAGAACGCGCTCGCGGTCGCCAATCTCGACGTCTGAGCGCCGACCGCTGGGCGGCGCCTTTCTGCATCAGGGGGTTGGCATCATGACGGATGGCTTTGGGCATCCGACTCAGGCCGGCTCAGGCGGCCCGCGGGGCGCTGATCTCGTGCATCCGGCCCTCGATCCAGGCCTCGACTTCGCGGTTGAGCTGGCGTGGATCGCGCCCCGCCGTTTCGATCGCCGGGCCAATCACGACGCGGATCAAGCCCGGCTTCTTGACCAGCCCGCGGCGCGGCCAGAAGTCGCCGGCGTTGTGCGCGACCGGCACGATCAGTGCACCGGTCTGGGATGCGAGCAGCGCGCCCGACATGCCGTACTTGCGAGTCTGTCCCGGCTCGACACGCGTGCCTTCCGGGAAGATCAGGATCCAGATGC
Source organism: Gammaproteobacteria bacterium (assembly GCA_052386275.1). GTDB lineage: Bacteria > Pseudomonadota > Gammaproteobacteria > Steroidobacterales > Steroidobacteraceae > SCUD01. The sequence continues at coordinate 5,851 of JBQTKI010000045.1, forward strand.
CGGCGGCGAGCCGCTCGCGGCCGAGGTCGAGCACCTGATTGACGGCGCGATGCCCGGCGCCGCGATTGATGCCGATGCCCCTCAGCATCCACGCCGCCCATCCGACCAGCGGGATCCAGTGCAGCTCGCGCTTGTACACCCAGGCCTGCGGGGGGAACACGACCATCTGGGCGAGCGTTTCCCAGGCGGAGGTGTGCTTCCACATCGAGATGTGCGCGCCCTCGCGCGGGATGTGCTCGCGGCCTTCCACGACCCAATCGAGGCCACAGAGAATGCTCGCGAGCCAGAGATGCCAGCGCGCCCAGGCGCGCGCGAATCCGTAGAGCCTGCGAAATGGCAGCCAGCCGAACAGCACGATCGCGAGGCCCCAGGCGAACGATTCGGCGAACAGCAGCGTCGTGAAAAGGAGCGAACCGGCCCATTGCACCGGCGCCCATTGCCGCCATTCCGGGACCCCGGGGGCGGGTAACGCGGCCGCCGTCTTGCCTGGCAAGGGCTTGCTGTCATTCTGGATGCTTGTAGACATCCGTAAAGCCCGGCATTTCAGCCGGGCAGGCGGGCCAGGTTGGCGGTGTGGAGGAACAGTCGCTGCAGCGCGGCGAGCAGTGCGAGCCGATTCGCGCGGATGCGCACGTCATCCGCCATCACCAGCACCTTGTCGAAGAACGCATCCACCGCCGGGCGCAGCCCGGCGAGGCGCGCGAGCGCATCGGCGTAGCGGCGCGAGGTCACGAAGCGCTCGACGTCCTGGCGCAGTTCCTCGAGCTCGCTGGCAAGGCGCCTTTCCTCGGGGTCTACCAGCAGGCCCGGATCCACGCGGGGGTTCGGCTGCGCGCCCGCCTTGCGCAGGATGTTCGAGATGCGCTTGTTGGCGGCCGCGAGGCTCGCCGCATCGGGGAGCTTGAGGAAGGAAGCGAGCGCGCGCAGGCGGTCATCGAAATCGAGCGGGGAGGCCGGGCGCGTGTCGAGCACCGCGTCGAACATCTCGGTCGTGATGCCCGCGCCGCTCTCGAGGTACCAGGCACGCAGGCGCTCCATCATGTAGTCGTAGATCTCGTCGACCGCGGATTGGGGCGCGGCGCCTGCCAGCCACTTGAGCGCGCGATCGTCGCCGCCAAGGCGCGCGATGTCGGCGACCACCGACTCGTGGGCCGCGCGGATCAGTTCGCGCAGGTCGAGCATGATGCCGGTCTCGATCAGGATCCGGAGCACGCCGAGTGCGGCGCGCCGCAGGCCGAACGGATCCTTGGCGCCGGTCGGCCTCTGGCCGATCGCGAAGATGCCGACGATGGTATCGAGCTTGTCGGCGACCGCGAGCGCGAGGCCCGCGCCGGTGGCGGGCAGGGAATCGCCCGCGAACCGCGGCAGGTACTGTTCGGCGATCGCCGCGGCGACCGCGTCCGGCTCGCCGTCGTGCAGGGCGTAGTAGCGGCCCATGACCCCCTGCAGCTCCGGAAACTCCCCGACCATGGCCGTCAGCAGGTCGCACTTGGCGATCTGGGCGGCGCGCTGTGCCGCCGCCGGGTCTTCCCCGGTGCCGCGGGCGATCTGGACGGCGAGGGCAGTGACCCGCGCCGACTTGTCGGCGAGCGAGCCCAGCCTGGCCTGGAAGGCGACGCTCGCGAGGGCCGCCTGGCGGGCCGCGAGCGGGGTCTTGCGATCGGTCTCGTAGAAGAACGCCGCGTCGGCCAGCCGTGGCCGGACCACCCGCTCGTTGCCGGCCCGGACCCGCGGCGGGTCCCGACTTTCGATATTGGCGACGGCGACGAACACGGGCAGCAGCGTCCCATCGGGACCCCGGACCGGGAAGTAGCGCTGGTGATCCTGCAGGGTCGCGACCAGGACCTCGGGCGGCAACTCCAGATAGCGCCGGTCAAAATGCCCGGCGATCGGTATCGGCCATTCGACGAGCGCTGTGACCTCGTCGAGCACCTCGGGGTCGATCAGGGCGGTTCCGCCCTCGGCCTTGGCCGCAGCCTCCGTTCCGGCCCGGATCCGCTCCCGCCGGGCCTCGAAATCGGCGACGACGTGGCCGCGGCGCTCGAGCGAGGCGAGATAGACCCCGGGGGAGCGCAACGCGACCGGTTTCGGGGCGTGAAAGCGGTGCCCGCGGGTCATGCGCCCGGCTGGCAGGCCGAGAATCTCGCCCGGCACCACGTCGTCGCCATGCAGCATCAGCACCCAGTGCGCCGGCCGCACGAACTCGACATCGCCAGCACCCCAGCGCATGCGTCGGGCGATCGGCAGCTTGGCGAGCGCCTCCCCCACGATGGCAGGCAATAGCGCCGCGGTCTTCGCGCCGGGGCGTGTCAGCTTGCAGAACAGGAAGTCGCCCTTGGCATCGCGGCGGCGCTCGATCTCGTCGAGCCTGATACCGCAGGAGGCGGCGAATGCATGCGCCGCCTTGGTCGGCGTGCCGTCAGCGCCGTAGGCGGCCGATACCGGCGGCCCGCGCCGCTCGATGCGCTGGTCCGGCTGCTGGTCGAGCAGCCGGCGCACCAGCACCGCGAGCCGTCGTGGCGTGGCGTAGGCGAGGGCGGCGCCATGCGAAAGGCCCGCCGCGTCGAGGCCCGCGGCGACGCCGTCGCGGAACGCCTCGGCAAGCCGCAACAGGCTCTTCGGCGGCAATTCCTCGGTGCCGATCTCGACCAGAAAATCGGCGCGCTTCACGACGCGGGCCCGGCTTTCAGCAGTGGGAAGCCGAGCGCTTCCCGCCGCGCGTGGTAAGCCTCGGCCACCGCCCGCGTGAGCGCGCGCACCCGCAGGATGTAGCGCTGGCGTTCGGTGACCGAGATCGCCTTGCGCGCATCCAGCAGGTTGAAGACGTGCGAAGCCTTCAGCGCCTGCTCATAAGCCGGTAGCGGCAAGCGGCTCTCCAGCAACTTGCCGCAGGCATTTTCGCGCTGTTCGAACTCGGCCAACAGCGCGGGGACGTCGGCGCGCTCGAAGTTGTAGGCGGACTGCTCGACTTCGTTCTGGTGGAACACGTCGCCGTAACTCACGCGCCCCGCCTCGCCCTCGGTCCAGGTGAGGTCAAAGACGCTCTCGCAGCCCTGCAGGTACATTGCGAGCCGTTCGAGGCCGTAGGTGATTTCGCCGGTGACCGGCCGGCAATCGAGGCCGCCCGCCTGCTGGAAGTAGGTGAACTGCGTGATCTCCATGCCGTTCAGCCAGATTTCCCAGCCGAGCCCCCAGGCGCCCAGCGTCGGTGATTCCCAGTTGTCCTCGACCAGGCGAATGTCGTGCGTGAGCGCGTCGATGCCGAGCGCGGCCAGCGAACCGAGGTAGCGGTCGACGAAGTCCTTTGGCGAGGGTTTCATCACGACCTGGAACTGGTAGTAGTGCTGCAGCCGGAACGGATTGTCGCCGTAGCGCCCGTCGGTCGGCCGGCGACTCGGCTGCACGTAGGCGGCATTCCAGGGCTCGGGCCCGAGGGCACGCAGGAAGGTCGCGGTGTGGAAGGTGCCCGCACCCATTTCCATGTCGTAGGGCTGCAGCAGCACGCAGCCCTGTTCGGCCCAGTAGCGCTGCAAGGCCAGGATCAGGTCCTGGAAGGTGCGCGGCGGCCGCAGGATTCTCAGGCTTTTCGTCATTCGTGAATTCGGCGAGCGACCGCCCAGTATAGCGGCCGGTGCGTCAGCGAGAGGCCATGCGCGCGCCTGCGGCTTCGAGCAGCGGCCGGACTTCGGCATCGGTCAGGTCGCGCCAGCGACCGGTTGGGAGCGCGCCCAGGCGGATGTGCATGATCCGCACGCGTCGGAGTTTCCTGACGCGCCAGCCGAGCGTGGAACACATGCGGCGGATCTGCCGGTTCCGCCCCTCGGTCAGCACGATCCGAAACGCAGCGGGCGCGATGCGGGTCACCGCGGCCGGGCGCGTCTTTTCGCCGCCGATGCGCACGCCAGCGGCCATCATCGAGAGGAACGCCGGTGTCAGGGGCCGATCCACCGTGACCTCGTATTCCTTCTCGTGACCATGCTCGACGCGCAGGATCTCGTTGACGATGTCGCCGTCGTTGGTCAGGAGGATCAGGCCCTCGGAATCCTTGTCGAGCCGCCCGATCGGGAAGACGCGCTCGCGGTGGCGCACGAAGTCCACGATGTTGCCGGGCACGTCGCGTTCGGTCGTGCAGGTGATGCCCGGCGGCTTGTTGAGCGCAAGGTAGAGCGCGCGCCGGCGCGCGGGCAGCGGCTTGCCGTCGACGCGCACCAGGTCGCCGTCTTCGACCTGCATGCCAAGCGCGCCCGGCTTCCCGTTCACGGTCACGCGGCCGGTGGCGATCCAGGCGTCCGCCTCCCGGCGGCTCGCGATGCTGTGTTCGCTGATGTACTTATTGAGTCGCATCGGGCGGCGATTGTGGCGAGCGGACCCCCGGGCGGGAAGTTCAGCGCGCGCACCAGCAAAGCGCGTGACCTGTAATTCGCGCACAACAGCGGTGCAGGCGACGCTGTGCCGCTTAAGTAGAATTTCCATAACTGTTTGATACATATGATTATTGATATTCGCCTGACTCTGGCATACTGCTTGCACCAAATCGGTGATCGCGAATCATCGCAAACCGACTCAGGGAGCACCCATGACCCCGGCCGACGTCGTCAAGCTGATCAAGGAAAAGGACGCCACCTATTGCGACCTGCGCTTCGTGGACACGCGCGGCAAGGAGCAGCACGTGACGATCCCGACGCGCCTGGTCGACGAGGACTTCTTCGTGGACGGCAAGATGTTCGACGGCTCCTCGATCGCCGGCTGGAAGGGCATCAACGAGTCCGACATGATCCTGATGCCGGATCCATCCACCGCGATGATCGATCCGTTCTACGAGGAGACCACGCTGCTGCTGCGCTGCGACGTCGTGGAACCCACGACCATGCAGGGCTACAGCCGCGATCCGCGCTCGCTCGCGAAGCGCGCCGAGGCCTACCTGAAATCGACCGGCATCGCCGAATCCGCGCTGTTCGGCCCGGAGAACGAGTTCTTCATCTTCGATAGCGTGCGCTGGGGCAACGAGCTCAACGGCTGCAGCTACCACATCGACTCGATGCAGGGCGCCTGGAACTCCGCGACCGACTACCCCGGCGGCAACCAGGGCCATCGGCCGGGCGTGAAGGGCGGCTACTTCCCGGTGCCGCCGGTGGATCGCTTCCAGGACCTGCGCACCGCGATGTGCAATGCCTGCGAGGAGCTCGGGCTCAAGGTCGAAGTGCACCACCACGAGGTCGCGACCGGCGGCCAGGGCGAAATCAACGTCGCCGCGAACACGCTGACGAAGAAGGGCGACGAGGTGCTGTTGCTGAAGTACGCGCTGTGGAACGTCGCGCACGGCCACGGCAAGACGCTGACCTTCATGCCGAAGCCGCTCGTGGGCGACAACGGCAACGGCATGCACGTGCACCAGTCGCTGCAGAAGGACGGCAAGAATTTGTTCGCGGGCGACCGCTACGCGGGGCTCTCGGACACCGCGCTCTACTACATTGGCGGCGTCATCAAGCACGCGCGCGCGCTCAACGCCTTCACGAATCCGGGCACGAACAGCTACAAGCGCCTGGTGCCCGGCTTCGAGGCGCCGACGCTGCTCGCGTACTCGGCGCGCAACCGCTCCGCGTCCATCCGCATCCCCTGGGTGTCGAGCCCGAAGGGACGGCGCATCGAGGTGCGGTTCCCGGACTCGCTCGCGAATCCGTACTTCGCGTTCGCGTCGATGATGATGGCGGGTCTCGATGGCGTCCAGAACAAGATCCATCCGGGCGAGCCCTCGGACAAGGACCTCTACGACCTGGAGCCGGAGGAGGCGAAGAACATCCCGGAGGTCTGCCATTCACTTGACCTCGCGCTCGGATACCTCGATCGGGACCGCGAGTTCCTGAAGCGGGGCGGTGTGTTCAGCGACGACCTGATCGACGCCTACATTTCACTCAAGGAGTCCGAAATGACGCGCTTCAGGATGTCCACGCACCCGGTCGAACTCGACATGTACTACAGCCTCTGAAACCGCGGGTCGGGCGGGCACGGCGGTCACAGTTCGGGCCGCCGGTTTTGTCAGCCCGGCGGGCGGCGGGATATGCTGTTGGGATGCGCATTCTCCTGCTGCTCGCCGGATTGTCCCTCTCCCTCGCGGCCTGGCCGCAGGAGATCTATCGTTGGGTGGACAAGGACGGCATCGTTCACTACTCGGACCAGCCCGGCGCGCCGGGAGCAGAACGCGTGGTGGTGATCGATCCGAACACCTATACGGAAGAGGAGTCGTTCGAGGCCGGGGCCGGCTATGCGCAGCAGGAGCAGCCGGAGGAATCGCCTTACCAGCGGCTCGCAATCGTGCAACCGCAGCCGGACCAGGTGTTCTTCGGCGCGGATGCGGCGGTGACGGTCGCGGCGGAGCTCGACGGCACGCTGCGCCCGGACCACACGCTCGTGTTCTTCGTGAACGGCAACCGCCGGCCGGCGGACAGCGGCCTCGGGCTGCAGCTCACCAACCTCGAGCGCGGCTCGCACTTCCTGCGCGCCACAGTGCTCGACCAGAATGGCCAGCCGCTGATCACCAGCCAGCAGGTCACCTTCCACCTGCGCCAGGCCTCGATCAACACGCCGCAGAGCCCGCAGGCGCCGCGGCCACGGACGCAGCCCGCGCCCAGGCCTTCGACCTGATCCCGTGCGGGGCGGGGAGCGCGCGATGACGCGCGATCCCGCCCGCCCCGATCCCGCAAGCATCCTCGACCAGCTCGCGACTGCGGTCGTCGTCGTCGATGCCGACGATCGCATCGCGTGGCTCAACATCGCCGCCGCCGACCTGCTCGCCGCCGGGCCCGCCGCCGCACGCGGCCGCCCGCTGGCGACGATGGTGCAGGACTCGCGCACGCTCGAGTCGTTGCTCGCGCGCACGCGCGAAGCGGGCGAACCGCTCGCGCTTCGCGCCTTCGAGTTTGCCCCGGCGGCGCGCAACGACCTGCGCTACCAGGTGGACATCAACCTCGCGCCGCTGCCCGGGCCGGGCATCGGGCGACTGCTGATCGAGATCGCGGATACGACGCGGCCATCGCGCATGAACCGCGATTCTGCGCTCTTGGCCCAGCAGGGCGGCAGCCGGGCGATGGCGCGCCAGCTCGCGCACGAGATCAAGAACCCGCTCGGCGGCCTGCGCGGCGCAGCGCAGTTGCTGGAACGCGAACTTCCGGACGAGTCGCTCAAGGAATACACGCGCGTGATCATCGGCGAGGCCGACCGGCTCAGGGCGCTCGTGGATTCGCTGCTCGGTCCCGCGCGACCGATCCGCCGCGAGGCCGTCAACGTACACGAACTGATCGACCGCGTGTACTGGCTCGCGCGCGCGGAGGCGGCGGAGGGCATCGCGATCGAGCGCGACTACGACCCGAGCCTGCCGGCACTCGCGCTGGACCGCGACCTGATGGTGCAGGCGATGCTGAACATCGCGAGGAACGCGGTGCAGGCAGTGGGCGAACGCGGCGCCATTACGATGCGCAGCCGCGCGCTGACGCAGGCGACGATCGGCGCGGAACGCCACCGCGTCGTGGCCTCGCTGCAATTCGAGGACAACGGTCCGGGCGTTCCCGCCGAGCTCGGCGAGACGATCTTCTACCCGCTGGTGTCGGCGCGCGAGGGCGGCACGGGCCTCGGGCTCGCCGTCGCGCAGGACATCGCGACGCGCCACGGCGGCATCATCGAATTCGACAGCCGCCCGGGCCGCACGGTGTTCTCGCTGCTGCTGCCGATGGAGGGCCGACATGAATACGCCATTTGAAGTGTGGCTGGTGGACGACGATGCGTCGATCCGCTGGGTGCTCGAACGCGCGTTGCGGCAGGCGGGGCTCTCCGTGCGCGCCTTCGAGCAGGCGGAGGCCGCGCTCGCGGCGCTCGCAGAGGAGCAGCCCGACGTCCTGATGACCGACGTGCGCATGCCGGGCCTCGGGGGCCTCACGCTGCTTGAGCGCGTGCGCCGCGATCACCCCGGACTGCCGGTCATCGTGATGACGGCACATGCGGACCTCGGCCATGCCGTGGCGGCCTACCGGGGGGGCGCCTTCGAGTACCTGCCGAAGCCTTTCGACATCGACGAGGCCGTCGCACTCGTGCGCCGTGCGGCCACCCAGCGCGCGCCCGACGGCACGCCGACCGGCAGCGCGGCGATTCCGGGCATCCTCGGCCAGGCGCCGGCGATGCAGGAAGTATTCCGGGCGATCGGCCGCCTGTCGCGCTCGAGCCTCTCCGTGCTCGTGACCGGCGAGTCCGGCACCGGCAAGGAACTGGTCGCGCGGGCGCTGCACCAGCACAGCCCGCGTGCATCCGGGCCCTTCATCGCCCTCAACACCTCCGCGATCGCTTCCGAGCTCCTGGAGTCCGAGCTGTTCGGCCATGAGAAGGGCGCATTCACGGGCGCGGATGCAGAGCGCCGCGGACGGTTCGAGCAGGCGGACGGCGGGACGCTGTTCCTGGATGAGATTGGCGACATGTCGCCGGCATTGCAGACGCGGCTGCTGCGCGTGCTGGCGGAGGGCGAGTTCTACCGCGTCGGCGGCAACGTGCCCGTGCGCGTGGACGTGCGCGTGATCGCGGCGACCCACCAGGACCTCGACGCGCGGGTCCAGCAGGGACGGTTCCGCGAGGACCTGTTCCACCGTCTCAACGTCATCCGCATCCACGTGCCGGCGCTCGCCGAGCGCCGCGGCGACATCCCGGAACTGCTCGCGCATTACCTCGCGCTCGCGGCGCGCGAACTCGGCGTCGAACCGAAGTCGCTCACCGCGCGTGCCCGCGAGCGGCTGGTCGCCTTCGACTGGCCCGGCAACGTGCGCCAACTGGTGAATGCCGCGCGCCGGCTCACGGTCACGGCGCCCGGGCGGGAGATCCGCGAAGAGGACATCCCTCCGGATCTCGGGGGCGCAGGCGCGGCGCTGCCGGAGCCCGACGGCTGGTGCCGCGAGCTCGAGACCTGGGCCGCGCGCCACCTGGCCGCCGGCGGCGCTCCGCTCCTCGAGGTCGCAGGCGCGCGCTTCGAGCGCACGCTCGCGCGTGCGGCGCTCGCGCGCGTGCAGGGGCGGCGGCAGGACGCCGCGCGCCTGATCGGCTGGGGGCGCAACACGCTGACGCGGAAGCTGCGCGAGCTCGGCATCGACTGAAAAGAAAAGGCCCCCGCCCGCTGGCGGGGGCCGTATGGGATCAGGTCAGATCCGGATCAGGGCCGGTCGATGGTGATGACCGGCGAGGTCCAGGTCTCGGTATGGGCCGGGTTCTTCGAATCGCCCAGCGCCTTCAGGACCGACAGCTTCACGATGTACTGACCGTCGGGAACCGTCAGGATCTCGGCCGGATCCGCCGGATTGCCCCTGAAGGTCGTGCCGTCCCAGCCGAAGGCAAAGAAGCTGTTCGGCGCCGAATTCCTGCCGAAGAACGCGTCGTCGCTGATCTTGTGGAAAGCCTGGCCAGTCACGGCGTCGAACACGTCGAAGCGCACGCGCCGTGAATGATGGTCGAAGTGCACCAGGAAGAACGGAATGTCGTTGCCCACCATGGTGTACGTCTGCCCGGCCGGCCGGTTGAAGAACGACGCGCCGACCAGCTGCGCCAGCCACGGGAATCCGTTTACCGTCGGCGTGAGCACGACCGTGCTCTGGTAGTCGCCCTTGAAGCCGGCGTACGGAATCCGCAGGACCGCGCTGCCGTCATCCGGCGTCACGACGATATATCCGCCGTAGAGGCTGCGATCCGGCAACCCGGGGTGAGCCTCGATGGAGAACTCGAAGTCCCAATAGGTGCCGGCGCCGATACCGAGCTCCGGCAAGTCGAACACGACTGTGGCCGGCGCATCGAAGAAGCCGGTGACGTTGTACGAGGCCCCCGTCATCGTGTTCGGTCCGGTGGCGAGTGCCGGGACATGCGAGAACGTGTACTTGATGTCGTGCTTGGACTGGTTCCGGATCCGGACCTTGAACCACTTCGGTTCGGGCTGGCTCTCGCCGACGGAGACCTGGCCCGGTTCGATCGTGGTCGTCGCATCGAGCGCGCCGATGATGTCCATAAGGCCCGCGCCCTGGCGGAACGTGTGGTCGAGGAAGCCCAGGCCTGCGTTGAGGGACCAGTTGGTCGGGTCGGCCGAATTCTGCAACCGCGCCGCGACCGCATTCGGACTGAGATTCGGCTTGGCTTCGAGCAGAAGCGCCACGCCGCCCGCGACGTGCGGGGAGGACATGGACGTGCCCGAGAGCGTCGCCGCGCCGCCCTGCTCCAGCGGGAAGGTCGAAAAGATCCCGCCGCCCGGTGCGCTGATGTTGGGCTTGAGCTTGAGGTTAGCCGTCAAGCCGAAGGAACTGAAGCCCGAGATCAGTCCTCCGGTGCCAAACGGGAAGCTCACGAAGTTGCCGGTCCAGTTGAGTGTCGTGGGGCCGGCGGCGATCAGGCCGTTGAGCGTCGCGCCC
>JBQTKI010000046.1:0-17902 GCA_052386275.1 Gammaproteobacteria bacterium
CATGGCGCTCCGCAAGGGCGCGGGCCCGGGGGGGGCGCCCCACCCCGCGCCCCCGGGGCAGGCCGGGCCGCCGGCGCAGTGGGGCGTGGGGCCCCTGTCCGTGATTTACACGCACACGGCGGGCCGCCCCGCGGGCGTGGCCCGGGGGCGCGGGGTGTGGCGGACTCCCCGGGCGCGCGCCCTTGCGGAGCGCCATGGCGAAGCGTGACTACTATCAGGTGCTGGGCGTGCCGCGAAACGCCACCGAGGATGCCGTCAAGAAGGCATACCGCCGGCTGGCGATGAAATACCACCCGGACCGCAATCCAGACGACAAGGAAGCCGAGGAGCGCTTCAAGGAAGCGAAAGAATCCTACGAGATCCTGTCCGACGCGCACAAGCGCGCCGCCTATGACCAGTATGGCCATGCCGGACTCGACGCCGCGCGCGGGGCCGGGGCGGGGTTCAGCCCGTCGGACGCCTTCGGCGACATCTTCGGCGACGTGTTTGGCGATATCTTCGGCGGTGGCCGCCGCGCCGGGCGCAGTGGGGTGTACCGTGGCGCCGACCTGCGTTACGAACTCACCCTCGACCTCGAGCAGGCGGTCGCCGGCACCGCCACCGAAATCGATTTCCAGACCGTCATCGAGTGCGAAGAGTGCAAAGGCTCGGGCGCCGCGCGCGGGCATTCGCCCGTCACTTGCGACGCCTGCGGCGGCGCCGGCCAGGTGCGCATCAACCAGGGTTTCTTCGCCGTGCAGCAGACCTGCCCGCGCTGCAGGGGACGTGGCACCGTGATCCGTGCGCCCTGTGCGAAGTGCGGCGGCCAGGGCCGCGTGCGGAGCTCAAAGCGCCTGTCGGTCAAGGTGCCGGCCGGCGTCGACACCGGCGACCGCATCCGCCTCGCCGGCGAGGGCGAAGCGGGCAGGAACGGGGGTCCGCCCGGCGACCTCTACGTCGAGGTCGTGGTGCGCGAGCACCCGATCTTCGAGCGCGACGGCGCGCACCTCTCCTGCGAAGTGCCGATCAGCTTCGTGACGGCGGCGCTCGGCGGCAGCGTCGAGGTGCCGACGCTTGATGGCCAGGCCGCGATCAAGATTCCGGCCGGCACCCAGTCCGGGCGCGTGTTCCGACTGCGCGAGAAGGGCGTGCGGCCGGTGCGCGGCGGCGCGACCGGAGACCTGTTCTGCCGCGTCATGGTCGAGACCCCGGTCGACTTGAACGCCGAGCAGAAGGAGTCGCTGCGCAAGTTTGAAAAGTCGCTCGCCGCCGACGGCAAGCGCCACAATCCGCGCGAGCGCTCCTGGCTCGAGGGAGTGCGCGAGTTCTTCGGCAGGATGGGCGGCTAGGAAACTCCGATGACCAACGTCGCGGTGCTGGGCGTGAGCGGCCGGATGGGGCGGTGCCTGGTCAGGGCGCTGCGCGACTCGCCCGATCTCGCGCTGTCGGGCGCGTTGGCATCGCCCACGAGCGCAGCACTTGGCCGCGATGCGGGCGAAGTGGCACAGGCGGGGCCCGTCGCCATCGAAGTGACGGCCGACCGCGCGCGGGCGCTCGCCAGGGCCGACGTCGCGATCGACTTCACGCTGCCGGACGCAATCGAAGACAATCTCGCCGCCGCGGCGAGAGCGCGCATCCCGGTCGTGATCGGCATCACCGGGCTCGATCCCGCGCGTCATGCCGCGGTCCGCAAGGCGAGTGCGACGCTGCCCGTGCTCGTCGCTCCCAACATGTCGCTCGCGGTCAACCTGCTGTTCGGGCTGGCGGGGCGCGCCGCGGCGGCGCTGCCGGCCGACTACGATATCGAGATCCTCGAGGCCCATCACCGCCACAAGGCCGATGCCCCGTCGGGGACCGCGCTGCGGCTCGGCGAGATCGTGGCCGGCGCCCGCGACGGCCGGCTCGCGGACCTTGCGGTCTACGGCCGCCTCGGCAAGTCGGCCGGCCGGGCTCCCGGCTCGATCGGTTTCGCGAGCATCCGGGCCGGGGATATTGTCGGCGAACACCACGTGTTGTTTGCCGGGAGCGGGGAATCGCTGGAACTCGTGCACCGCGCGACCGACCGCATGACCTTCGCCTGGGGCGCGCTCGCCGCTGCGCGCTGGCTGGTGGGCCGCCCGCCGGGCCTCTACGGCATGTCGGACGTGCTCGGCCTCTAGAGGGGAGGCACCCCTATTTGGCCCGGGAGGATAGGGGTGCGTCCCCGCCTGGACGCTGCGGTGTCGTAGAATCCTTCCTCGGGTCGCGCGCCCCCATGAACGTCAGTCGACGGCTGGTACAGCCCCTGGTGGCTGCACCCGTCCACGGGCTGCGCCTCGCACATGGAGAAGACGGACCGGTGACACCGACACCCGCAGTGCTCGCGCTCGAGGACGGCACGGTGTTTCGGGGCATGTCCGTGGGCGCTTCCGGCGTCACGACCGGCGAGGTCGTGTTCAACACCGCCATGACGGGCTACCAGGAGATCCTGACCGACCCGTCCTATTGCCGCCAGATCGTGACGCTCACCTGTCCGCATGTCGGCAACACCGGCGTGACGCCCGAGGACCTGGAGTCGGACGCAATCCACGCGGCCGGCCTTGTGATCCGCGACCTGCCGGCACGCCATTCGAGTTGGCGCGCCAGTCATTCGCTGTCGCGGTTCCTGGTCGAGGGCGAGACGGTCTCGATCGCGGGCATCGACACGCGCATGCTGACGCGCATCCTGCGTGAACGCGGGGCGCAGGGCGGCTGCATCGCGACCGCGGACAAGGCCGACGCCGAAGTCGCGCTGCGCGCTGCCCGCGCGTTCCCGGGCCTCAAGGGTATGGACCTCGCCAAGGTGGTGTCGGTCACCGAGCCCTATCAGTGGAACGAGGGCAGCATCGGCCGCGACAACGGCCGCCTGCTGCGCCCGGGCTCGCGCCTGCACGTAATCGCCTACGACTTCGGCATCAAGCGCAACATCCTGCGCCTGCTCGCCGACCATGGCTGCCGCATGACCGTGGTGCCGGCGCAGACTTCCGCGAAGGACGCGATCGCGCTCCAGCCCGACGGCATCTTGCTCTCGAACGGCCCGGGCGACCCAGAGCCCTGCGACTACGCAATCGCGGCGATCCGCGAGTTCCTCGAGACCGACATCCCGGTGTTCGGCATCTGCCTCGGCCACCAGCTGCTCGGCCTCGCGAGCGGGGCGCGCACGGTCAAGATGAAGTTCGGCCACCACGGCGCCAATCACCCGGTACAGGAACTGGTCGGCGGCCACGTTGTCATCACCAGCCAGAACCACGGCTTCGCGGTGGACGAGGCCACGCTGCCGCAGGTCCTGAAGGCGACGCACCGCTCGCTGTTCGACGGCTCGCTGCAGGGCATCGCGCGCACCGACTGCCCGGCCTTTGGTTTCCAGGGCCACCCGGAAGCGAGCCCCGGCCCGCACGACCTCCGCCCCCTGTTCGAACATTTCGTGTTCCTGATGGTGCGGCGCCTGGCGCAGCTGATGAAGGCGCAGGCGGTGGCGGGCTAGCCGCGATGACCAGGCGCACCGACATCCAGAGCATCCTGATCATCGGCGCCGGCCCGATCGTGATCGGCCAGGCCTGCGAGTTCGACTATGCCGGCGCCCAGGCCTGCCGCGCGCTGCGCGAGGAGGGCTACCGCGTCATCCTCGTGAACTCGAATCCCGCGACCATCATGACCGACCCGGAGATGGCCGACGCCATCTACATCGAGCCGGTGGACTGGCGCACGGTCGCGCGCATCATCGAGAAGGAGCGCCCGGATGCGCTGTTGCCGACCATGGGCGGGCAGACCGGGCTCAACACGGCGCTCGACCTGGTGCGCGAGGGCGTGCTCGAGAAGTTCGAGGTCGAACTGATCGCCGCTTCGCGCGAGGCCATCGACATGGCCGAGGACCGCGAGCTCTTCAGGAACGCCATGCGCGGCATCGGTCTGGAATGCCCGCGTTCCTACATCGCGCACAGCCTCGACGAGGCCCTCGCGGTGCAGGGCGAAGTCGGCTACCCGACCGTAATTCGCCCGTCGTTCACGCTGGGCGGCACCGGCGGTGGCGTCGCCTTCAACCGCGAGGAATTCGAGGTGATCGTGACCCGCGGCCTCGATGCCTCGCCGACCGGCGAAGTGCTGATCGAGGAATCGGTGCTGGGCTGGAAGGAATTCGAGATGGAGGTGGTGCGGGACCGCAAGGACAACTGCATCATCGTCTGCTCGATCGAGAACCTCGACCCGATGGGCGTGCACACTGGCGACTCGGTCACGGTCGCGCCGGCTCAGACGCTGACCGACAAGGAATACCAGCGCATGCGCGACGCCTCGATCGCGGTGCTGCGCCAGGTCGGGGTCGAATGCGGCGGCTCCAACGTCCAGTTCGCGGTGAACCCGAAGGACGGCCGCATGCTGGTGATCGAGATGAACCCGCGCGTGTCGCGCTCCTCGGCGCTCGCCTCCAAGGCGACGGGCTTCCCGATTGCGAAGGTCGCGGCAAAGCTCGCGGTCGGCTACACGCTGGACGAACTCAGGAACGAGATCACGGGCGGCGCGACCCCCGCTTCCTTCGAACCCGCGATCGATTACGTCGTCACCAAGGTGCCGCGCTTCACCTTCGAGAAGTTCCCGGGCTCCAACGACCGCCTGACCACGCAGATGAAGTCGGTGGGCGAGGCGATGGCGATCGGCCGCACCTTCCAGGAATCGCTGCAGAAGGCGCTGCGCAGCCTCGAGACCGGCTGCGACGGCCTCACGCCGCTACTCGAGCTGCCGCTCGATGCCGACGGCGAGCTGCGCCTCGCGGAGGAGCTGCGTCACCCGGGCGCGGACCGTATCCGCCACGTCGCCGACGCATTCCGGGCGGGATGGGGCCTCGAGCGCATCGCCGCGCTCTCGGCGATCGATCCCTGGTTCCTGGCGCAGGTCGAGGACCTGGTGCGCGAGGAAGCCGCGATGCGCGAGGAAGGCATGGCCGCGCTGACCCAGGACCGGATGCTGCTGCTGAAGCGCAAGGGATTCTCCGACATGGCGCTGGCGCGCGCGCTCGGCGCGCCCGAAGCGCGCGTGCGCGCCCGCCGGCTCGCCTGCGGCGTGCACCCGGTGTACAAACGCGTGGACACCTGCGCCGCCGAGTTCGCGACCTCGACCGCCTACCTCTACTCGACTTACGAGCAGGAATGCGAGGCCGCGCCGACCGACCGGCCGAAAATCATGATCCTGGGCGGCGGGCCGAACCGCATCGGCCAGGGCATTGAGTTCGATTACTGCTGCGTGCACGCGGCACTTGCGCTGCGCGAGGACGGCTTCGAGACCATCATGGTCAACTGCAACCCGGAGACGGTCTCGACCGACTACGACGTCTCCGACCGCCTGTACTTCGAGCCGCTGACCTTCGAGGACGTGATGGAGATCATCGGCCGCGAGAAGCCGCAGGGCGTGATCGTGCAGTTCGGCGGCCAGACGCCGCTCAAGCTCGCGCGCCAGCTCGCCTCGGCCGGCGCGCCGATCATCGGCACCACCCCGGACTCGATCGACATGGCCGAAGACCGCGAGCGCTTCCAGCAGCTCCTGGTGAAGCTCGGGCTGCGCCAGCCCGCGAACGCCACCGCGCGCGACGAGGAGCGCGCGATCGAGCTGGCACGCGAGGTCGGTTTCCCGCTGATCGTGCGGCCGTCCTACGTGCTGGGCGGGCGCGCCATGGAGGTCGTGTACGAGGAGGACGACTTGCGCCAGTACATGCGCGAGGCCGTGCGCGTCTCGAACGACAGCCCGGTGCTGCTCGACCGCTTCCTCGACCTCGCAATCGAGGTGGACGTGGACGCGGTCTGCGACGGGAAAGACGTACTGATCGGCGGCATCATGGAGCACGTCGAGCAGGCGGGCGTGCATTCGGGCGACTCGAGCTGCTCGCTGCCGCCGGCGAGCCTGACGGCGGCGGTGCAGGACGAATTACGCGAGCAGACCCGGCGCATGGCGCGCGCCCTGGGCGTCGTCGGCCTGATGAACGTGCAGTTCGCGATCCAGAACGGCGTGGTCCACGTGCTCGAGGTCAACCCGCGCGCATCGCGCACGGTGCCGTTCGTGTCGAAGGCCACCGGCCGGCCGCTTGCCAAGATCGCCGCGCGCGTGATGGCCGGCAAGACACTGGCGGCGCTCGCCGCGCTCGAGGAGCGGGTGCCGCCGTACTACTCGGTCAAGGAGGCCGTGTTCCCGTTCAGCAAGTTCCCGGAGGCGGACCCGATCCTCGGCCCCGAAATGAAGTCCACCGGCGAAGTCATGGGGACCGGGCGCACTTTCGGCGAGGCCTACGCCAAGTCCCAGGCTGCGAGCGGAATCCGCCTGCCGACCCGCGGCACCTGCCTGCTGTCGGTGCGCGACCGCGACAAGCCGGGCGCCATCGCGATCGCGCGCAAGCTGCGCGAGCGCGGCTTCGAAATCGTCGCGACGTCCGGGACCGCGGCTGCGCTCGAGGAAGCGCGCGTGCCGTGCCGGCGCGCGCTCAAAGTGCGCGAGGGACGCCCGCACATCGTGGACATGATCAAGAACGACGAGATCGACCTGATCGTCAACACCACCGAGGGCAAGCGCGCGATCCAGGAGTCGCGCTCGATCCGCCGCGAAGCGGAGCTGCGCAAGGTGACCTACTACACGACCATCGCCGGGGCGCACGCGACCTGCGACGCGCTCGACCACCTCGAGGACCGGGAGGTCAATCGGCTGCAGGACCTGCATCGGGAGCTGACCACCGCATGAGGACGCCGATCACGCTGCGCGGTGCCGAGCGGCTACGCGCCGAGTTGCGCAAGCTGAAGACCGAGGACCGCCCCTCGATCATCCGCGCGATCGCCGAGGCGCGCTCGCACGGCGACCTGTCCGAGAACGCGGAGTACCACGCGGCGCGCGAGCAGCAGGGCTTCATCGAAGCCCGCATCAAGGAGATCGAGCGGCGCCTCGCGCATGCCCAGGTGATCGACCCGGCGGCGCTGACGGACACCGGCAAGGTCGTGTTCGGGGCGACCGTGGACCTCGCGCCCGTGGACGGCGGTGCCGAAGTCAGCTACCAGATCGTCGGCGACGAGGAGGCCGACATCAAGAGCGGCCTGCTCTCGATCCATTCGCCGATCGCGCGCGCCTTGATCGGCAAGGCGCCGGGTGACGAGGTGGAAGTCGCGACGCCCTCCGGCGCGCGCGCCTTTGCGGTGCTCGCGGTGCGCTTCGCCTGATCAAGAATCAGGAATCAGTATCTTTCCCAACCTGTTGTTTTTCTTGTAGAATAGCCCGACATTGCCGATTTCGAGGGCGAGTTCCGAAGCGGTCGCCGCAGCGAGTTGTGCAAGCGCGGCGGCGCGCGCGGCGCGATCGCCGACGCGGGCGCGGACCTTCACCAGTTCATGGTCGTCGAGCGCGCGCGCGAGCTCGGCGACGACGCCGGGCGTCACGCCCTTCTGGCCGACGAGGACCAGCGGATGCAGTCCATGACCGAGGCCGCGCAGGAATTTCCGCTGTCTTTCCGTCAGCGCCATGTGCGGATTATAAGTTCGCTGCGCTGGGTGCCGCCGTGAGTCGGCGCGGCAAGTCGAGCGGCCGCTGGCTGCGCGAGCATTTCGCGGATCCCTGGGTCAAGCGCGCGCAGCAGCAAGGCAAGCGCAGCCGCGCGACGTTCAAGCTGGAGGAACTCGATCGCGCGGAACGGCTGATTTTGCCGGGCGCCGTCGTGGTCGACCTCGGCGCGGCGCCGGGCGGCTGGAGCCAGTACGCGGCGCAGAAACTCGCCGGGCGCGGCCTGGTGTTCGCGCTCGACCTGCTGGCCATGGACGCGATCGCGGGCGTGACTTCCCTGCAGGGCGATTTCCGCGAACAGGCGGTGCTCGACGAGCTGCTCGGCCGGCTCGGTGGCAGGCGCGTCGACCTTGTGATGTCGGATATGGCCCCCAACATGAGCGGGGTGGACGTGGTGGACCAGGCGCGGGCGGCCGAACTCGAGGCGCTCGCGCTCGATTTCGCCCACCGGGCGCTCGGGCCGGAAGGCGCGCTCGTCATGAAAGTGTTCCAGGGCGCGGGATTCCGTGAGTTGTTGCAGGATGCGCGCCGGCGGTTCGCGATGGTGCGGATCCGCAAGCCCGAGGCCTCGCGCGGGCGCAGTTCCGAGACCTATTTGGTGGCCAGGAAACCACTTCGGGTGTAAGGTGAAACGCTACCCCGATCCCGCTGTCCCAGGAAGGGAGGCGGCGGCGAATCCCGAGCGCAAAGGAGCGGCGGCTTGAACGACCTGACCAGGAACATCGTGCTGTGGGTGGTGATCGCGATCGTGCTGCTCGCGGTGTTCTCCAATTTCGGCCAGCGCGCGAGCGCGCCCGAGCCGATGATGTACTCGCAGTTCCTGGCGGAAGTCCGCAACGGCGGCGTCAAGTCCGCGACTTTCAAGGGCGACACCATCGTCGGCGAGCGCGCCGGCGGCGGCCAGTACGTGGTGCAGAACCCCGAGTCGGACAACTCGGTGCTGATCGGGCTGCTCGACAAGCAGAAGGTCGCCTTCGACGCGGCGCCGCCCGAGCGCCAGTCCTTTCTGTTGCAGCTGTTCGTCTCCTCGTTCCCGATCCTGCTGCTGATCGGCGTGTGGATCTACTTCATGCGCCAGATGCAGGGCGGCGCGGGCGGCCGCGGCGCGATGTCCTTCGGCAAGAGCCGCGCGCGGCTCCTGTCCGAGGACCAGGTCACCGTGACGTTCGCCGATGTCGCGGGCGTCGACGAGGCCAAGGAGGAGGTCGCCGAGATCGTCGACTTCCTGAAGGACCCGTCCAAGTTCCAGAAGCTCGGCGGCAAGATCCCGAAGGGCGTGCTGATGGTCGGCAGCCCCGGCACCGGCAAGACGCTCTTGGCGCGCGCGATCGCGGGCGAGGCCAAGGTGCCGTTCTTCACGATTTCCGGCTCCGACTTCGTCGAGATGTTCGTTGGCGTGGGCGCCTCCCGCGTGCGCGACATGTTCGAGCAGGCCAAGAAGCACGCGCCCTGCATCGTGTTCATCGACGAGATCGACGCGGTCGGCCGCCACCGCGGCGCCGGTCTCGGCGGCGGCCACGACGAGCGCGAGCAGACCCTGAACCAGCTGCTGGTCGAGATGGACGGTTTCGAGGGCAACGAGGGCGTGATCGTGATCGCCGCGACCAACCGCCCCGACGTGCTCGACCCCGCGCTGCTGCGCCCGGGCCGCTTCGACCGCCAGGTGGTGGTGCCGCTGCCCGACGTGCGCGGGCGCGAGCAGATATTGAAGGTGCACATGCGCAAAGTGCCGGTCGCGGAAGACGTCAAGCCGTCCCTGATCGCACGCGGCACCCCGGGTTTCTCGGGCGCCGACCTCATGAACCTCGTCAACGAGGCGGCGCTGTTTGCCGCCCGCGCCAACAAGCGCCTGGTGACGATGGACGAGTTCGAGCACGCCAAGGACAAGATCATGATGGGCGCCGAGCGGCGCTCGATGGTCATGAGCGAGCAGGAGAAGCTCACGACTGCGTTCCATGAAGCCGGCCACGCCATCGTCGGCATGAGCCTTCCCGAGCATGACCCGGTCTACAAGGTGACGATCATCCCGCGTGGCCGCGCACTCGGCGTCACGATGTTCCTGCCCGAGGAGGATCGCTACAGCTTCAGCAAGCGCCGCCTCGAGAACCAGATTGCGAGCCTGTTCGGCGGGCGCATCGCCGAGGAACTGCGTTTCGGCCCCGAGGCCATCACGACCGGCGCTTCGAACGACATCGAACGCGCGACCAACCTCGCGCGCAACATGGTCACGAAGTGGGGTCTTTCGGCGCGGCTCGGTCCGCTGTCCTACATGGAGGATGCGGGTGAGGTGTTCCTCGGCCGCTCGGTCACCCAGCACAAGCAGGTGTCCGACGTGACCGCGCACGTCATCGACGAGGAGATCCGCAGGATCATCGACGACTCCTACGGCCTCGCGAAGAAGATCCTGGTAGACAATCGCGACAAGCTCGACACGATGGCCGCCGCGCTCCTCAAGTACGAGACCGTCGACGAGGAGCAGATCAAGGACATCATGGCCGGGCGCGAGCCGCGTCCCCCGGCTGACTGGGAAGAGCCCGGCGCGCCGGGCGTCGGCACGGGCAAGGCCTCGCCGGCGCCGGTCATCGGGCCGCCGGCCAGCCAGACCTGACGCGGCCGCGGCGCGTGGGCGCCATGCCAGCGACGGCGGCGCGCGATCGCGGCGGGAAGCCGACGGAGCCGGACGCACTGCGCTGCGGCCGCCACCGCCTCGCCCTCGACGCTCCGCTCGTGATGGGCATCCTCAACGTGACCCCCGATTCGTTCTCCGATGGCGGCCGCCACTTCGAGTTGCCGCACGCGCTCGAGCGCGCGCGGCAGATGGTCGAGGAGGGCGCCGCGATCGTGGACGTCGGCGGCGAGTCCACGCGCCCCGGCGCCGCCCCGGTTGCCGCGGACGAGGAATTGCGCCGGGTGCTGCCGGTGATCGAACGCCTCGCCGCCGAGCTGCCGGTGCCGGTCTCGGTCGATACGCGCAAGCCCGAGGTCATGCGCCAGGCGCTCGCCGCCGGCGCGGCAATGGTCAACGACGTCGCGGCGCTTGCCGCGCCCGGCGCGCTCGAGGCGCTCGCGGATTCGGATGCCGCCGTTTGCCTGATGCACATGCAGGGCGAGCCCGGGACGATGCAACAGGCGCCGCGCTACGACGACGTCGTCGCCGAGGTGCGGGCCTTCCTGCGGGCCCAGGTGGCGCGTTGCACCGCCGCCGGCATCGCGCTTTCGCGCATCGTCGTGGACCCCGGATTCGGCTTCGGCAAGACGCTCGCGCATAATCTTGAGTTGCTGCGGGGCCTGTCCGCGATCGCGGCGGACGGGCCGCCGGTGCTGGTCGGCCTGTCGCGCAAGAGCATGGTCGGGCAGCTGACCGGGCGCGCCGCAGGCGACCGGCTGGCAGGCAGCGTCGCGCTCGCGGTGCTCGCAGCGGCCAACGGCGCGCGCATCGTGCGCGCGCACGACGTCGCACCCACGGTGGACGCGCTCAAGGTAGCGGCGGCGGCCGCGGCGAAGGGGTAGGGAGGCATGGGCAGGCGCTATTTCGGCACCGACGGCGTGCGCGGCCGCGTGGGCACGCACCCGATGACGGTCGAATTCGCACTGCGACTCGCGGGGGCCGCGGCGCGCGTGCTCGCGCCGGACGGCGGCAAGGTGCTGGTCGGCAAGGACACGCGGCTGTCGGGCTATATGTTCGAGTCGGCGCTCGAGGCCGGTTTCGTCGCCGCAGGCGTGGATGTGCTGCTCGCCGGTCCGCTGCCGACGCCCGGCATCGCCTACATGGTGCAGCGCATGGGCTGCGATTTCGGCGCCGTGATCAGCGCCTCTCACAACCGCTTCGACGACAATGGCATCAAGTTCTTCGACCGCGCGGGCGGCAAGCTCGCCGACGAGCTCGAGGAGGCGATCGAGTCCCACCTCGACGAGCCCGCGCCGACCTGCGAATCGGCGGGGCTCGGGCGCGCCACGCGCGTCGACCGCGACCGCGTCCTGTACCAGGACTTCTGCGCCTCGACCCTGCCTGCGGGCATGCGGCTCGAACCCATGAAGCTCGTGATCGACTGCGCCAACGGCGCCGCCTACAAGGTCGCGCCGCGCGTGCTCGCCGACCTCGGCGCCGACATCGTGCCGATCGGCTGCTCGCCCAATGGGCGCAACATCAACGAGGGCTGCGGATCGACCGAAACCGCGCTCCTCAAGCTGACCGTCACCGGCGTGCACGCGGACGCCGGCATCGCGCTCGACGGCGACGGCGACCGCGTCGTGATGGTGGACGAGCAGGGCCAGAGCGTGGACGGCGACCAGCTGCTGTACCTGCTCGCCAAGTCGCGCCTGGCGGCAGGCGACCTGCGCGGCCCGGTGGTCGGCACCGTGATGAGCAACTTCGGCCTCGAGCTCGCGCTCTCCGAGCTCGGCGTGCCGTTCCTGCGCGCGTCGGTCGGCGACCGCCACGTGCTGCAGATGCTGCGACAACACAACGGCATCCTGGGCGGCGAGACCTCCGGCCACCTGCTGTGCCTTGACCGGATGACGACCGGCGACGGCCTGGTGGCTTCGTTACAGGTGCTCGCCGTGATGAAGGCGACCGGCAAGCCGCTGTCGGAGCTCGCCGCCGGCATGCGCCATTTCCCGCAGAAACTCGTCAACGTGCGCGTCGCGAAGCGCTTCGACGCGGCCGGGGACGCGCGCGTCGTCGCGGCGGTCGCCGCGGTCGAGAAGTCGCTCCGCGGCCGCGGGCGCGTGGTGCTTCGCGCCTCGGGCACCGAGCCCGTGATCCGCGTGATGGTCGAGGGCGAGGATGCGGAGGCGGTGTCACGTCATGCCGCCGCGCTCGCCGAGGCCGTGAGTGCGGCCGCGCCCGCCGCATGAATCACAAGCTGCGCCGGCCGCTGGTCGCCGGCAACTGGAAGATGCACGGCAACCGCGCCGAGGCCGAGCGCCTGGTCGGGGGCCTGATCACGCGCGGCGCCGGCGCGGGCACCGCCGAGGCCGTCGTGTGCCCGCCCTTCGTGCATCTCGCGGACGTCGGCCGCCAGCTTGCGGGCAGCCGCATCGGGCTCGGCGCCCAGGACGTGTGCGCCGAGGAAACCGGCGCGCATACCGGCGAGATCGCGGCCTCGATGCTTGCGGACCTCGGTTGCCGTTACGCGATCGTCGGCCACTCGGAGCGGCGCGCGCTGTACGGCGAGGACGACGCGCTGGTGGCGCGCAAGTTCGCCGCCGCGCAGCGCCACGGTCTCGCGCCCATCCTCTGCGTCGGCGAGACGCTCGCCGAGCGCGAGGCGGGCGCCACGCGAGCGGTCGTGCTGCGCCAGCTGGACGCCGTGCTCGGGAGCGCGGGCGCGGCGGTGTTCGCCGCGGCCGTCGTCGCCTACGAGCCGGTCTGGGCGATCGGTACCGGGCGCACGGCGACCCCGGAGCAGGCGCAGGAAGTGCACTCGCTGATCCGGGTCCGGATCGCGGAAAAGGATGCTAGAATTGCAGCTTCCCTTCGGGTGCTCTACGGGGGCAGCGTCAAGGCGGGCAACGCGCTTGAGCTGTTCGCGATGCCCGCCGTGGACGGCGGCCTGATCGGCGGCGCAGCGCGGATGGCCGAGGAAGTCACGGCGATCTGCCGCTCGGCCGGGGGCTGAAGCGGCGCGCCAGGCGGGTGGGCGGCATGTTGCAGAACGTGATCACATTCGTGCACGGCTTGCTGTGCTTCGCGATCGTCGCGCTGGTCCTGCTGCAGCGGGGCAAGGGCGCCGAAGCGGGCGCGGGCTTCGGCGCGGGCGCGTCGGGCACGGTATTCGGGGCGCGCGGCTCGGCGACCTTCTTCTCCAAGCTGACCGCCGTGCTCGCGACACTGTTCTTCATGACCAGCATGTCACTCGCCTGGTTCGCGACGCGCCCGCAGTCCGCGGCGCCCGCAGCGGAAGCGACCGTGCTGGTGCCGGAGGAAAGCGTCGGCGCGGATTCGGTGCCCGCGCTGCCGGAATCCGCGCCGCCGGCCGCCGAGCCGCCGGCCGACCAGGCCGGTCCGGCCCCGGAATGAGTGGCCCGCCGAGAATGTTCCTTGCCGACGTGGCGGAATTGGTAGACGCGCTAGCTTGAGGGGTTAGTGGGGAAACCTGTGTGGGTTCGAGTCCCACCGTCGGCACCATCTCAGTCCCGTGCATGAGCCGCCGGGAGTCCCAACGGACCCCCGCGGACAGTTACAATGCGACCGGTTTGCGAGGCTTTTCCCGCAGTCCGCGACGGTCGCGAATTTGCTCCAGAATTACCTGCCCGTACTGATCTTCCTGCTGGTCGCCGGCGGCTTCGGCGTGCTGCTGCTGGCGCTCGGCTGGGTGCTCGGGCCGCGCCGCCCCGATCCCGCGAAGGCCTCGCCCTACGAATGCGGCTTCGAGGCCTTCGAGGACACGCGCATGAAGTTCGACGTGCGCTACTACCTGGTCGCAATCCTGTTCATCATCTTCGACCTCGAAATTGCGTTCCTGTTTCCCTGGGCGGTTGCGCTCGGCTCGATCGGCGGCTTCGGGCTGATCTCGATGGCGGTGTTCCTGGTGGTGCTCGTGATCGGCTTCATCTACGAGTGGAAGAAGGGGGCGCTGGAATGGGACTGAGCGCCCAGGCACCCGTGCTGCAGGGCCGCGGGTTCGTCACCACCACGGTGGACGCGCTGATGAACTGGGCGCGCACCGGCTCGATGTGGCCGATGACCTTCGGGCTCGCCTGCTGCGCGGTCGAGATGATGCACGCCGGGGCCTCGCGCTACGACCTCGACCGCTTCGGCGTCGTATTCCGCGGCAGCCCGCGCCAGTCCGACGTCATGATCGTCGCCGGGACCCTGGTCAACAAGATGGCGCCCGCCCTGCGAAAGGTCTACGACCAGATGCCGGAGCCGAAGTGGGTGATCTCGATGGGCTCCTGCGCCAACGGCGGCGGCTACTATCACTATTCCTATTCGGTCGTGCGCGGCTGCGACCGCATCGTGCCAGTGGACGTCTATGTGCCGGGTTGCCCGCCGACCGCGGAAGCGCTGGTCTACGGGATCCTGCAGCTGCAGGACAAGATCCGGCGCACCAGCACGATTGCGCGCGGGCCTGCATGAGCCGACTCGAGGCAACGGCAGTCGCGATCGCTTCCCGGTTCGGCGCACGCGCCCGTCGCGTCGCGTCGCTGCCGGACGAGCTGACGGTCGAGGTGGTACCCGCCGATCTGCTCGAGGTCTGCCGGGCGCTGCGCGATGACCCTGCGCTTGCCTTCGAGCAGCTCATCGACCTGTCGGGCATCGACTACCTGGACTTCGGCCGCGCGGAATGGGCGACCGAATCGACAACCGCGACCGGTTTCAGCCGCGGCGTCGAGCGCGACGCGGAACGCGAGGCCGCCGGCCCTCGCTTCGCGGTCGTCTATCACCTGCTGTCGGTGTCGCGCAATACGCGGCTGCGGCTGCGCTGCCGCTGCGATCCAGGCGAGCCGCCGATCGTGGACTCGGTGACCGGCATCTGGGCCTCGGCCGACTGGTACGAGCGCGAAGCCTTCGACCTCTACGGCATCCTGTTCCGGGGCCACCCGGACCTGCGCCGCATCCTGACCGACTACGGCTTCATCGGCCACCCGTTCCGCAAGGACTTCCCGTTGTCGGGCCGGGTCGA
Source organism: Gammaproteobacteria bacterium (assembly GCA_052386275.1). Classification (GTDB taxonomy): domain Bacteria; phylum Pseudomonadota; class Gammaproteobacteria; order Steroidobacterales; family Steroidobacteraceae; genus SCUD01. The sequence goes on from JBQTKI010000046.1 coordinate 15,150, forward strand.
GGTGCGCTACGACCCCGGCAAGGGCCGGGTCGTGTACGAACCCGTCAGCATCGAGCCGCGCACCCTGGTGCCGAAGGTGATCCGCAAGGGCGGCGAGCCGGGAGCAGCCGGTGGCTGAGTTCCAGAACTTCACGGTGAACTTCGGTCCGCAGCACCCGGCGGCGCACGGGGTGCTGCGCCTGGTGCTCGAGATGGACGGCGAGGTGATCCAGAAGGCCGACCCGCACATCGGGCTTCTGCACCGCGCGACCGAGAAGCTGGCCGAGTCGAAGCCCTTCAACCACTCGATCGGCTACATGGACCGGCTCGATTACGTGTCCATGATGTGCAACGAGCACGCCTACGTGCGCGCGATCGAGAAGCTGCTCGGCATCGAGGCGCCGCTGCGCGCGCAGTGGATCCGCACCATGTTCGACGAGATGACGCGGATCCTGAACCACCTGATGTGGATCGGCTCGCACGGCCTCGACATCGGCGCGATGACCGTGTTCCTGTACGCGTTCCGCGACCGCGAGGACCTGATGGACTGCTACGAGGCGGTCTCGGGCACCCGCATGCACGCGACCTACTACCGCCCGGGCGGGGTGTACCGCGACCTGCCGGACACGATGCCGAAGTACCAGCCCTCGCGCTACCGCGGCGAGCGCGACGCGAAGCGCAGGAACGAGGCACGGTCGGGAACGATGCTCGACTTCATCCGCGACTTCACCGAGCGCTACCCGGCGTGCATCGACGAGTACGAGACGCTCCTGACCGAGAACCGCATCTGGAAGCAGCGCACGGTCAACATTGGCGTGGTGTCGCCCGAGCGCGCGCTGCAATTGGGCTTCACCGGCCCGATGCTGCGCGGCTCCGGCGTCGTGTGGGACCTGCGCAAGAAGCAGCCCTACGCCTGCTACGACAGCGTGGACTTCGACGTGCCGGTCGGCGTCAACGGCGACTGCTACGACCGCTACCTGTGCCGCGTCGCGGAGCTGCGGCAGTCGAACCGCATCATCCGCCAGTGCGTCGACTGGCTCGCGGCGAACCCTGGGCCAGTCATGCTCGACGACCACAAGGTGACGCCGCCGAAGCGCGACGAGATGAAAGACGACATGGAATCGCTGATTCACCACTTCAAGCTGTTCACCGAGGGCTATTGCGTCCCGGAGGGCGAGACCTATGCCGCAGTCGAGGCGCCGAAGGGCGAATTCGGCGTGTGGCTGGTCTCCGACGGCGCCAACAAGCCCTATCGCGTGAAGTGCCGCGCGCCGGGCTTTGCGCACCTCGCCGCCATGGACGAGCTGGTGCGCGGCCATATGCTCGCCGACGTGGTCGCGATGATCGGCACGATGGACATCGTGTTCGGGGAGATCGACCGGTGAGTGCGCCGGGGCAGGATGGCTCGCTCAGCGACGAGACCCGGCGCGAGATCGACCGCTGGGTCGCGAAGTTCCCGCCGGACCGCCGGCGCTCGGCGCTGCTCGCGGGGCTCCGAGCGGCGCAGCACCAGAACCACGGCTGGCTCACGACCGGACTGATGGACGCGGTTGCGGATTACCTCGGCTTGCCGCCGGTCCAGGTGTACGAGGTCGCGAGCTTTTACTCGATGTTCGAAACGAAGCCCGCCGGGCGCGTGCACGTCTCGGTCTGCACCAACATCAGTTGCATGCTGTGCGGCGCCGATCGCATCGTCGAAGCGGTCGAGAAACACCTCGGCATCAGGACCGGGAACAGCACGCCGGACGGGAAGTTCTACCTCAAGCGCGAGGAGGAATGCCTGGCCGCCTGCAACAACGCGCCGATGATGATGGTGGACCACGTGTACCACGAGAATCTGACGCCCGAGCGGGCGATCCAGGTGCTGGATTCGGTGAAGTGACGATGGCGCGTGCGATGAATCAGGTTGTGTTCGAGCCGCTCTCGCATGCCGGGAGCTGGACGCTCGCCGTGTACCGCAAGTTCGGCGGCTACCAGGCCTGGGAGAGGACCCTGCGCGAGAAGACGCCGCGCGAAGCCATCATCGAGGAGGTCAAGGCCTCCGGCCTCAAGGGTCGCGGCGGCGCCGGCGTCCCGACCGGCGTGAAGGGGAGCTTCATGCCGCGGAACGCCCCCGGCCAGAAGTACGTCGTCTGCAACTCGGACGAGAGCGAGCCCGGCACCTGCCATGACCGGGACATCCTGCGCTACAACCCGCACTCGGTGATCGAGGGCATGGCGATCGGCGGCTACGCCATGGGGGCGACCGTCGGCTACAACTATATCCGCGGCGAGTTCCAGGCCGAGCCCTACCCGCGCTTCGAGGCTGCGCTCGCGGAGGCCTATGCCGCGGGGCTCCTCGGCAGGAACATCCAGGGTTCGGGCGTGGACTTCGACTTGCACGCGGTCGCGGGCGCCGGCGCCTACATCTGCGGCGAGGAGACGGCGCTCCTCGAGTCGCTCGAGGGCAAGCCGGGCAAGCCGCGCTTCAAGCCGCCGTTCCCGGCGAACTTCGGCCTCTACGGCAAGCCGACCACGATCAACAACACGCAGAGCTTCGCCTCGGTGCCCGCGATCATGCGCAGGGGAGCCAAGTGGTTCGCCGAGCTCGGCGTGCCGAATTCGGGCGGCACCAACATCTTCTCGGTGTCCGGCCACGTGGCGAAACCCGGCAACTACGAATTGCCGATGGGCATCCCGTTCAAGGAGCTGCTCGAGATCGCGGGCGGCATGCGCGGCGGGCGGAAACTGAAGGCCGTGATCCCGGGCGGGTCCTCGGTGCCGGTGCTGCCGGC
>JBQTKI010000047.1:0-2712 GCA_052386275.1 Gammaproteobacteria bacterium
CGCGAGGCCTGCGCATAGTGCACCACCTTTCTATGTGCTTGATTCGAGAGGGAGCTCGGGGTGGCCGGGAGCAGTTCGCGGGCGTGTGTGACCGTCTCGAACGGCCTGTACGGCGGCTTGGATGGCGGGCAGAGCGAGGTCTTCTCGTCGGATCACCCAGGGGGCACAGGACACGAGTTGGCGGGCGGGCAGCACTTGGTCTTTGATGAGTCGGCGCACGACGGTGTTGCTCACGCGGAGGATCGCGGCGACCTGTTCCAGGGTCAGCCGATCCGGGCTCGGCTCACACGGTGAGATCCCATGGTAGTTGCGCACACCAGCGACTCGCGACGCTCGCCAGGTCAGTCCCTGCCCGGTTCGGTAGCCAAGACGATTGAGCACGCTCGCGATGGTCTGGTCGTTACCGACGCCCGCCAGTTCGCGAATGAGCTCGACGGCCTCCGCGCTGACGGCGCGACCGTGCTGGCCGGAGCGATTCCGGGGAAGCGTCAACTGAGTATGAACGCCCCCGCTCCAATGCAGCCAGAGCAGGTTGCGCGGCGGATCGTCCGCGACGTCGAGAACGATCTCGTTCAACACCGTCCGGAGAATCCGCTTCTTCAACGTGACCGGTGCCGCCGGATGGTTCCACAGTTGATGGAGATCCGCGCCGAGTTCGATCAGGCGCTCTCGTTCGCCCGGTTGCAGACCTGGCCGCTGCGCTGTCGCCGCCTGCACTCGCGCTTCCAGGTCCGCGACGGTTTGCAGCGCGTGGTTCCATCGGGCTTCCAGCTCTCCGGCGACCAGCCGATTCTCCGGATCCGCCGCGTCGTATTGCCGCTGAGCCCGTCCTGCTTGATAGCGAGCTTTCTCCAGCGCCAGCCCGAGGGCCCGACGCTTCTCGTCGTCCTGCTGAGCCTCCTGCTCTCCCGCTTCAAGCGCCGCTTCGATCCCACCGGGTTGCACCCCTTCCAGCACGCGCGCCACCACGGCGTCGTCGAGCCGGAGGCTGCCGACGTTCAGGCAGGCGCCCGTGCCGCGCTGGACGCGCCCGCCCGCGCAGCTGTAGCGCGGCACCCGGCCCCCAGTGCCGCTGTACACCACTCGCAGCTTGCGCCCGCAGCGACCGCACCGCAGCAGGCCCGCCAGCAGAGCGGGACCGCTCTTGGGAGCTCCGGACCGCTCGCCGGCGGCTCGCGCCAAGTTCGCCTCCAGGGTTCCTTGATTGCGGAGGAACTCGTCCCAGCTGATATAGCCAGGGTGATGATCCCGGATCAAGATCTGCCACTCGCCGACCGTGGCCTTGTGGCCGTGGGATCGGCGCGGCCGTTCCTCCCGCATCACGGTCCGCGAGGCCGTACGACCGTAGACGAACGCGCCGGCATAGCACGGGTTCTTGAGCATCTGCCGCACGCGCCCGATGCTCGGCGGCTTCCAGGCGATCTCGTGGCCACGCGTCCCGGGGGTCAAGTGCGGCAGCGGGATCTGCTCTTCCCGGTACCAGATCGTCACCTGCCGCGCACTCCCCAGTTCGCCGAACTTCGCGAAGACCCCGCGGATCGCGTCCTGGACCTGCCGGTCGGCGATCATCGCGATCTCATGGTCCTCGCTCCGCACGTAACCGACCGGCACGTCCCACAGCACGGCCCCGCGCTGAATCATCTGGATCCGCACCGCATAGGCGCGCTGCTTCAGCAGCCCCAGCTCGAATTCGCTCATCGTGCCCTTGAGCCCGAGCAACAGGCGGTCGTTCAGCTGCCGAGGATCGTAGATGCCGTCGTAGTCGGCCAGCAGCGTGTCGGTCAGGGCACAGAGGTCGACGAGATGGTGCCAGTCGCGATTGTTCCGCGCCAGCCGCGAGGCTTCGAGCGCGAACACCGCCCCGGCGGCGCCGTCACAGACGGCGGCCAAGAGCCGCGCGAACCCCGGCCGCTCCTGGTGGCCACTTCCCGAGCGGCCAAGATCGTCGTCGATGACCTGCGTCCGACGGAAGCCCAGACGTTGTGCGTGCTCCACGAGCGCGTACTGCCGCTGCTGCCCTTCCTGATGATGGCGGACCTGCTCGGCGGTCGATTGCCGGACGTAGACATAGGCGGTCCGTTCGAGATGCGTCGGTCGGATCTTCTCAGTCATCGTCCCTCCGTGGCGATCGCTCGGCCTGAAGCACGATCCGGAGTAGGTGGATTAATAGGTGTTGGCAGCGGCGACGGGCCTCCTCGGACAGCCGCGCCTCCTCGCCGGCGACCAGCAAGAGCAACCGCCGTTGGCGACCTTCGCCTGGTTTCGCCTTGCGCATCGCGTCCTCCTCGGCTTCGCGTTGCGCAAGCGTCCACCGAAGAACCCGGGTTCGACAACGATTGGCTGTCCAGGAGAGCGCGAAGAGTGCCGAGGGCAGCGAGACCGATTCGCGGACGCTCCTCGGTCGGCAGCTGGTCACACGCCACCGGATCCAACATCCACCGCGGGACGCCAATCTGCGCCCCATCGGGCAACCGGACCACCACGATGTCGGCGTGAATCCGCCGAAGGGTACGAACTACCTCAACTGCAGAGCCGAAGAATGGATGGTAGCGGTAGGCGATCCGTGGCGCCGTCGATTCATGAGCAGTATGCCGATGGACTGCGCCACTCGTTCGCCACCCACCTGCTCGAAGACGGCCGCGACATCCGAACCGTCCAGGAGCTCCTGGGGCACCGCGACGTGTCGACGACGCAGATCTACACGCACGTCCT